>JAYZVA010000117.1:0-23676 GCA_036156175.1 Myxococcota bacterium
TGGCTCCGGAACAGCGGGCTGGACATCCCCATCTTCTACAGTGGCTTTGGGGAGTCTTGGCTTGCCGTGGACACTGCCGATGGCGTGGACAACGCGTTGAACCGTCGTGCCGTCTACATGCTTGGCGCCAATCCGCCCCCGGCCAGCGCCGGAGTCCCCCGGACGCGGTGGCGTGCGCTCTAAACGCTATTGGGAGAGGGTGATCTCCAACCCCGTCAAATCGATCAGGGTGAGGTTCTTTGGCCATTCTTGGATGGGAATTTCAGTGGGTTGGCCTGGCTGGAGAACAATCCATGACTCCCCAAGCTTCAGGCTGGCCCCGGGCGGTCCACCAAGCTGGAGCACCGTCCAGGTTTCTTTGACGCGTTCCAATCGGACGCGGTACCCGCCCCCGCTGTAGACGGCCGCTGAAGCGCTGCGGTCCTCGGCGGCAAACCGCGCCGCTGTTGCCTCGGCTTCGACCTCGGTTGCCCAGGTGCCCTCATGCATTTCGTCGTTGGCGAGGTCGTAAGCCGCCTTGCGGACCCGACCAATTCGAGCGAATGCGGCCACGAGGTCGTCGGTTCCTTCGTGGCGCCGGTCGGGGTCGAACAGGGATTCGTAGAGTTCTTTCGACACGGGGCCTCCTACGCAAAGTCTCGGGGGTACAGTTCAGCCAGGACCGCCATAATGGGCTCAAGCAGGGCGCGGGGCGTGGCTTCCGGCGTGGCTTTGCCTCCCACGGCATCGAGCACGACGGCCAAAAACACGCTGCCCACGCGGTTGACGGCCCGGCTAACGGCCACCTTGTTGCTCAAGTCGGGATGCCCCTCGATGAGTTGCTCATAGGATGCACCCTGCGCAAGGGCGATGATCAAGGCTTTGTCGGTCGGCTCAAGGGTTTGCCATGCTGCAGCCACTGCCGACCGAATCCCCAGCCGTTCGTCGGCATCGCCGGCGGTCGAGACTGCGGTCGGTTCATCCGCCTCGGGCGCCCCGATCACGTCCTCCATGACTTGCGTGAGTCGCGATTGAGTCTGGGGCCCGGCCAACTCGATGACGGTGAGAACCCGCTCGGAGAGGTCGGCGGTGGTTTGTTCGCGGACCCGCGCGACCGCGAATTCCAACGGCCGGATCATCTGAATGCCCGCGCCCCTCCGCGCCCATTTTGGCGGGACACCGCGGCCTTGTGCGACAGGGGTGCATTCGCGTTTCAGGATGTCGCCAATGTCTGCGTACAGCTCGGCGCGCCAACGGAGTACGGGATCCCGGCGGAGGTTGAAGGCGTAGTCGTCCCGCAGAATTTCCCGTGTGATCGACAGTTTCGCGTAGAAGGCGTGGTACCGGATGGTTCGCCCATCAAACTGCTCTTCAACAAATGCGGCGAAGGGGCGTCGCCCCGAAAACGGAAATCGCCCCTTTTCAATTGCAGCGCAGCTGCTGAATGACCGGTTGCCCAGGTCGTCGACCGCATCGGCCGTTTTTTGCCCGAGTGCGAAGTACGCAGCGGGGTACGGGCGAGCGACCTTGGCCACGTGCTGCATAAACGCACGCAGAAGGGCGCCGCCTTCGGACGGGTCTCGCTCAAAGGCCTCAACCAGGCCGGGCATGGTGTCGTGGGAATTCATGGGCATCCATGGGGAGTGAAAGTGCGGCGGGTACTCCCTATCAAGATTGGCTCTGACCGTGTGCATTGGGTCCCATCAGTGTGAAGAGGAAAGCGACACTGCCCATCAAGGGTTGGAACCCGCGAAAGTTTCACGGTTCGAGTTGGTTTTCTGCATTCAGTCCCCAGCAGTGCACCGCGGTGCCCGCCTCGGGGGCGTCGTTGCTGGCTTCCAACGCGCACGTATGAAGGCTGGTTGGTCCGGAAATCACGCGCTGGAATTGACCCTGAGGTGCCAACCGCTGCTCAGCATCATTGGCGCCCCAGCACTCGATGGTGCCGTCGCTGGTCACGGCGCATCCGTGACGGGCACCGGCCGTTGCGGCCGCAATGGGTGCGCCGGCTGGGACATCGTGCTGCCCGTGTTCATTGGCGCCGAGGCACACCGTGGATTCGATGCCATCGTTGTCGGTCTCGGCAAAACAGCTCCAGTCCGTGCCGGCGATCATCGCGGTGTGATGTTCTGTTCGACCGGGTTCTTTGGAGATGCTGCCCCAACAAACGCTGCGCGGTTGTTCGCCCTCCTCCGGAGCGAGGAGTCCACAGGTGTGCGTTGCGCCCGCGACGAGGGCGGTCATGGGCAGGGTTGGCGAATCCAGTTGACCTTCCTCGTTGCTCCCAATGCATAAGACGGTGCCTTCCTCGGTCAATCCGCACGAGTGGGCACCGCCCAAGGCGATGGCAGAAAACCTTCCGCTGAGGCTCGCCTGGTTCCGGTCGTTTCGGCCCCAGCAGGTGACATCTCCGGCGTCGTCGAGGGCGCAGCCGTGGGCATGCCCGACGTGAAGCGAGGCAAACACCCCAGCGGGAGCATCCAGCTGGCCCTCGTCGTTCGCACCCCAGCAATCGATCGCGCCGGATGGCCGCAGGCCGCAGGTGTGCGCCGCGCCCGTCCCAACGTCGATGAATCGGTTGGGGGCTGAGGGTCCCGTGTCGCGGTCCGGCAGCCCCACCTCGGCTGTGTCGCACGGTTCGTCCACCACGACCATGGTGCAGCCGCTCAAACACGCAAGCAACAGGACGGCCCGGCTCACAGCGACACCCCGGCGCCAAGGCCCACCGTCGCTTCGACGCCGGATGCGGTGACGGCGGCGCGACCCATGCCGGTCAAGAACACCCGACGCGAGACGTCGATGCTGTACCTGCCATGGGCTGCCCCGCCGAGATGCAGCGCCGCGTAGCGTCCACCGCAATCGTATTGCCATTGCTCGAGGGTGACGGCCGCAGTGGCTCCGATGCTGAGTCCCCCCAAGACCCATTCCAGGCCGACGCCGGTTCCCGTGCGCAGGCTGCTCGGCGTCAACCCGTGTTCGGCATCGGCGACCAAGTCGATGAAGGGGAGGAGGCGCACCGATCCGAAGTATCGGACGGATGCGATGCCCTCGGTGTTGCTGATTCCCCCAGACGCCAGCGCGCCAAGGCGAATGCGTGGTCGCGCCAGTGTCCACGCTTGCTGGCGCAGGGTGCGGACTGCGTTGGTTGGGACCGGGGCGGGAACCGGAGGGGCCACGTCGCCCGCCACTTCCACGCGTTGGCCTCTCCGGACGCGCACGCTTCTTCCCGCGTTTTCGACTCGAACGGCCCCTTCGGTCACGGTGACCTCGACCGCATCGGGGGACCCTCCGACCACAAATTCGGTTCCATCAACGGCGGTTTGGACCGTCCCGTATTGCACCGTGAAGGCATCGCGAACCTGATAGTAGATGGAGCCGAGGCTCTGGAGCACGGACCGTTCGCGCACCACCATGTCGGTTCCAGGCTGGATCGTGAGGTGCTCGGAGCGGCCGATTCGAACCGTCACCCGAGCTTGCTCGGTGACCAAGCGGTCGCCCACGTTGATGGACATGCCGACCCGCAGCGGTGTGCGCTCATCGCCCTCCACTCGGGCGGCGGCGGCGCTCTGCTTGACGGGGCGCCACAATCCGCGCGTGTCGGGTGCGGAAATGGCTGTCACGGTGATGCCTTCGGCGGCGTGTGCCGCTCCGTTGGGCAAGCACCACGCCACCACGATCAGCCAGAACAAACGATGAAGAAGGGGGCGTTGCATCATGACGCTGTCGTTGAAGGGTTGCGGTGGGCATTTGTTTCAGGGTGGCACCTCTGGGCGAACCAGAGGCCAATGGTCGAGGCCACAATCATGGGTATCAGCGCGATCAGCACGCTGCTTGCAACAAGGGTGAGTCCAATGGCCAGTCCGGCGAGGGGGACAACCCAGGCCAATCCGCGTCGTCGGTACGGGACCGCCATGCCCAGCCACGCCGTGCAGAGGCCGATCAGCAGCGAAAAGCCAGCATTGACCTCCGGCTGCACCATTCGCGGTGCGCGCTGTTGCAAAAGGGTCTCGATCAGGGCGGCTTCGATTTGCACACCGTAGACTGCTCCCGACGCGACCCGATGCACGTCATCGGCTCCGCCCATTTCGCCGATCAAGATCGAGCGCCCTCGCAATTCGCGGTAGGCGTCCAAGTCGCCGTACTCCACGATCGGACTTGCCTCGGTGGGGTGGAGGTAGGCGAGGTCGGCCCACACCGGATTTCGGTTGGGGCCGACCTGCAAAACGCCGTCGCGAATCGAGGGTTCGGCGTCGACGTTGAGGTGGGCACGCACCGTCTGTACGGCGGCATGCCAGAAGGCACCACCATCGATGCTGTGGACACGCATCGGGGCGCGGCGGACCTGCCAGAAGGTTGTGTCTGCTTGCGCCAACACGGCGCCGAAGCGAGCCGCCGCCCGCAATGCGTCCGACTCGGGGTGAAGGACGAGTTCGTTTTCCGTCATCAACGGCAAAATCACCGGCACACCCGCCGCATCGGCGCGTTCGATTGCCGCAGCCAAGGCGTCATCATCGTTGGTCTCGGCCAGCATGATCACGTCGAAAAAGATGGCCTTGGCCCCCGAAGCAACCAAGGCGTCGATGGTCGCAGGGTGGGTCGATCGCAGGGCCCGAGCATCCCGCTGGGGTGGAAACGCCACGATGGCCGTGTTGTCTGCGGGCAGCTCGCCGTGGCTGACCCGCAAGACGGGATCGATGAGCATGGGCTCGATGGCGGAGGTGAGGCCGGTGATGGCGAGGAACACCGGGAGCAGGAAGAGGCCGGATTCCCATCGAAGGAAACGTGTTTTGTTTCCCTCCGAAGCGTCGAACAATTCGCGAATGGCCGCGTCAAAGGTCTCAACGGGAACCACGTTGAGGCCGTCGGGTGCGGCGCATCTCCCTTGGCCGTGTGCGGGCACAAGAACGGTCCGGAAACCATTGGTCGCGGCGGCTCGGAGCTTGGCCGGGAGGCCCGAAACGGCAGCGATCCGTCCGTCCATGTCGAGGCCACCTGTGAACGCGACACCGGCGGGCACGGTTCGTCCGTGATGGGCGCACCAAATGGCCACAGCCAATGGAAGGCCCAGCGACGTCCCGCGAACCTCGGCGGAAACGCCGCGAAACCCCCACCGGACACCGATCCTGTTTGCGTGCGCACCCAGTGCGACCGAGGCCGATATTTGCGCGGCCACCGCGGTGTCCCGGCTGATGTTGGGCGGCGAAACCATGTCGGTGCCGTTCGGATCAAGGTGAACGCTAATCTGAACGGTGAAGCCGGTTCCTTGCTCATCGACGATCAGGGCCGTCGGGTGCTTCGTTGCGGGCGCTGCGTCGATGCGAGTGGGGGCCTGGTTCGGGGCATCGTCTCCAACGGTGGGTTCGTGCATCGGCGAGCCGCGATCCCAGTCCAATGTCTGATTCGAAACGAGCGGGGTTGGGGCGGGTTCCAAGTCCTGCAGGAGTGCATCGATGGTTGGGTAGCGGGCGGCCGGGTCGACCCGCAGGCACCTGTCGATGACCGCATCAAATCGCCCACTGGCGTCGGTTTGCTCCCGGTCGCGCAGCCGCACGTACCGGGCCTCGGCTGTTGCATTCATGACATCCAGTTGGTCGGGACCACTGAAGGGCGCTTCCCCCGTAGCAAGCGTGTAGAGCAGTGCTCCCAGGGCAAACACATCGGTCCGCTGATCGGCAGTGTGCGAGTCGCGGAGCTGTTCGGGCGCCATGTAGCCTGGGGTTCCCATCATGACGCCGACGGCGGTCCGGCGTTCCTGTCCACTCGGTTCACGCAAGACACGAACCAACCCAAAGTCGGTGACCCGCGGGATGGAAGGGTGGGCGGTCTGGTCGAGGAGCACATTGGCCGGTTTGAGGTCGCGGTGAACAAACCCTCTTGCATGGGCATACGCCACACCGGTGGCAATTCCGATGAACAAACGCAACGCTTCGTGGGGCGGGGGGAGGCCATGGTGCAACAGGGCGTCGAGGCTCTGGCCAGCGACGAAGTCCATGAGCAGTGCGGGCGTCCCGTCAATGTCGATCACGTCGCGCACGGGAACGAGGTTGGGGTGGTTCAGGGCCGCTTGGGCCTTGCCCTCGGCCATCAATCGCCCGCGCAGCTTGGGGTGATCGATGGTCAGCACCTTGAGGGCGTGAACCGTATCCAGAGCGGTGTGTCGCACCCGATACACCCGTGCGGTACCGCCTTCACCCAGCGTGGACTCCACGCGATAGCGTTCGATGATGTCGCCGGGTTGAAGGGGGTTGCGCACGGCATGAGTATAGCGGATGGGAGCGGTCGGCATTCCGGACGTGCGGTGCAGCTCAGGGTACGGAGAAGAACCAGATGGAGCCGGATTCGGCCGGCCGTTCATCGCCGCCGGTCGGGGCCTTGAGCATACCGCTCACGACCAGCCGCCTGCCGGGTCCTCCGGGCTCGCTGACAATGCCGTGAACGTTGCGCCCAATGCCGGTGTGGTCATCGGTCCCCAGGACCCGGCTCTCTGCGGTCACCGTACCGTCGATGGTTCCACCCCAGAATACGAAGACCCCACCCGCGGAGTCATGGTCCGGAGCCCCCACTGCCGCATCCGCATACCCGTCTCCATCGGCATCACCGAGGCTGGCGACCGAGGCGCCCATGCTGCCGAAGCCGCCGACGAATGTGACCATAGCCACAGACTCTGCGTCGATGTCCGTGGGGCCATCCAACGGCCACTGAAGGGCATGCGCACGCCCATCACCACCCGAGTGGCCCGGGCTGCCGACCAAGACATCCGCGATGCCATCGCCGTTCCAGTCGCCTGCACTCGCCAACGAGCGACCGAATTCGTCCAGAGGGTGGGTGCTGTAGAGGGTCGTGTCGGCCTCCTCCACGGCGATCGTGGTCGCGAATGGGGCCATGAACGCATGGACCGATCCGCAGGCCGTCGCCGCATCGGGTGACGGGGCGCACCCACCAGAGGGATCGCCGGTAAGGAGGTCTTCGAGTCCGTCACCATTCAGGTCGATGCGACCCACGATTGCCGTGCCCAAGGCGCTGCCGGACGCCGCCGTTCCGATTTCCGACTCGATGGAGGCCGAGAGGCGTTCGCCGCTGAATCCCGCCTCGATGATCAGTACGGCTGCACCGCCAAACACCTTGCTGGTTCCCGCCGCGGCCACTTGCACCGTGCCAGCAGCGGATGTTCCCAAGCTGGCCACCGTCGCCCCGATGTCCTCGCCGGGGGAGGCGTACACGTCCAATACCGCGGGGTCCGATGTCGCCGTCCCGTCGAAGGGCCCAAGCAACAGAGTGACCCTGCCAGTACAGCCCGTCGGAGCGGAGACCGAAGGGTCACCAACCGCCAGGTCTGTCGCGCCATCGCCATCCAGGTCGTCAATAAAGTCGACCGCATGGCCAAAGCGGACGCTGGACTCGCGTCCATCGAGTTCAGCCCATGCTTCGGCCAAAACCAAATCCTCGGGAGGGGCGTTGCCGCTGTACACAGCCACCGCGTTTGCGCCCGGCATCCCCACGACAAGGTCGGTTGTGCCGTCGCCATTCAGGTCACGGTCGCCCCCAAGACTCGACCCGAATTCAGCGTCTTCGAGCGGGTCATGGAGCGAATGCTGCGCGTCGTTCACCGTCAGATCGTCGACCAATCCACTGCAGTCGGAGTCTTGGCGGTTCAGCCGTTCGTTGGCGCCGGGATGGGTGGCTTCGTCGAGGTCGTCGCAGTCACCGGCCATCGTTGAATGACCGGGGGGTCCAGTATCCAAGCACGACTCGATCGCTCCAGACTCGATGCCGTACCCGTCGCCGTCGGCATCGGGGAACCACTGCGCCGTGGTCAGTCCTTCATCGATGGCGCCATCGCAGTTGTCATCCACACCATTGCAAGCCTCAACAGCACCGGGCGACACCGCGGCATCCAGGTCGTTGCAGTCCCCACCTTGTCGCGTGTGGCCGGGTGGAAGCTCGCAAACACTGGCCCAAATTCTCGAGTCGCCCCACTCATCGCCATCGGCATCGCAATAGGCGGTGAACGGCGCTTCACAATCGACGGGGTCGCCGGTATCCGCGGCTTCGACCGCCGTGGGCTTGACGCCATCACGCACCGGTGGAGTGCACGACAGTCCCCCAAGTGCAGCGATGAGAGCGGTTCGTTTCATCATGCCTCCCGAAGACCTTCAAGGGCATCGGGCACGGGAAGTTTCGGCGCAGGGTGCGCGCCCGGAGGATGCTAAAAACTGGCGTAGGTGAGGCCCGCGTACAGGCCGACCTGGGTGTCCGTGATCTGAATGGGGGTACCGTCGACGGCGAGCCCGATGTGCTTAATGTCTGCCTCTAAGCCACCAACAACCGCGAAGTCGCCCGCGAGGGCCTTGGAAGCACGCACACCCACGATGGTGGCGATCGGGTAGGGCGCGAAGAGCTCGGCGAGGCGCACGTCCAGACCAATTCCGGACACGGGCTCCAACTTCAATCCACCGCCCACCCGAAGGCCATACAAGTTCTGGATCGCCGGAGCGAGGGGAGTGGTCGCCGTGGACTGAAAAATGGTGGTCTGCGTTCGCTCGAGGCCCGCCGAGATGTACGGCGCGCCAACGGAGATTTCCGACAGGTGGTACCGGCCCCCGGCCATCACTGAAAGGTTGTTGAATCCGTGAACCTTGTCGCCCACGTTGACCACGTCGTTGATCAGGCGAAAGTCGATTGCTGCCGACCAAGGCGTACCGCTGAACGCATAGTTCGCATCCGCGCGAATCCCCGGTGCGAGCGTTCGCGAGTAGCTCGCGGTGGGCGGCACCGTGTCCGAAGCGCCATCGGCGGTTTGCTTGAACCCGTGAAAGGCGCCATGCAGCGCGATGGTTGCGTCGTAGCCGCCTCCCGCCGTGGAGGCGGGCGAGCGCGCAGGAGCGGCCGCTGGACCAGCGGCGGCCGGTGGGGTCGTGGCCACGGTCGGCGCCGGCGGTGCGGGTGCGGCCGGTGCTTGCGGTGCGGCGGGGGCGACGGGTTGCGGTGGGGCGGGGGGCGGTGCGGCCGCTGCAGGCGGCGGTGGCGGCGCCACGACCACGGGCGGTGGGGGCGGTGCGATCTCGCGAACGACCCGGATGGTTCCAACGACCGGAACCAATGCCTTCCGGCGAGCGATGGTCGCCGCGTCCCCGCTCTGAACCGGCCCCGGGCTGGCGGCAGTGTCACCATGAAACACGCCAGTATGGGCGGTGAAGCCCCGAGCTTTTGCCTGAATGGTGAAGAGCCCCGGGTTCGCATTTGCGGTGTAGGTCGCGATGGCGATCCCATTGGAGTTGCTGCGGATGTTCGGCTCGAATGAACCGCCGCCGGGTGCGGTGAGGACGATCGCCTGGTCGGCCACTGGGTGACCGAAGGCATCCACGACGGCGGCGAGAACTTGCACGGTCCCCTGCGTGTCCACCGATGCATGGGCCGGCCAAACCAGCAATCCCGCAGCTGGAAGCGGGGAGCCCTCGAAGCGGGGCACTGCAATCGCGGTGGTGCTGTCACCGGCCGGCCGGATCTTCATCTCGTATTCGCCATTGCCGCGATTGGCCGTTCGGCTGAGCAATCGTCCGGGCATTGCCGAGATGCCGGGCATCGTGTTCCGGACTCGCGCGCCCGACCAATCCTCAACCGTGGCGCGAAACGCCAGTTGACGCGCGTCGAGCGGCAGTGGGTTGGGATTGGCGGTCATCGACACCGTCGGCAATCCCGGAAGCAAGCGAAGGCTGGTCTCCGCCTTCTGCAGCTTGTTCACCAATGCAGCGGGGTCCTTCATCGATGCCGATAAGGTCACCGACCCGGGATTTCCCGTGAATGTGGTCGTCAAGGCAAACACACCCGGAACGGTGGTCGGCAAGGCGGTCCCCAACGTTGCGCTCTGCGTCTGCACGGTGATGGTGGGTCGCACGAGGGGCTGCCCGGCGGGATCGGTGGCTGCCAGTAGAATGGTGTGGCTTGAGCCGGTGGGAATCGCCGCCGGTTGCGGAAAGAAACTCACACGCGGGTATTCGGCAAGAGGCAGCGGTGCCGGAACATCCAAGCTCCGGCCGTCGGCGAGTGTGCTGCTGAGCGTACCGGTTCGAACCGCCGGGTGCACGAGCGCATCAAAAGCCACCGTCCCCGCGGGAGAAGATCGATTCGGTCCGTACGTCCGGTCGCCAATCGTCAACACGTTCTGACTATCGGGCGTGGCCCCGAACGTGAGGCTCTGCTCTGCCAGCAGCGGGAAGCTCGTCCATCCGGTGATCGAGTCGGGAGCGCTGGCGTCGACGGCGGTGACGATCACGGTGCGTGCTTGCGGCACGGACGCCGGAGGCATCCACCGCGCCGAGAAGGTGCCATCCCCCATTGGAACCGCCTCGGTCAGGGTGCCCAGCGAAGCGGCGATCAACAGGCGCCGTTCCGCCGTCGCTTGGTCCGATGTGCCCTGGAGTTCAAACCGGAGTTGCACGGCCTCTTGACCGGGCTCCCATTCGCCGGCCGCTGTCACGGTGATGGATCCGGTCCGAGGAGGAACGAGCGGTGCGGCGAGCTCGACGACCTCTGGTGCAGCACCCCGCCGCCGAACCGTCACGGTGATGGGCAACGATGTGGGGGTTCCTTCGCGGGCTGGTACCCAGCTTGCCGCAACCACTCCCCCTGGAAACCGATTGGTCGCGGTGATTTTGCCGTGACCCGGCTTGATCTTCACCTTGTCGGCATCGCCAAGTTGCGGCACCCACACGTGCAGCGGAACGGGGGTCACTCCATCGGCGATCATGGGGCCCGCGGGCAGCAGCTGGATGGAGCTTGCCCACGCTGCAGATGCGGTGATCAAGGTGAGAACAACGATTCGGAACAGGGTGGACAGCATGCGGCCTCCTCGGGCCGTGATGGTACCTCTGTTGGCGCCCAGATTGGGGCATTTTGTGGGTCTGGACGGTTTCATGACAACCGAAAACCAGAATGCCCCTCGCGGAGAGGGGCATTCATCGCCTGTGGGGTGCGGTCGGTCAGCGTGCGAGTGCTGCGCCGATCTCATCGATTCCAATATGGAACTTGTTGGTCGACAGAATGACTCCGCCACGGCCGATGAGGTGCTGCGATGGAATGGCGCTGACGCCCCACTCACCGGCAAGGTTCGCTGGCGCATCGGCCACCACAGGGGCCGTCAGGCCGTAGGTGTCGGCCCATGCTTTGGTGTCGACTGCCGCCCCGCCGGTCATGGCGGTGATCACAAGCAGTCCTTGATCCTTGTATTCACGGTACAGAGCTTCCAGCTCTGGTGCACTTGCAGTGCACCCACCTCAACCAAAGCCTGCGTGCTCGATGAGCAAGACGTGGTCGCAGAAGTCGTGGATCCGCACTTCTTCGCCGTACTGGTCGACCAACTTGACGTCGTTGATCACATCGCCCTCGGCCATGCCGGAGGGGACGAGGTCGTTTCGACACGAATCGATGGGCCATCCGCCTTCGTAGGGGTGGTCATTGGGGTCGGTCGGGTCGGTGTACCAGTCGGCCTCCTCACCGTCGGCAAAGCCGTCCGAGTCCGAGTCGGCGTTTTCCGGGTCAGAGCCCAAATCGGCTTCTTCTTGGTCGGTCAATCCATCGCCATCCGAGTCGACGTCGAAGAACGCGTCTTCGCCCACCTCCAAGTCGGCAGCGCCACACCCAGCCAGCGTGGCCAAAGTTCCAAATACGAGCATTGTGCGCATGAAAATCTCCTCTGCATCCAAGTGTATCCTGAAATGGGCCACCGTCGGTGACCGATTGTCAGAAACCGGTCAGTCGAGTCCGAATGCTTCTTCCGCCGAAGCCAGCTCCATGCTGGGCTGGTCTTCCTTCAACAGAACAAAGGAGCCGCAGACCAGTGCATCCATGTGCGTCCTCATGAAGCATTGATAGGCGTCCTGCGGCGAGTTCACGATGGGTTCTCCGCGCACGTTCATGCTGGTGTTGATGACGACGCTGCAGCCGGTTCGCTCCCGGAATGCGGCAATCAGGTCGTAATAGAGCGCGTCTTGACTGCGGTTGATGGTTTGAACGCGGGCCGAGCCATCCACGTGGGTGATGGCAGGCAGCGGGGTTGCATCCTCGCGAACGGGGGCAACCAGCAGCATGTATGGGCTCGGGCGGTCGATCTCGAAGTATTGACTGGCGCTTTCTTCCAGCACGCTTGGGGCAAACGGTCGAAAACCCTCGCGAAATTTGATCTTTCGGTTGATGATGTCGCGCATTTCAGGGTGGCGTGCATCGCCGAGAATGCTCCGGTGGCCCAGGGCGCGTGGGCCCCACTCGAGTCGACCCTGGTACCAACCCACGACGTTCGCCTGGTCAATGAGTTCGGCGGTTCGGTTCAGCAACTCCGGCCGCTCCATTCGGGTGTACACCGCTCCAAAGGAGTCGAGCGCCGCTTGCACTTCGTCGTCGGTGTACCCGGGTCCGAGGTAGGCGTTTTTCATGCTCCACTCGCGGGGCTTGTCGAGCAGTTGGTGCCAAGCCCAGAGTGCAGCCCCCATCGCGCCACCCGCGTCTCCCGCTGCGGGTTGGACGAACAGGTCTTCAACGGCCAAGCTGCGCATCACGTGGCCGTTTGCCACGCAGTTCAACGCAACGCCGCCGGCCATGCAAAGCCGGGGGATCCCGCTGGCCTCGACTGCGGTGGCCGCGAGGTTGACCATGGTCTCGTTGACCACTTCTTGAATCGAACGGGCCACATCTTTGTGGAACTGCTCGAGCGGACCCGACTCCATCGCGCGGGTGGGGCGGCCCATGACCGCTTCAAAGCGCTCGTTGTACATCCGCAATCCATGATCGAAGTCGAAACACTCCATGTCCAGCCGGAAGGTCCCGTCCGGCTTGAGGCGAAACATGGATTTGATGTTGTCGACGTACTTGGGTTCGCCATAGGGCGCGAGGCCCATCACCTTGTATTCCGCCGAGTTGACCTTGAACCCCAGGTAGGCCGTGAATGCCGAGTAGAGCAATCCAAGGGAGTGGGGGAATCGGATCTCGCCCAACAACTCCACGGTTTTTCCGCGACCAACGCCCCACGTTGCCGTGGACCATTCGCCCACGCCGTCAACCGTGAGCACGGTCGACTCCTCCCAGCCGCTCGCGTAGAACGCGCTGGCGGCGTGCGAGAGATGGTGGTGGCCGTAGACAATGGCGCCCGTGTAGCCAAATTCACGCGCCAGCAGTTTGTCGAGGCGCAACTTGGTGCTGAACCAACTGGGGATCCCGCGCGCGAACTGCGCAAATGATTTCGGGAATGAGGCGAGGTGGCTCTTCAGGATTCGCTCGAACTTCACGAGGGGTTTGTCGTAGAAGGCCACCAACTCCACTTCATCCATGCCGATGCCTGCTTCGTCCAGCGCCCACCGGATGGCGTGCTTGGGGAACGCTTCATCGTGTTTTTTTCGGGTGAAGGCTTGCTCAGAGGCGGCTGCTACGGGAATGCCGTCGCGAAGCAAGCATGCTGCGGAGTCGTGGTAGAAACAGCTGAGGCCCAAGACGTACATCGCTGCCAGTGTAGCGTGCCCGGTCAGCCGAACCAACCCTCAGTTGAAACTGAACCCACGGAAGCGGTCGGTTGGGCAATGCATTCGCGGACTTGGACCGGGGTCGAATGAATTATTCGGACGGCTTCTTGCGCTTTGGCCGGTTGAGTTTCGCCATGACGACTTCGGCATTTTCGTTGGGCACGCCGGGCCGTGCATAGGGTTCGGGTGCATCGATGGGCGTCTCCGAGTGTTCGCCGCTGAACTCGGCTGCAACCTGCTTTACCTTGCGAATCAAACGGTCTCGCAGTCCCATCGGCGTGCCCTCCTTGGCTTGGACGTTTCCTAACGCGTGGGGGAACACTGCACACCTCAACCACACCCATTGCCCCTGCACGAGAATGATCTGTGGTAAAAGTGGTGCCCAAGCGAGGATTGTATGGAGCAAAGTCTCACACTCGAACAGGTGATCGATTTTCTGTTGGAAACCACCCTGTTCTGCGACCTTGAGCCCGACGAACTGGGCGACATCGTTCAAATCATGCAGCTGCAGCGGTTTCGCCGCGACCAAGCGATCTTTCGGGAGGGCGATGAAGGGAGCGCTTGGTATGTCCTCTTCGATGGCACAGCGCGCGTCGAGAAGCGCGATCCGTTCGCTCCAGCACGCGAGGTGGCACGCCTCGAGCCGCACGCCTGTTTTGGTGAAATGGCAATCCTGGACAACTCGCCCCGCAGCGCCAGCGTGATCGCGGAGAGCGATGCGACCGCGTTTCGATTTCCTTCAAACCTCTTCAACATGCTGGTCGATGAGGAGAGTCTGGCCGCGTACAAACTCATTCATGCGATGGCCAAGTCGCTGTGCGTGCGGCAACGACACATGAATCAACAGATGACGGACTTGCTGGAAGCCCAACGTGCGGCATCGGATTTTCGAGGGTCGGTGGGCTCCGCGACTGACAAGAAGGCCCTCTCGGAGTGATTGCCTTGCTGACGGCAGTCGGCTGGGCCGCTGCTGCTGGCCCCATCGGTGCGGTGGTCGAACCCGTCGATGTGGTCGAGCAATACCGACTTCATGCCGCAGAGAAGGGTATCACTGGTCCGGCTGCCGAACTGGTGTGTCGAGCCGCGGCGGAGGCCGTTCAAGTGTGCGCGACCGTGCTGACCGCAAACGGCTGGCGTTACGCCACTCATGCGGACGGTGAGGTGGTCGCGCCAAGCACTGCATTGGAACCGAGTCGCTCGGCGGGCTTTGAACGCAAACAGGTTCCGGACATCGGTCACTACTGGGTTCGTCAACAGGACGACGGTCGAGAAGGCCTGGTCATGGTGACGCCCGAGATATTGACTTCGTTGGCGCCCGTTCCGGTTGTGGTGGCGTGGCCGGTTCCCGGCATTGTCGTCGCCTGGGTGCCCGGCAACCCCTCGCTTGACCGGGTGTTGTCGGTTGGAGTGGCCAAGATGGCCGAGGAATCGAACCATCCGATCAGCACAAAGGTCTACCGCTACGCGAATGAAGAGTGGTCGGTATGGGGCGAAGCGAAGCCGTCAGCGGCGCAGTGAACCGCCCGAGTCCTCTGCGGTGCCGGAGTCGCGTTCGGTGTCACCAGAGTCCGACTCGGTCGCGTCCGTTTGCTCGTCTTCCATGCACCCACCCGGCGCCATCGATGCCACGTCTTCGGGCCCATTGGCGAAGTGGGCGTTGTAAAACCGGTCCAACTTGTCGAGGTCGAGGCAGTTCAAGAGAATGCGCCGTTCCCATGCCGATGCGGCGAATCGCCAGCGCATGCCAGCATAGGGGCTGATGATCACGCGTTCGCGGGACCCGAATGCCGCCACCAGTGCCTCGACTTCGGCTTCGCATCCATCGGGACAGTTGTACAGAAACACCACGCCGCCGTGTTCTTGGTTGTGTACCCACCGGTCATCCGGCACTTCTGAGGTGTACACGCCCCAGTCGTACCAACACGGGTTGTGGGGTCCCCCGGCCGGCGGGCGGATCTCGTAGTCGATCGGGTCGGTGAGGTGGCGTCGGTCTTCGGTTGGCAGGTGGTCTTCTTGGCAAATCGGCACGCAGTCAATGCACTCGCTGACTCCGTCAGCAGCCAAGCATTCCAGGTCGGCAGAACATTCCTCGGTTGTTGCATCCAGCGAACGGTTGCATCCAATGAACAGAGCGAGTGTGAGCCAGCGATACATGCCACAATGGTAGTCAGAAATACCGTGAGTGTCGCGTTCTTGTCACCGGCATTCGCCACCCCGACGGGCTAAGCGCAGCCCAAGAGGCAAGTTTGAGCGTGTTCAGAAAACTCAGCAAGCAAGTCGTTCAGCGTGTGTCATCATTGGTCGCGCGGCACGAGTTGTTCGAACGACAGGGGGAGCGTCCGGTCCAGCCACCGCTTTCGCCCGGTGCGTGGTCGAGCGGGTCGGAGCCATCCACCGACTCCGCATCCGATGATGAAGGCGACCCCGACGACGAGCACCGTTCAATCGCAGCAGATCCCGATGCCCTTCGCGAAGCGCTTCGTCGTGGACCGTTTGTGGTCAACCACTGGGCAACCTGGTGTGAGTCGTGCATCGCGGAGCTTCCCGCCATCCGGGATTTAGCCGAGCGCGCGCCGTGGCCGATGGTTGGCGTGAGCTGGGACAGCTTCGAAGACGGCGACATTGTGCGTTCGCTCCGCGAGGTCGACGAGGTGGCCGCGGCCGAGCGGTTGAGGTGGCGGCAGTATGTGGTCGATGGGCACCCGGATGATTTCTTCGGGGAGTTCGCGATTGAGGAGCAGCAGATTCCGCAGACGTGGTTGGTGGATGCCGATGGCACCATCACTCACCGGATTCACGGCGTGATCGACGGCGCCGAGGTTGATGCGATTCTGAAGCAGATGAAGACAGACGCATGACGCTCTGGCTGCTCTTGGCGGCGTGTCAGCCCCATCCAGTTGAACCGCCTTCAGTCGGCGAGGCCCGCCCGCGATTGGTGATTGCGCACACCAACGACCTTCATGCGCACTTCGCACCGAACCAGGCGCCGTGGCTGCCCGGTGCGCCCAACATCGGGGGTTTTGCCGAAGTCGCGGGGCAGGTCGCAAAGCTGCATGAAGAGCGCGGGGCTGACAATGTGTTGGTCTTGGACGGTGGCGACATCATGACCGGGACGCCGCTCATGGAATTTGAAGTCCGCGGGGTTCGAGGCGGGGCAATGCTGGACTTTATGGAAGGCGCCGGCATCGACGCGTGGGTTCTGGGCAACCACGAATTCGACATCGGCTACGACCACGTGTCTGGCTTGGTCGCTGCGAGCCAGATTCCCGTTCTGTCGGCGAACCTGGACGCCGCGGATGGGACGGGCACCCCGGCCATTGTGGGGGTTCAAGACCACGTCATCTTCGAACGGGCGGGCCTCCGGATCGGGGTGTTTGGGCTCACGACCGATGGCCTCGCGCGCCTGACCGGTACCGACGCGGCGGACCGGATGCTGGTGAGACCGGTCGTCGAGGTGGCTGCCGAACAAGTCGCTGCACTCGAGCCAACCGTCGACCTCGTCGTTGCGCTCACCCACATCGGGCTTGAGTGGGACCGCCGTGTTGCGACCGAGGTGGCGGGAATCGATTTGATCGTGGGCGGGCATTCCCACACGTCGTTGACCGAACCGATCCGAGTCAATGACACATGGATTGTGCAAGCCGGGAGCTATGCGCGGCAACTCGGCGTCACCGAGATGGCGGTGGCCGATGGGCAGATTGTGGAGTTCGATGGTGGCCTCGTCGATTTGACTCCGGGCGCGGTGCCGCCGCCGGAGGATGCGGCCGCGCTGGTGCGTGCTTGGTCGGAGCGGGTGGATGCGCTGTTTGCGGAGCCCGTCGGGCGCGTCGTCGGGGGGTCGTTGGACAGGTCCAAGCATGCGGAGACGTCGTTGGGACGGTGGGCTGCGGACATGGTTCGCGAGTCCGCAGGAACGGCGATTGGCATCTACAACCCCGGCGGGTTGCGCGCCGACTTGAACGAGGGCGAGGTCACGCGGCGCGACCTATACCGGGTGTTTCCGTTCGCGAACGATGTGGTCCGGTTTCATGTGACGGGAACAGAGATTCTTGGGCTGGTTTTGAGGAATGCGGCCGCCGAGATCAGTGGCTCGCACCCGGTGATGCAGTTGAGCGGGATCACGGCCTCTTGGAGTGTCCAGTCTGGGGCGCCATCGCTTGAGTCTGTGGCGGTGGGTGGTCAGCCGGTGGTGCCCGAAGCGCGCTACACGGCGGCGACCAACAGCTACGTGGCCGACCGATGGAAGCACAACTTGGGTTTTGAACCCAGCGACCTGGAACCCACAGGAGTCACAGTTTTTGACGCGTCCGTCGAACGCGCGCGGTCAGGACCAATTATACCGCCGCGCGAACCGCGGGTGATTCGCGTCGACCCATAGGAGGCTGAAATGCCAGTTTGGATGGATAAGTTTGCTCCCATTGCCCTGTTGTTGGTGGTGGTCGGGATTGTGATTTCGAGACTGCCGCGCGTTGAGGGCGTCGAACACAGCGATGCATTCCGGCGTCGTCGGGTGATGAACTGGTTGCCCCTCGGGCTGACCTACGCCTTCTTGTACATGGGTCGCTACAACATCAAAGTGAGCCAGCACGCCTTCGGCGACATCGAATTCAACGGCGCGCCGATGATGACCAACTCGGACTTCGCCACCATCTTTTTCTGGGGAACCGCCGTGTACGGTTCGTCATTCCTGATCAACGGACCGTTGACCGACCGGTTGGGCGGTAAGTTCGCCATCCTGCTCGGCGCCGGTGGTGCCGCGTTGATGAATCTGTTGATGGGATTGGTGACGCAGGCGATCGTAAACGATGGAACCCTGCTCGGGATGGATCGCACCGTTTTGGCGGCGAACCTGACGACCATCTTCAGCGCGCTTTACGCCATCAATATGTACTTCCAGAGCTTCGGTGCCGTGGCCATCGTGAAGTGCAATGCGCCGTGGTTTCACGTGCGCGAGCGCGGGGTATTCGGCGCCATTTTTGGCATCTTGATCTCCCTCGGAATCTACTTTGCCTTCGACATTGGGTACATGATCATTGAGAGCATGAGCCTGGAAAATCTGTTCTTCATCCCAACGGTGTTGCTCGTGGCGTTTTGGCTGGTGGATGTGTTCGTGGTTCAGAACACGCCCCAGGGAGCGGGTTTCGACGACTTTGACACTGCCGATGCGTCGAGTGGAGATGATGGCCCTCAGCTGGGCGCGCTCGCCGTCTTCAAGCTTATGCTCGGAAACCCTGTCATCATCATCATTGCCAGCATTGAGTTTTGTTCCGGCTTCTTGCGCCAGGCCATCATGCAGTGGTTCCGTTCCTACGCGAAGCAAACCGACACCGTCTTGGGGCTGAAGGACTCATTTGTGTATGAGAACTGGGGCATGCTGCTGTGCTGCGCGGGCATCATGGGCGGTGTGGTGGCCGGGGTCATTTCCGACCGGGTGTTCCAGTCGCGCCGTGGGCCCGTCGCGGCCATCTTGTACGGCGGGATGTTGATCGGATCGATCATCATGACATTCACGTACCAAACCGACTTCTTGCCGTGGTTGGTGATCTTGATGAGCGTCTGCGTGATCGGCGTGCACGGCATGCTGAGCGGAACGGCCAGCATGGACTTTGGCGGTAAAAAGAACGTCGGTGTCGCCGTGGGCATCATCGACGGATTTGTGTACGCGGGCACGGCGGTCATGTCGATTACCTATGGAATCATTCTTCCCGACGACACGGTTCAAGAAGTCGCCGCGAACCCAGACAACTGGATCAGTTGGCCGATCTCGATGATTCCGTTGTCCCTGCTCGGACTGATTTTGGCCACGAGAATCTGGAATGCCACCCCGAAAGGGAAGCAAGCCAAGAAAGCCGAATGACGGAAGTGCGGGTGTGGCTCCCGCGAAGGAGAGGGGACTGATGGCAAACCAAGACCCCAGCAATGCAGCCGATTCAACTCCACCATCGACCGCTTCGCTCGGCGAAGTGGTTCGAGAGTTGTTTGGGTTTGTTTCGGTCCGGGGCAAACAAGAAGTGGGGCGACTCCAAGAAAAGAGCCGGCACCAACTCGAGATCCGCCAGATTCGCAAGGACCGGGACAAGCGGCTGGAGAAGCTGGGCAAAGAGACCATGGCCCTCGTCGCTGCGGGCGAGGTGCAGCACCCGGGCCTGGAGGTGCACATGGCGCACGTGCGCGACCTCGAGGCGCGACTGGTTGCGCTGATGGAAGCGGGTCCGTCGTCTCATTCCGACCAAGCGATTCGCCCTGAAGAATGACGAGGCCCTTGCGCGTCCATCGACCGTGCAATACAGAGCCGACGCTGATTTTGTTCGGCCTTTTCGGGGGTATAGCTCAGTTGGGAGAGCATCTGACTGGCAGTCAGAAGGTCAGGGGTTCAAGTCCCCTTACCTCCACCACTTAAACCCTTGCTTCGGCAAGGGTTTTTTTGGTTGTGTGTAGGCTGCCTGTCAAGCCGAGGGCATCATCATTGCTTGGGGACTGAATTTCCCATAAGTTGCCGGGCGAAGGGCGAGCGGTGCCACTCGAATACCGCTCGGTCAACGACTTTCTCAGAGGTTGCCATGAAGACACTCGCTGCCATTCTTTTGTCGCTGTGCGCGGCGTCGCCCGTTCATGCCAAGGTGCCCGCGGCCGACTACTCGCTGAAGCTCGACAACTACGAGATCAAGCTGGTCTCGTACCCATTCCCATCGGGCTTGCATGTCATCTTCCAAGAAGAGCACAGCCAACCGATCGTGGCGGTCACATCCGTGATCGATGCCGGAGCGGAACACGACCAGCCCGGTCGGGAAGGGATCGCGCACGTGATTGAGCATTTGGCCTTCCGCGCCCAGCATGGCGACTTGCCAAAGAACATGGATCTCATCAAGCAGCTCGGTGGATCGTTCAATGCATCAACGTGGACCGACTGGACCAACTACATGACGATCGCTCCCCGCGATGCGATGGAGGCGTTGCTGGCGATCGAAGCACGGCGTCTCAAAGACGGTTTGGCGAACGTCACCGAAGAAGACGTCAAGCTCGAAGTGGAGATCGCCCGAAACGAGAAACGCAGTCGAGACGAAAACGGAGCATTGGGCGACGCGTTTCGCGTGGCCGGCCAGTTGCTGTACCCGGAGGGGCACCCGTACACCCGGAGCGTGATTGGTTCGCACGACTCGCTGAGCGCCATCACGCTCGCCGATGCCAAAGAGTACGTGGAGGAACACTACGTGCCGGAGAAGACCACCATCGTGGTGGTTGGCGACTTCGATCTCTCGGAAGGATTTGGGTTGCTGATGAAGGCTTGGGAAGAAGACCTGGACCTGCTCATGGCTCCCGAGGACGCGGCGGCCTACACGGCGCTGACCTCCCAGCGCGAGCGGAACGCGTTTCTCGACAAATGGATTGGGGAACTCGGGGAATACATTCAGGCCAATGCCGGCAAGGGCGCGAAGCAGCGGGTGAACTGTCAGGACCGCCAGCCACCGCCCATGCCCACCAGCCAAGAGCCCATGCGCATCAAAGGCCAGGTCAAGACGGAAACCACCGTTGTCGCCTGGTCAACACCGGGCGGCTACTGCGGCGACGACATGGTCGGAAACATCGCTGCGAACCAGTTGACCAACTACATCTACCGCACAATCGTGCCCAGTTGGGAGTACGCCAACGACGAGCAGAGCATCCAAGGGCTGGGGTGCTTTTACAATCCGTCGGAGTACGCGAGCGAGGTCTACTGCTACATCGAGCCGGCCGAGGGATACAAGGGCGAGCGCTTGGCCGACAAGGCCGCTGATGCGTTGTACCTGCAGTGGGACCGGGAGGTGTACAAGAGCGAGATTTACCGCGGGTTCATGGACTACTCGTTCAACCAAGCCAAGATGAATGGAATGACCTCCATTCTCAACTCGGTCGACGAGGTTGCGGCACTGTACGGTCGGGCAACCGCCACGGCCATGGATGCGCACTTCACCGGCGATGTCCGGTACTTCAGCCGGTCGATGAATGACATCAACAACGTGACGGGGATGTTTCCCGTTCAGGAGTTTGCCCGCAAGTGGCTCACGCGCGACCGCATGGTGACCATCATCGTGGAGCCGATGGACAAGGAAGAGCGGGAGCGAATGGAAGCGGCAGCCGAGAGCGGTGGCGGCTCCCAGGACTACCACGCAACATCCCGAGATGACAAAATGAAGACGCTGTTCGCGATGGGCGACATGACCGGCGAACAACTCGCCAATCAGGTCGTCAAGCCCGATCTCGAGAAGGGCCGGACGGTCACGCTGGAGAACGGCTTGAACGTCATCATGCTGCCCCATGGGGAGGCGCCAATCGTGCGTGCCGCGCTGTTGGTCAACGGAAACTCCAATACGGGGTCCATCGCGGGAATGGACATGTTTGCCGAGTCGATGTCGCTTCGGGGAACCAAGCTCGAGGCGACCGAGCGCATGTTGGCCATCGCGGGGTATTACAGCGAAGGCAGCAGTGGCCATGGTCGAGTGCTCCAGGCTGGTGGTGCGAGTGGAAACCTCGACGCTGTTCTCAGCCGCATTCGGCGAGAGACCGGCGAAGTGGACCTCCGCATGGCCAACAAGCGGGAGTGGCTCAAGAGCCGCATCAGTGGTTCCAAGGGCGGCACGTACAAGGCGGACCCGGATGCATGGGCCGGCCGGGTGTCGACCGAGCGCCTGTGGGGAACCGACCACCCGTACGGCAACTGGGGCGACCGGGCGTACTACGAGCGCATGCGGGATTGGGACGGCACGATGGTCACCAACTGGCTCAACCGCAAGTACCAACCCGCCAACTCCACACTCATTGTTGTTGGAAAGCTGCCGGACCTCGACGCGAGTGAAGCCACCGTTCGCAAGTTCTTCGGCGACTGGTCCGCCGCACCGGGAGCCGAAGTTGGCGCCATCGATGCGCCCGCTGTGCCCACCCAGCGGTCGAAGCGAAAGGTGTTGTTGTACGACAAACCGACGGCGACTCAGACCGATGTGACGTTGAGCTGCGCAATCGAACCATGGACCGCAGACAACTACCTCGCGGGCAAAATTTTGGGGTCGTCAATCTCCGAGATCGCCTGGCGGCGGCTTCGGGAGAAGGCGGGCGTGACCTACGGGGCATACGCCATGAACCGTTCGCTCCCCGGTGGGGCCAACGCGCTGTACATCTCGGGCCTGTTTCAGAACAATGCGGCCGAGTTTGCCATCAGCACCTACCTGGACCTGATTCGTCTCGGCATCGAAGGAAAGATCGACGAATCGGTGATTGCCACCGCCAAGTGGAGCCGCGCCCGCGAGACCGTGCTTGCGCAACAATCTTCAAATCAAATGCTGGGGTACCTCACCGCGGCGGTCTCCTCGGGACGGGGCCTCGAGTTCCTTGACCAGCAACCCCAGCTCTTGGCCGATGTGGACCAGGCAGCACTGGGCGCAATGTTGGCGCCGTGCGCGGGACATGAGACGATCACCGTTCTCGGTCCGCTGGAGTACTCCGAGCCGGCTGTGAAGGCCTTGGGGCTTCCCTACGAGGTGATGGATTGGGATCTCCTTCACCAAGCGCAGTTGACGGAAAAGGAGTTGGCCAAGCACCTCAAGAAGAAAGAGAAGGACCTTGCCAAGAAGGCGGAGCGGGAAGCGAAGGAGGCCGCTGAAAAGGCCGCTGAGGAATCCGCTCCGGCCGAAGCTCCGTCCGTTGTTGGCTCGCGCTGACAGTCTTCGAGTTGAGTGAACCATCAAAACCCGGGTCTCCCCGGGTTTTGTGCTTGGTGAACGCGGAACCCTATCCAGGGAACAGGTTCGCTTGGTTCTCCAAAATGGCAATGGCGGCTTCGAGGTCGGAAGCAGCCTCGCTGTCCATCGCTGCTTGCGCTTGGCTGACGGCACTGCGGATGCCGCTTACCACGGAGGGATCCATTTGGTCTCCCTTGGTGATCAGCTTCGCCTCGATGCTGGAAATGTGAATGCTCACATCATCGCGCAGGGCATCGAGTTCGTCGTCGCCCGAAGACTCGAGGCCAACCTGGATGCTCTCGATTTCTTGCTGCGACATCCCAAGGGGAGACGAAATCTCGATCGCGTCCGAGACACCCGAGCGGCTGTCCTCAGCACTCACGCGCACGATGCCCGAGCTGTCGATGTTGAAGTGAACGTGAATGCGCGGTTCACCCCGGGCGCCCGGCTGAATGTTGTGCAGCTCGAACTGGCCC
>JAYZVA010000118.1:0-5262 GCA_036156175.1 Myxococcota bacterium
CCATCGCTCTGGCGCCTAGAATTGGCTAACGAAGAGGAGGAGGTACCCATGTCCATTGATCCCACCCAAATGGAACAAATCGAGGCCGCCGCGTTTCGGCGCCTCGTTGCCCATCTGCAACAACACACAGAGGTTCAGAACATCGACCTCATGATCCTGGCCGATTTTTGCCGCAACTGCTTGAGCAAGTGGATGTCGGCGGCCGCGACCGACCGCGACGTCGATCTGGACTACGACGCGGCGCGCACGCTCGTTTACGGCATGCCGTACGCTGAATGGAAGAAGATGCACCAACAGCCGGCGACGCCCGAACAACTGCAGGCTCTTGCAGAGCGGCAGTCGGCACCCGGGTCCTGACCGCCGCAGCGCGTTGCGGTTGGCTGCCGTTGACGCCGCTGTGAACGAATGCGGAGGGAGCATAGGGTACGATGGGGTCCAGGAGTGGTTCCCATGAAGCGTTGGTTGGTGGTCTGCATGCTCCTGGCGGTCTCCTTGGTGTGGACATCGCAGTGGCATTGGACGCAGACCATCGATGAGCCCCAGCACCTGTGGTCGGGTGTGCGCATTCTGCAGCAGGGGGATGTGTCTCGGTTCGACAACTCCAAGATGCCCGTCAGTGTGCTGAACGCATTCGGATGGCTCGCCAGCCAGTCGCCGGGCCAGCAGGGGAGCTGGTTCTGGGCGCGTGCACCGCAAGCGGCTTGGTTGGTGGGGTGCATGGGCCTGGTCTTTGCCTGGGTTCGGCGCCTGCGGGGCGATGCGGCGGGACTGGCGGCGAGCGCATTGGTTGGGTTCGACCCAAATTTGATGGCCCACTCGGGGCTCGTGACCACCGACCTGCCGTGCACGTTCGCATTTTTATTGGCTTGCTTCACCTGGGTTCGGTGGCTGGAGCGGCCAACCAACCGCACGGCGGCTTGGGCCGGGGCGGCGGTTGGGGCTGCGCAAGTGGCCAAATTTACTGCGCTGTTCTTGGGGCCCATCTTGGGTCTCGTCACGGTTGTCTGGTGCGTGATTCGCCGAACAGCCGCACCGTTTCGAACCCTTCCAGTGGTGGCGGCGGTTGGGTTGTTCGTTCTGAACGCCGGATACGGGTTTAGCGGAACGGGAACGCTGGCGAGCGACATTCGATGGAAGTCGGCGCCATTTCAGCATGTGGCGTCTTCCCGGATTCCGCTGCCGGTGCCGCGGCCATGGATCGAGGGCGTGGATTGGGTGAAGCACGACGACGATGTGGGTCAAGGGCGCGTGTATTCGCTGGGGGAGCGGACCCACTTTGGTCGACCCGACCACTACCTCAACACGTTGCCGCGAAAGTTTCCGATTCCATTGATGGTGCTGTCGATGGCCGGATTGGTGGTGCTTGTCCGCCGTCGACCGATCGCGGCATCGACAGTCACGGAGGTCATCGCACCCGTCTTTTTGTTGCTGTGGTTTTCCCTGGCATTCAACTCTCAGGTGGGCAGTCGCTATGTTCTTCCAGTGGTCCCCTTCTTGGTGTTGTTGGCCTCGCATGTTCCCGTGAAATGGGTGGCAGTGGGCGCCCTCTACACGATTGTCTCGGGGTTGACGTGGTGGCCGTGGGGGTTGTCGTATTTCAACGAGTCCGTGTCGGATCGGAGTCAAGCATGGCGGATTGTCGCGGACTCCGACCTCGATTGGGGGCAATCCGATGGAGCCGCTGAGGAATGGCTGAGGCAAAACAACGAGGGCGCATTCAATCCCGATGTCCCCACGCCCGGACCGGTATTGGTCGGCGCCAGTCGCCTGACGGGGGTGATGGGACACCCGGCGTTGATGGCGTGTCACCGTGAGCACCTTGTGCCCACGAAGACGGTCGCCGGTGGCTTGTACCCGCTCGACTACGCGATCCGTGATTTTGCGGCGTGTTTTCCATCCGTGGAGTGGAGTGCCGGCGGAGGCACGCAGCCGGCCGGCGAGTATTTGGTGGTGATTCGCGGCCGTGGGCCGTTGTCGTTGACGGTCGGAACGCACCGCTTCGACAGTCACGAGCCCGAGGAGTCGCTTCTTGGAGCCGTGGTGATCGCACGCTCGACCGTCGACCTGCAGTGGTCTTTTCCAGAGGCCGGTGCCGCGTACATCAACGGCGTGCGTGTCGATGGCGTGGATGCGCCAGATTGAGGCCGTCGTCTAGGGCACCCACAACGGAATGTGGTTGTTTTGGCTCGGGTTCTGACTCGACATCCAGATCGAAGTCGAGCTGGGGTCAAACCCAGCCTCGGCCTCGGCGGGGTCAAAGCTCGACATCCAAATTTGGGGGTTCCCAGCGGTGTTGGTGCCGTAGTTCCGACGCGATGCAAACGCGAACCACCAGATGTCGTCACCGGAGGTCGCGGGAGCCCATTTCGGAAGGGAGTTCGCTTGGCTGTAGTCCTGATTGGCTTTGGCGAGTTCAATCGGCGTGCCGCCCTCGATGGGAACGACGAACAGCGATGCATCCGGGTCGTCGTAGCTGTCTCCCGTCGAGGCGTTGAAGAGCACCCACTTGCTGTCGGGCGATACCGCTGGGTAGTACACGTTTGAGAAACCGTAGGGGGCCACCAGATCAGACACGTTGACGATTTCTTCCGCAGGGCCAAACGACCCCCCACCGAGGTGTGGGGCCCGCATGATGCGCCCGCCGGAGAAGGTGAGGTCGTACCCCGTGCCCGGGCTGTCTACGAAGACGAGGTAGCTGTCGTCGGGCGCCCAATCCATGTTGTTGACCCACGATGCTCCCTCGATCGTGGGGTTGGATAGAAACGCGCCGGTGACGCCGTCGAACAGGCTCAACGTTCCGTTGAGGCCAGCCAGCAGGAGGCTGCCGTCTGGCGAAAAGACTTTGTAGTTGGAGTTTCCACCCCCGCCGTAGGGGATGCGGTCCTCCAACCCGTCAATGGTCTTCATTCCCAAGGGTGCCGAGCCGCCGTCATACGTGAATGCCACCATGCCTTGCGACGAGACGGCATGGCACCCAACGCAGCGCCCGGTCTCGGCTTGGGTCAGAAAACTTCGTGCGCTTTCGCCGTAAGGAATCTCCATCAACCCCTGCGCCGTTGGGGTCCAATAGATGATGGATCCGATGGCCTCAAGGTCTTGGACGGTCATCGTTTGCGGGTCCTTCACCATCACCTGATCGCCCACGCGCGCCGAGAGCGTGGTCTCGATCGTGAAACCGGCATTGGACTCGCAGATTACGGGCCACAGCTCTGTATCCGAGATCCAGTCGAGGCTTGTGCTGTAAACAGTGAGCTCCGTGACCTCGGATTGGAACTGAAGGCGGTAGGCGACGCCGCCGAGGTCTTGCCACTGGAAGTGCATGGATGGCTGGTTCTTGGGGACCACCACTCCATCGAGTGGATACAGCATGCCGGTCCCCGATGCCGGGACCTCGGCAACAGCAAAGAGTGAGGGGTCCACACCGTCCGTGATCATGGTGCCCACGTACCGAACGACCACCGTTCCGATTGCGGTCTTCCCATTGTGTTCGGCAATGATGCCAACCTGGCCGCCTCGGAGCGTGCTCGTGGTAAACCGCCCGTCGCCGTCGATGGTCCCAACTCGAATGTCGTTGACCCGCCATTCGATGCCTTCCTCAACCGGGGACATCCGGCCGTCAGACCAGTTCGCAAGCAGCTTGAAGCGGTGGGTTCGGGCCTCATCCGCCCGCGTCGTCATCGTCAGTTCCGACACGTCGAGTGAGAGTGACTGCACATACGGCTCGCCGTTCGCGCCTTCTCCGCCCGAACCGTCACCGCTGCCATCCCCATCCGTGTGGTAGGTCACAGAAGCCGTGTCGTACTCGAGCGCCCGCGTCCCCGACTTTTCGGAGTCGGTTCCCCCCGTTGCGCAGGACGTGGCCAAAATTAGAAACAGAAGTCGCGTCACAGTGATCCCCAGGTGGCCTTGATTATAAGTCATGAACGGAGCGTTGTTCTCATTCTTCCATTGGTTTCCTGAGCAGGAGGCAGCGCCGTTGGGCCCGCAGCGTTCCTGGAGATCCCCTGTGCTGGCCCTTACGACGGCTGTGTGGCAGGCAGTGGACATGCAAAAAGACCTGCACACCCTTGAGTGTGATGACAAGCGCCGCCTCGGTGGTTCCGAGCGTGTCGTCTGAACCAGTGGCTACGGGGCGGATAAGTCCAGAGCGGGTCGGCGGGTGTGATGCACAATCAACCAATCACCGGTCTGCTTGGACAAGCCGACCTCGAAGGTGAGGAGGTCGGCGTTGACCGGCAGACTCAGCGGCCGGTCCGACGCCCCTTCCATCAATGCGGCATCGAAGCGAGCTGTGCCCTCAAGGCCCTCGACCTGCACATCGATTGCGCTCATGTAAATCCGGATGGGTCCGCGTTTCTTGAACTGGCTCCACATCAGCCCATAGACGCCCCGACGGTCCATGCCGTCGCCGTCCTCGTAGGTGATTGCGAAGGGCTCGATGGCGGCGTTGATGTCGGCGCGTTCGGCGGCCTCCGCGACCCGGTTGATGGTGGCGCGAATGAGATCCTCGTCGCTCTGGGGATCGCCAAACAACTGCAGCATTCCCACGCTGATGGCGAGCAGTGCGACGAGGATGAGCAGGGTTCGCTTGCGCATGGACACCTTCGGGTGGTGCAGACTCCGGCTGCTACGGTACACTTGCCGGGCATCGGTGAGGAAGTGTGGCCCGCAAGAAATTTCAATGGTCTCGGGAAGACGACGATCCGGAGGGGGAGGTCCACTTCACCGAACGAACGCCGCGCAATGAAATGCGGCGACGCAAAAACCGAATCAATGCACTGGGCAAAGAGCTGGTCCGAATGAGCGATTCGCAGCTTCGAGAGATGGCCCTTGATCCGGGCCTCAGCGAGGCCGTTGCCGAAGCGCGCCGGCTGGTCGCCAAGGGAAACGTCAAGGGGGGAATGAAGCGCCAGATGCTGTATTTGTCGGCGGTCCTGCGGGGAATCGATGACGAAACCTTGGAGCGGCTGTTCGATGATGCGGCCCAGTTGTCGAGGCGCGGGTAGCGCGTCAGCCCACGGCGACCACTTCGTACTCTCGACGACCCCGCGGGGTATCCACTTCAAACGCGTCGCCGACTTCCAACCCCTCCATCGCCGCGCCCAGTGGGCTCGCAAGCGAGACGATGCGCACCGTGTCGCCGCCGATGGAGGCCTTGCCCCCCCCGATGGGTGCGACATAGAGCCACTCGGTGCGGGCACCGTCGACGCGCACCAACGCCCCGGTTTGGACACACTGGGGCAGCGTTGGCGCCCGGGCACT
>JAYZVA010000119.1:0-15910 GCA_036156175.1 Myxococcota bacterium
GTGAGCCCGCCCGACCGCCACTTCTCGTCCATTTGTTCGAGGCTGTGGTCGGGGCTCGAGTCCACATGATGGTGGCGCCCCTCTTCGACCACCAAGACGTCCTCGCCGGCCTCCGCCATCCGAACCCCGGTCATGGCCCCGCCGGGACCAGAGCCCACAATCAACGTCCCGCACTCGACCCGCTTCACCGCGCCTCCAGCGACAGTGCGACGAAAGTCCCCATTTTTCGATGGAATTCCACCATGTCGCGGCAGGGACCGATGGGGGCATTCGCCCATTCGGCGATCCGCCGCCGCTGCCCGTCCAGTCCATTGTGCCGAAAGCGTCGCCCGCTTCGCACCACCGCATACCAATCAAACGCCGTGAGGAGGACGCGCATGCCGAACCGCATAAGTCCGGGCATCGCCTCGATTTTTCGGACCAAAATCGTCGCGGTCTGCTCCACAGGCACAGGCGAAGCCCCATCGTTCAAGAGCCCATCCACGATGCCGCGCACGACCGGTTTGATGCCCATGGCCTCCCCCCTCTTCCTCCTATCCTCAATTGTGCCAAACCAATAGCAGAGTGCCAAGGCAGATCGTGCTATGAGGATGCCCTCGTCAAGGAAATGGTCATGCCCAGTGATGCGAAAGAGCACGGTTCAAACTTCATCCGCGACATCATCGAAGCCGACCTGAACGCCGGTACCCACGGCGGTCGGGTGGTGACGCGGTTTCCTCCCGAGCCCAACGGCTACATGCACATCGGACACGCCAAAGCCATCTGCATCGATTTTGGAATGGCCGAACGCTACGGTGGCCAATGCCACCTCCGCTTCGACGACACCAACCCGGTCGCCGAAGACACCGAATACGTTCTGGGAATCCAAGAGGACATTCGGTGGCTGGGCTTCGACTGGGGCGACCGAATGTTCTTCGCGAGCGATTTTTTCCCGCAAATGTATGAGCTGGCCGAGGGATTGATCCGCGACCGAAAAGCGTACGTCTGCGACCTCTCCGAAGAAAAATTTCGTGAACTGCGCGGCACCGTGACGTCGCCCGGTGGCCACAGCCCTGGACGGAGCCGCAGCGTCGAGGAGAACCTCGACTTGTTTCGTCGAATGGCTCAGGGCGAATTTCCAGACGGTCACGCTGTCCTGCGCGCCGTCGGCGACATGGCCAACCCCAACATGAAGATGCGCGATCCGCCCCTGTATCGCATCCGGAATGTGCACCACCACCGCACCGGAGACGCGTGGTGCATCTACCCCATGTACGACTACGCTCACCCGTTGGAAGATGCGCTGGAAGACGTGACCCACTCGCTCTGCAGCCTCGAGTTTCAAGACAACCGAGAACTGTACGACTGGGTGATCGAAAACACGGCCGTCACCACCCGACCGCGGCAATACGAGTTCGCCCGCCTCAACCTCACCTACACCGTGACCTCCAAACGCAAGCTTCGGCAGTTGATCGAGGAGGGTCACGTGACGGGGTGGGACGATCCCCGAATGCCCACCCTGCGCGGGCTGCGGCGGTTGGGTGTGCCGCCCGAAGCCATTCGCAACTTCGTCGATCGGATCGGGGTCGCCAAGACCAACTCCATCATCGACATCGCAAATTTTGAGTGGGCGATTCGGGACACCTTGAACGCGATGGCCCCGCGAGTGATGGCGGTGCTCGACCCGATCAAAGTCATCGTCGACAACTACCCGGTCGACAAGGTCGAGTGGCTGGACTGCCCCCACTGGCCACACGACATTCCCAACGAGGGAACCCGGCGCGTTCCGTTTACGCGCGAGTTGTGGATCGAGCGGTCCGACTTTGCCGAACAGCCTCCCAAGGGTTGGCGGCGCATGACGGTCGGCGAAGAGATCCGTCTTCGCTACGGATACGTGGTTCGTTGCACCTCAGTCGAGCGGGATGACCGGGGCGACGTCCGAGCGATTCATGTGACCCACGATCCCGAGACGGTCGGCGGCGACACCCCCGACGGACGAAAGATCAAAGGGACCATTCATTGGGTCAGCGCCACCGAAGGCGTCTCAGCATCCGTCCACCTGTACGACCGTTTGTTTCGGGTCCCCAACCCCGACGGGGCCGACGGCTCCCTCCTCGACCACGTCAACCCAAACTCCCTCGAGATCAAAGACGCCGTCGTCGAGCCGAGCCTTCGAGACGCCCCTGCAGGCTCCCGATGGCAGTTCGAGCGCACGGGCTATTTTGTCCGGGACGAAAAGGACGGTGCACTGCGATTCAACCGGACCGTCGGCCTGAAGGACTCCTGGACCCAAGCGTCCGAGCCGGCCGACGCCAAACCCGTGCACGCCGCACCGGCGCAAACGCCGCCCGAGTCCACCGAAGGTCGGCGCAAGCGCAAGCGCCGTGCCCGAACGGATGTCCAGGCCGAACTGTTCGCGATGGACACCGAATTGGCGGAACGGTTCCACACCTACCAAACCGACCTTGGACTCTCCGAGAAGGACGCAACGACCCTGACCAGCGATCGGGCTCTCTCGGACTTCTTTGAAGCCGCCCGCCGCGCGACGGCGCACACTCGGACGGTCGCCAACTGGACCATCAACGGTGTCCAAGCGCACGCAAAAGAAGCGGGCTTTGACGCACTTCGCTTCTCGGCCCTCGACATCGCCGTCTTGGCAGACTGCATCGAAGAAGGCATCGTATCGTCCAAGGGAGCGAAAGCCGTCTTCGAGCTCCTCTCCACGCAAGGCGGTGAACCGCGCGCGCTCATCGCGGAGCATGGACTGTCCCAAATCACCGATGAGGACGCCATTCAAGCGTTCATCGACGCGTTCTTGGCCGCTCACCCCGGCCAGCTGGCGCAGTACCGCGGGGGCAACCCCAAGCTGTTTGGTTTCTTCGTCGGTGGTGTCCTCCGCGCTTCCGGAGGACGGGCGGCACCCGACATTGTCAATCGGCTGCTCCGCGCAGCACTCAACGGCCAATGATGGATTGAACGGCTGCATCGGCGAACGCGCGATGGCCGCCCGCGTTCGGATGCACCGGCAACCGGCCGTCCCGACGCCACCACCCGCGCTCCACATCCAAGACGTGACCCTCGGTTGGCACGTTGCGCAAGTCCACCCACGCGGCGTTGGTTGAATCCAGCGCTGCAGCCATCCGGTGCATGTCCGCCACCATCCATTCGCATTCGCTGTTTGGCGCCGGGCGTTCGGGACACAAGCGAAGCCCGGCCGGAGGAACCAGCAGGTAGATCGGTTCGAACCGCGCCGCTGCGCGGATTGCGCGCTCGAGGTTGTGCAGCGTGGTCTCGGGGACGGTGCGTCCTGGCAACCTCACGTGCGGTGGGAGCGGGTCACCGGACGCCACCACATCCTTCACTGCTGCAGACAACGCGATGTGCCAGACCCAGTTGAAGGCGTGAGAGGCGGTTGCCAAGCGCGCAACCCACCCCTCGATCTGAGCGGGGTTCGCGCGCACGTGCTCGCCCTCCAAGACCACGGCCCGCTGTTCGAGATCGTCTGCAAACAACGCGATCACGGTCCGATCGAAGCGTTCATGGGCGTGGTGGTGATGCACCGCACGAAAGACTCCGCAGTAGCCCGCTGCATTGACACCGGCGTTGACGATCTCAGCGGTCACACCGTAGGCCTCCGCGTACGCCGTGCCCAGCTGGACCGCGTAGGTATCCGATGGCGAAACCCCCTGTCCGAGGGTGACGCTGTCGCCCGCGAACAAGAGCGTGGCACCGGGACCAGTCCCCACACGCATGCCCCAGGCCGTGGGGGGTGGGCCGTTGGAATCCTCCTCGATGCATCCCGGAACATCGTCCGCCAAGGCAATCACCCCCGGGCGTTCGCTCGGGACAAATGGTGAGACTCCACCGCGGAGGCTCGGCAGCGCTTCACCAGAAGCCCGAACCCCCATCTCAACCGCGGCCACCGCAAGCGCACCACCGAGCACCCATCGGATCGGCCGAATCATTCGGGTGGCAGCTCCCGTGGCCGCCAAATTCCCTGAATGGCACCGGACTCGCCCGGACGCACAATGGCGTGCGCAATTGTCCCCGTTGGAAACGGCGCGATGTGCCCCAAGATGTTGGACAAGGTGGTCTCCATGCCCGGATTGTGCCCAACCACCATCAGCGGGTCGGCGCCCGCTGAGTGGGTGTGAATGGTGTTCAAAATCGTGGTTGCGCTCGCGTGGTACAACGCGTCAATCACCTTCACCTCAACGTCGCCAAGAATCGGGAGCATGCGGTCCACCGTCTCTCGGGTGCGGACTGATGACGAAACAAGAATGAGGCTTGGGATCAAGCCGTTCTCGACCAAGACGCGCGCCATGCGGGGTGCATCGTTGCGGCCCCGTTCATTGAGGGGACGATCGTGGTCCCGAAGTTCCATGTCGTCCCAAGCCGACTTGGCGTGCCGCATCAACAACAGATTCATGGCATGTCCGCCCAATCGCGGGGCCGCAAGTAGCGCGCGGCCAGCTGGGCTTCGGGGCTGCCGGGCTCCGCAACGGCATCGTAGGCCCACGACACCATTGGGGGCATGGAACACATCACGGCCTCAATCCGTCGGCCGGACTGGATGCCGTACTTCGTTCCTCGGTCATACAAAAGGTTGAACTCGACGTAACGGCCGCGGCGCATGAGTTGGAAGTTGCGCTCGCGCTCTCCGTATTTGGTTCCGATCCGCCGGGTCAAAATGGGGAGGTATGCAGTTGTGAAGCTTTCGCCGATGGCCGCCATGAACTCAACGGAGCGCGCCCACGATTCGAGTCGGAAGTCGTCGAAGAACACCCCGCCAATGCCGCGGGCCTCCTGGCGATGCGGCAGGAAAAAGTACGCATCGCAGGCCTTCTTGAACCGCGGGTACAGCTCGGAGCCAAACGGGTCGCAGGCCCCGCGAGCCGTTTGATGAAAGTGCACCGCGTCCTCGTCGAAGCCGTAGTACGGCGTGAGGTCGTACCCACCGCCGAACCACCAGACCGGCGCCTCGTTTTCTTTGGTTGCCACAAAGCAGCGAAAGTTTGCGTGGGTGGTGGGCGCGTACGGGTTGCGGGGGTGAACGATCAGCGAGAGCGACACCGCCTCGAAGCCGCGACCCGTCAACTCCGGGCGCTGCGTCGTCGCCGCCGGCGGGAGGCTGCTTCCGACCGAATGCGTGAAGTTCACACCGGCCCGCTCGATGTGGCGGCCGCCCGCAAGAACGCGTGGCGCGCTCAACGCGCCTCCGGGCCCGTGAACGGGATCCTCCACGAAGGACTCCTGCCCGTCCACATCCTCAAGGGCGGTGCAGATCGACGACTGAAGGCTGCGAAGCAGCTCATGCATCTGGGAGGGACGAACGGCCATGGGGCTTGAAATAACCCGCTCGGTGAGAAACGGGCCGTTCTCGCGTTAGACCCCGCGAATGCCATCCCGCCCCACCCTGCGCATCCTTGATGAGACCGACCACTGGATCGTGGTCGCCAAGCCGCCGCGATTGCTGGTGCACCGAAACGCTCACCACCCCAGGGCGGAAGCGTGTCTGCAGTGCGTACGGGACCAAATCGGCCACCGTGTGTACCCCATCCACCGCCTCGACTTCCAGACATCGGGGTGCTTGCTGTTTGCCAAGACGCGTTCTTGGGCAGGGCCGCTGCAGCAGGCGCTTCGCGACGGGCAAAAGACCTACGTTGCCTTCGTTCGCGGCCACTACTCGCACGATGCGGTGGTCACGGTGACCACGCCGATGAAGGACGACAAAGGCATCCTGAAGGACGCCGAAAGCCGCGTGGAGTGGCTGGGACGCTCTCACGATCCGCGGTGTTCGTTGCTTCGCGTCGAGCCGAAAACCGGTCGGTTTCACCAGGTGCGGCGCCACGTGCGCGACTTGCACCACCCGTGCATCGGCGATTCGGAGCACGGCGACTCCAAGATCAATCGATGGTGGCGGGAGAATACGCCCGCCAATCGCCTGGGCCTGCATTGCCTGCGGCTCACCATTCCCCTCGAACACGGCCCGTCGATCGACGTGGAATGCCCGCTGTTCGAGGATCACTTTGCATTGTTCAGCACCATGCCATGGTGGCCCGAAGCCATCTCGGCGGAGCCAGGGCTCGCCGCGCCGCCGCTTCCGCTGTTGGCGCCTCGTTCCAGCGACGAAGAATAGCAGCGCAGAAACGAAAAAAACTGCCCCCGATTGGGGAGAACTGAGCAAACGAACAGGCTAAACCCTCGGCCATGAATGAAACCGCCATCAAACGCGTCGTCGTCAAGCTCGGCACCCGTGTGCTCACCCTCGACGATGGGCGCCTCGCGCAAGAACGCCTCGACGCCTTGATCGAGGACGTCGCCGACCTGATGCGGCTCGGCAAAGAGGTGCTCCTGGTCAGTTCGGGAGCCGTCGGCCTCGGCCGCGACGCGATTGGACTGCCCCCGGGCCCGTCCGACTTGGCGACCCGTCAGGCCTGCGCCGCCATCGGACAAGGGCGGCTCATGGGCATCTACGAACAGAAGTTCGCCACCCACAATCTCTGCTGCGCTCAGGTCTTGCTCACGCAGTCTGACTTCGACGACCGGCAACGGTACGAGAACCTGAGCCGCACCCTGAAGACGCTGCTTCGCCATCGGGTCATCCCCATCATCAACGAAAACGACGTCGTCGCAACCGACGAGTTGGCGTACGTGAACCCCCGACTGGCTGGTGCATCGTCTCCGAACACCGCGAAGCCCCCGCGCGTCAGCTTTGGCGACAACGACCAACTTGCTGCGATCCTCGCGGCCAACCTTGACGCAGACCTGCTTGTCTTGCTGACCGACGTCGATGCCGTTTACGACAAAAACCCCGTCAAGAATGCGGATGCCCAGCGCATCCAAACGTGGACCGTGTCCACCGAAGTCAATGCGGACCAAGACCCGGGCGCGGGCCGCGGAGGCATGCGCTCCAAGATTCGGTCGGCCTCCCACGCCGCCCGGGCCGGGTGCACAGCCGTCATTGCCTCCGGTCGAGAGGAACACACCCTCCAGCGGGTGTTCAGCGATGACAAGCCCGGCACGTGGTTTCCTCCGATGGGCCGGTTGTCCCCCGAGCATCAATGGATGGTTCACACCGCCAAGCTGAGCGGAATCATGTACGTCAAGCCTGGTCGAGCCGGCATGCTCTCCCGCCCACAGACGTCGCTGTTGGCCGGTGATGTGGAGCGGGTCGAAGGCGCATTCATTGCCGGGCAAGTCGTGGAAATTCGAACCGAAGGCGACGCGATTGTTGGGCGCGGGGCCGCCAGTTGCCCCGCCGACATCGCCCGCGCTTGGACCAAACGCTCCTCCCGCGAGGATCCTTCCGACCCGGTGGTCTTGGTCCGCTGGGACAAACTCGTTTTAGGCACACAGCAATGAAGACACTCGCGCAGCAAACCCGAACCGCCGCCCGCGCCCTCGCAACCGCGAGCGGGGACCAACGTTCCCGAGCGCTGTCGGCGCTCATCGACCAGTTGAATGAACACGAGGCGGCCATCCTTGCCGCGAACGACCGCGACGTGGCAGAGGCGGAGTCCGACGGCCTCGACGCGCCGTTGTTGGCCCGACTCCGACTGACGTCGTCAAAGCTGGCGGGCCTCCGTGAAGGGCTGAACCAACTGATTGAACAGGGGGACCCAATTGGTCGGCCGCTCCGGAAAACGCAGCTGGACGATGGCCTCATTCTCACCCAAGTGACCAGCCCCCTCGGCGTGCTGTTGGTGATCTTTGAGAGCCGCCCTGATGCGGTGATTCAGATTGGCGGGTTGGCGCTTCGCACCGGGAACGGGCTCATCTTGAAGGGAGGGCGCGAGGCCCGGCACTCGAATGAGGCGCTCACCGGCTGCATTCGGCGTGCTCTGGAGGCGTCGGGCCTCCCCGCGGCCGCCGTCACCAGTGTGGTTGAGCGGGAGGCCGTTCATGCGTTGTTGGACTGCGACGAAGACATCGACCTGGTCATTCCTCGGGGTTCCAACAGCCTGGTGCGCACCATCCAAGCCAACAGCCGCATTCCAGTCATGGGTCATGCCGATGGGATCTGCCACGTCTACATCGATGCGGATGCAGACCCGGCCATGGCCGCGCGAATCGCCGTCGACTCCAAATGCGACTACCCCGCGGCGTGCAACGCTGCAGAGTCCCTCCTGGTGCATCGCGACTTCTTGCCGCACCTCGGCCGTGTTGGCGATGCCTTGACCGACGCCGGCGTGGAACTTCGGGCAGACGAAGCCGCAGCCGAGCACCTGGCGCAATGGGTTCCCGCTGCCGAATCGGATGGGTCCACTGAGTACGGAGCACTCACGATTTCGGTTCGGGTGGTCCACACCGTCGAGGAAGCCATCGACCGCATCCACGCGTGCGGCAGTGGCCACACCGAAAGCATCGTGACCAACAACGCCGAAACCGCAGCGCAGTTCCTCGACGGCGTCGACAGCGCCAGCGTGTTTCACAATGCGTCAACGCGCTTCGCAGATGGCTTCCGCTATGGCCTTGGAGCGGAGGTGGGGATCAGCACCGGCCGCCTGCATGCGCGCGGCCCGGTGGGGTCTGATGGGTTGCTGACCACGCGATGGCTGTTGCGCGGGTCGGGCAATGCAGTGGCCGACTACAGCGGACCCAACGGCCGGTCGTACCAACACCGGGCCTTGCCCACATCCGACCGGTAGCCCAACGCCCTCGGTCGCCCACCATTCGAACCCCCACTCGGGAGTCCCAATGTTCACCCTGCTGAAGAACGCCACCGTCTACTCGCCCGCTCCTTTGGGCCCCCAAGACATCGTGGTCGCCGGTGGTCGGATTGTGGGAATGGGGGTCGGCCTATCGGCCGGTGCGGGAACCCTGCAGCACACCGAAGAAGATTGGACCGGATTGACGGTGATTCCCGGCTTGGTCGACGCCCACATCCACGCAACGGGTGGCGGCGGGGAATCGGGGCCCTCCACCCGCGTGCCGCGCATCGCGCTGAGTCACCTCACCAGCGCGGGGGTGACGAGTTGCGTTGGGGTCCTCGGCACCGACGGTCGGACGCGCACCATGCGCGATCTGGTCTCCACGACCATGGGCCTCCGAGAACTGGGCCTCAGCGCCTGGTGCTACACCGGCAACTACCACTACCCCCCCATCACGCTCACGGGGTCGGTTCAAGACGACATTGTGTTCATCGACCCCATCATCGGCGTCGGTGAACTCGCGCTGAGCGACCACCGTTCATCCCAGATCACGCTCCAGGAGTTTCTTCGGGTGTCTTCGGACGCATACGTTGCGGGAATGATTGCGAACAAAGCGGGGATTGTTCACTGCCACATGGGAAGCGGACCGCGCGGCTTCGAGTTGATCGAGGCTGCACTCGATCAATCGGAGATTCCCGCGCGGGTATTCCACCCAACGCACATCAATCGGGAACGGTGGCTGTTCGAACGCGCACCATCGCTTGCAGAGCGGGGGTGCTCCGTCGACATCACGGCCTTCCCCGATGACGGCGAGACCATGGTGGCGGCAGAAGCCATTGCCAAATGGCAGCGAGACGGGCATCCGATGGAACGCCTCACATGCTCATCCGACGGCGCCGGCTGCCTGCCTCAGTTCGACGAAGACGGGCGCCTGAAGTGCATGGATGTGGGTCGACCGGACACCCTCAACATTGCCATTCGGACCTTGTTGTCAGAAGGGTTGCCCCTGGAAACGTTTCTGCCGGTATTCACGAGCAATGTCGCGCGCCTGATGGCGCTCGCCAACAAGGGCACCATCGAAGTGGGCCAAGACGCGGACCTCGTCGCGCTCGATGAGAGCGGCCGCGTCCAACACGTGCTGGCAAACGGCCGACCCATGGTTCGCGACGGCGCCGTGGTCGAATACGACCCCTTCGAAAAGCGGCCCTAACTTTCTCCCGACAATGGTCGTCCACAATCCCAGCAAGCGATATACGCCCGACGCGTACGGAGACGCCCCATGAGCCCCTCACCCGTCCAAGAAAACGAAACCCGCGGATGGATTGTCCCCATCGGTGGCGCTGAAGAGAAAGTTGGCGATCCCGATATTCTTCGTCGATTCATCAAGGTGAGTGGCGGTTCGGACTCCAACATTGCGATCATTCCCACAGCCAGCAAACTGGACGATACCGGTCCTCGCTACGTGGACATCTTTGAGTCGCTGGGTGCAGCTGCCGCGACCAGCTTGCCCTATCGAAACCGAAAAGACGCCGAGCGCGCCGACTGGCTTGAGATCCTGGCTCAGGCGACAGGCATCTTTTTCACCGGCGGGAACCAACTGAGGCTATCGACGATCTTGGGCGGGACGCCGGTGGCGCAACAGGTGCGCAGGCTCAACGCCCGGGGTGTCGCAGTTGGCGGCACATCGGCGGGGGCCGCCATTGTGCCAGAGCACATGATCGCCTACGGCGAGACGGGGGCCACTCCCGCCGCCGGAAAGGTCAGCCTGACCCCCGGTCTCGGCCTCACCAATCGCGTCGTGATCGACCAACACTTTCGCCAGCGGGACCGGTTGGGCCGCCTGCTCACGGCCCTGGCCTACAACCCGTTTGCCATCGGCTTGGGACTCGATGAAGACACGGCCGCGTTCATTGCAGCGGACAACGTGCTTCATGTTCGCGGGTCGGGAGCCGTCACCGTGGTCGACGTTTCGGACTTGGAGTACTCATCCATTGCGGACGCACCCGAAGGTCAGCCCATCTGCATGACGGGGGCCAAACTGCACATTCTTCCCCATGCTGCCACCTACGACCTAAACACTCGGACCGCTGCAGCGCCCAAGAGGTGAACCATGAAACTGCTCGAACGTCGGGTCTACCGTGGACCCAACATCTACGCTCACTTTCCCGTAATTCGACTCACACTGGACCTGGAACAGCTCGAGCAATGGCCCAGCGCAACCATCGATGGGTTCGTGGACGGCCTGGTTGAGGCGATCCCTTCGCTTCAAGAGCACGGATGCTCGTACGGGGAGCCCGGCGGATTCATCCGTCGATTGCGCGAAGACGACGGGACCTGGATGGGGCACATCATCGAGCACGTTGCCATCGAACTGCAGGACCTTGCCGGCGCTTCAGTCACCTTCGGGAAGACTCGGGGCACTGGGCAAGACGGCGTCTACAACATTGTGTACGCCTACGAAGAAGAGCGGGTGGGAATCGCTGCCGCCGAGCTGGCCATCGCCCTGATTGAGCACTTGGTGCCGACCGAGCTCTGCCCGGTCCCGATCTGCAAGTCGGAAGACTTTGACTTCAACAACGAACTCGAAGAGCTGATCGGGCTCGCCCAACGACGCCAGTTCGGACCGTCGACGGCGTCGCTCGTCCGCGCGGCGGAAGAGCGCGACATTCCTTGGATTCGACTGAACGACTACTCCCTCGTCCAATTTGGGCACGCCCGCTACCAAAAGCGAATCCAAGCCACCATCACCTCGGAGACCCGACACATCGCCGTGGAAATCGCCTCCGACAAGGAAGAGACCAATCAGATTCTGACCGATCTCGGCCTTCCGGTTCCTCGCCAAGAACTGGTTCGGACCACCAAAGCGGCCCTCCGCGCCGCCGAACGAATGGGCTTCCCGGTGGTGGTCAAGCCGCTGAATGCCAACCATGGGCGAGGGGTGAGCTTGAACCTCATGGACCGCGAGTCGGTCGAAGTGGCCACGGCCAAGGCCAAGGAACACTCTCGAAGCATTCTGGTCGAGAAAATGATCACGGGCTTCGACCACCGGATGCTGGTGGTCGACGGCGAACTGATTGCCGTGGCCAAGCGGGTTCCGGGTCACGTCATTGGCGACGGCAAATCCACGATCTCCGAGCTCATCGACATTGTGAATCAAGACCCGCGTCGCGGGATTGGGCACGAAAAGGTCCTCACCCGACTCGAGGTTGACCATCAGGCGAACCGCCTCTTGGCCGAGGCGGGGTACACCACTGAGACGGTGCTGCCGGAAAACGAGCGCTTCTTCCTGCGCTCAACCGGAAATCTGTCGACGGGCGGAACGGCCATCGACCTGACGGATGACGTGCATCCGGACAACCGAGAAATGGCCACGCGGGCCGCAAAAGCCATTGGCCTCGACGTGGCGGGCGTGGACTTCATCACACCCGACATCACGCGTTCGTACAGGGATATCGGCGGCGCCATCTGCGAAATAAACGCCGCACCCGGATTCCGGATGCATGTGGCGCCAACCGAAGGGAAACCCCGCGATGTTGCCGGGCCCGTCATCGACATGCTGTTTCCGGCAGGAACGCCGACGAGAATACCGATCGCGGCCATCACCGGCACCAACGGGAAGACGACCACAAGTCGGATGGTGGCCCACATCTTGAAGATGAGCGGCGCATCCGTTGGGTTGACGACCACAGATGGTGTGTACGTCGATGGTGAGCGAACCGCGGTGGGCGACATGACCGGACCCATGGCGGCGCGAATGGTTCTTCGCGATCCCAAGGTCGATACGGCGGTGCTCGAGACGGCACGCGGAGGGCTGATTCGCGCCGGGCTCGGCTTCCGTCGCTCGAACGTCAGCGCCGTTTTGAACGTGTCAGGCGACCATCTCGGCCTGGGTGGGATCGACACTGTCGAACAACTCGCGGAGGTCAAACGCGTCGTCGCAGAGGTCGCCGAGGATTGTGCGGTCTTGAACGCCGACGACATCCACTGCTTGCAAATGGCGGACTACACCAATGCGGAACGCATCGGCTACGTCACCATGAACCCGCGGAACGACCTGGTGCGGCACCACATTCAAAATGGTGGGCTCGCCGCAGTGCTCGAAGAGGGAATCAACGGGCAAATGATCACCCTGTACGACCAGGGCAGCCATTTGCCATTGATGTGGACCCAACTCATCCCGGCCACCCTCGAAGGCCGAGCGATCCACAACGTGCAGAACGCCATGTTTGCCGCACTCGTGACCTACGCCATGGGAACGCGCATCGACAACGTTCGACAGGGGCTTCGCACCTTCGACACCTCGTTCTTTCAAGTTCCCGGACGGCTCAACGTCTTCGATGAACTGCCATTCAAGGTGATCCTGGACTACGGCCACAACCCGGCGGCTGTCCAGTGCATGGTGGACATGGTCACCCGCATGGACGTGGACGGTCGGCGACTCTGCGTGCTCGCCGCTCCCGGCGATCGTCGGGACGAGGACATTCGTCGGATCGCCGAGATCGCAGCGGCCGGCAACTTCGAAATGTACGTCTTGCGACGCGATGACCGCCCCCGCGGACGATCCAACGACGAGGTCCCCCGCATGATGGAGGAAGTGCTGCTCGCCAATGGAGTCGGAGCGGATCGCATCTTGGTCATACCCGATGAAGTCACCGCAGTGGACAAGGCCCTGAACCTCGCCGATCCGAACGATTTGTTGCTGATCTTCGGAGACAACTGCCCCCGCTGCTGGAAGCAAATCATCGGCTTTGAAGTCGTCGACGATTCCCCGACCGAACCGGACCCAAATCGAATGGAGCGGCCCGTGGTTCCCCCTCCTCCTCCAATGAGCTCCGGATTGGACATGAACGACCTCGAGATCATCGCGGATGAGCGCGGCGTCCGGCTTGCTCGCATGGAAGACGACTAAAGGGCTGTTCGGTGAAGATAGTCGATTCAAGAAGGCTGACAGGCCTGAACCTGCAAGGGCCCGGCCCCGGAGCCGTATGCGACGTTGCGTTTGAGCCGAATGAGGACGCCGCAGACGCAATCGAGCGGTGGTCCGCAGCGCTCGACCGCATCTTCGAACCACTGAACTGGGTGCGCACAGAGCGATGGGTTCGGTGCCACTCGACTGGCGCATCACTGGTCATCGATGCCCCGATCGACGCGTTGTACGCGGCGACTGAGATCAATGAGTGGGCGGTCGCCACCGCCGATGGAACCGGCTGTTCCGTAGCGGAAATGGTCGCGCGGGCACAAGCGTCCCTCGAGGCCGAAGCCAATCCAGCCCTGGTGGGACTTCAGCGCGCCGCCATACGGCACAATGTGCCCTTTGTCTGGGACGACGACGCGGTTTCGGTGGGGCTTGGTCGACGGAGCGCGACGTGGCCAACGAACGAACTGCCCGATCCCACCGCCATCGACTGGGACGCGCTGGGCACCATCCCCTTTGCCTTCATTACGGGCACGAATGGCAAGACCACCACCACCCGGATGTTGATGAGCATCGCAGCAGCGGCCGGCATATCGCATGGAGGAACCTCATCCGACGGTGTGGTGATCAACGGCGTCGAAGTCGAACGCGGAGACTGGACCGGTCCGGGCGCCGCGCGTCGGGTCCTGCGGGACAATGCGGTTGACTTGGCTGTGCTCGAAACCGCGCGCGGCGGCTTGTTGCGACGGGGCCTGGTCCTGGACCACTGCGACGCCGCGGCCATCACCAACATCGCCCACGACCACCTTGGCGAGTACGGCATTCACACGCTGGAGGACTTGACCGAGGCCAAAGGCATTGTCTGCAAGGCGGTTCGTGAAGATGGGCACCGCGTGCTCAACGCGGATGACCCCAACCTGTGGGCTCTGGGGCAGACGCCGGGACCGGCGGTCATCTGGGTGAGTCTCGACCCTTCAGAGGCTCTGATGCACGCCCTCGCATCCGGTCAGCGTGGATGGGCGCGCAATGGCTCCACCGTCGTTCGCTGGCTTCATGGGCGCGCGGAGACGGTCATGGCCGTTGAGACGATCCCCGCCGCTCACGGTGGCCACGCGGTGCACAACCTGGCCAATGCAATGACGGCCGCTGCGCTTGCCGATGCCCTGGGACTTCCACTCGCGGCCATTCGCGAGGGGTTGATGCACTTTGGCAGTACAGACCAAGACAACCCGGGCCGTTGCAACGTTGTCGAGCACCACGGTGTCCAGTTCCTCTTGGACTTCGGCCACAACCCCCACGGAGTCCGAGCGGCATTGTCTCTCGCCGACTCGCTCCGCTCTCAGACGAATGGCCGGTTGGCGGTCACCGTTGGTCAGGCAGGGGATCGACCCGATGTCGCCCTGCGGAGCCTGGCCGATGCCGTCCACGCCGTGAATCCCGATCGGGTCTGTGTGCGTGAGATTCCCGGCTACGAACGGGGTCGTGCGGATGGAGAAGTGAGCGCCATCATCCAAACGGAGCTGCTCCGTCTCGGGCAGACGCCCTCGGCGATTACGCTTCACCCAAACGAACTCGACGCGATGCGTTCTCTTCTCGATTGGGTGCGACCGCGTGACGTGGTGGCGCACCTCATTTACTTGGACAGAAACGAAGTGCGGGCCTTGATCGCCGACTGGTCGGCGTCCACAAACGGCGGGAACGTCACCTCGTAGACGCCCCGGCTCACGCGCGAAGGCCGCACGTGCATCCGCACGTACGGCCCCAACGGTTCGCAGCGCTCGAGGCGCTCATTCGCATTCGATGAGAAAACCGCCACTCTCTTCGATTTCAGCATTCGGCCCGCACCAGGTGTTCGCGGCGATCAAGCACGTGAACACTGCGTTGCAACTCCACGAATCCGCGGGCGCACCGGCATCCATGCAGATGCCGTTGTTGCGGCACTGAATGCTGCAGTACCCCTCGGATTGACCCGGTTGCTTGACGCATCGGTCCGTGGGGGAACCGCAATCCGTGTCGGAAACACACGTCTTGCCCCATTCGGGACTCGGACCCTCTTCAACATCGGATTCGGCATCGGCATCGGCATCGGCATCGGCGTCAGCATCGGCGTCAGCATCGGCATCGGCATCGGCATCGGCATCAGCATCGGCATCAGCATCGGCATCGGCATCGGCTTCAATGGGTGCAGTGCTGCCCGAATCGCCGGAGTCCTCATTCTTGTATGAGCACCCCAAAGTCATGGCCAGCACGAAAAAACAGCTTGTCAAGTTGGTCATAGTCCCTCCCAGGAGCCGGCCGGATAACGGGTTGACCTGAAAAGAAAAGACAAATTTCTACTTTTGAGTAGTTTTTGTGCAGCTTT
>JAYZVA010000120.1:0-6182 GCA_036156175.1 Myxococcota bacterium
CCTTGATGCTGCGAAGACCGCCAACGACACGCTTCGCCAATCGGAGGCCGAGGCGCACGCCCAAAAGGCCGAACTGGAAGCCGCTGCGGAACGGGCCGAGACCCAGCAGGCGGCACTCAACGAGCAGTTGGTCGAGGCCCAGGCCTCCGCACAGGCCGCAACCGAGCGCGTCGCGGGCTTGGTCGACGAGCGCGAGGCGGCCACCGCACGCGCCGACGAGGCCGAGCAACGGAGCCGTGAGGTCGCGGTTCGACTGGACGCCGTGCAGGCGGACCACGATGAGCTCGCCCAGCGACTGACCGCCGCGCAGGAATCCGTGGCCGCCGCCGACGCCACGTTGGCAGCCGCGCGTGCAGAAGCCCAAGAACGGGTCGCCCAAGCGGAAGCCGACCGCGTCGCCGACGCCGCTGCGTTGAAGGAAGCACGCACCGAGCTTGAGGCGACCCGAGCCGCCGCGACCGCGGCGGACGAGCGCCTCACTGAGGTCACTGCGGAAGCCGAAGCCGCGCGCCAGTCGTTCTCGGAACGACTGCAGGCTGCGGAAACCGAGTGCAGCGACGTTCGAACGCAACTCAATGCATACCAACGCGAGTCGGAAGAACTCCACAGCCAGGTGCGCATTCTTCGGGAAACCGCGGCGTCCGCTGAAGACGCGGCTGCCCAAGCCGCCGCTGGACTCAACGCGCGACTCGAGGCCGCCAACCGCGACCGTGATGCTGCAACTGAAGCGCTGGGAGAGGCTCAAAGCACCGTCGAAGCACTCAACGAGCGGGCGCAGGCGATGGAGGCGGAACGGCAGACCGCGACCACTGCGCTGCAGACGCTCCGTTCCGAATCCGACGCCCTTCGCGCCCAACTTGAAGACGTCCAAACCAAGCTGGTCGAAGCCCGGGAAGAAACCGACGCTGTGACGACTGCCCGGGACGATGCCAATACCGCCTTGGAAGCGGTTCGCGCCGAACTCGTGGACTTGCGAGCCAAGGCAGCGGCGGATTCGGAGGATGCATCCAGACACGCAAAAGATGCCATCGAAGCCGCCCAACTCGCCGCCACCCAACAGGCATCGGCGCTCGAAGAAGCCCGAACCGAAGCGGCGGCCTTGCGCAGCGCGAAAAACGAGAGCGAAGCCGAGGTCGTCGCGCTGACGAGCCGGGCCACTGAGGCCGAAGCCGCTGCATCGCAAGCCACCGCGGAGCTGGACCAGCTGCGCGCGGCAATGGAAGCGGACGCATCGAACGCATCGGACGCAGCCGCGGAACACGCCCGCGCCGAAACCGAGTGGTCCAACCGGTTGGCTGAACTGCAGTCCGCGAATGATCAGCAATCGGCCGAACTGGCGGAGCTGCGGTTGAGCGTCGACGCCTCTGAGAAAGCCCTTGCTGAGGCCCAGTCCACAGCGGAAGCCAGCATCAGTCGGGCGAATGCAGAGCGCGACGATGCGCGCAGCCAGGCGCAGTCAGCCCGCAACGAGCGCGACGACGCCATCGCTGCCCGTGCCAGCGCAGAGGCGTTGCGCGCCCAAGCCCTGGCGGACAAGGCCGCTGCCGAGAAGAGCCGCGATGATGCGGTGGTTGGCAAGGCCGCTGCCGAAGCCGCTCGGGACGCCGCCCGACGCGCTGCCGAATCGGGCGATTCATCCGCATCCGCCGCATCCGAAGATCTCGCCAAAGCCGCCGCCGAGCTGGCTGCGGTGCGGGCTCAGAGCGATTCCGCTGCTCAGGCAGCTGCGGAAGCACAGCAGGCCATGCAGGCCCGCATCGACGCCCTCGAATCCGACCTCCGCGCGGCCACCGAGGCCAGCGCAACGAGCGCTGCACCAACCGCGGACCACGATGAGCGAGTCGCGGAGCTGGAGCAGACCATCGAACAGCTGCGGGCCGCAGCCTCCAGCCCGGTCGCCAGTGGTGGTGGCGGTGCACAGACCGCGATCGTCCTGCAGACCATTCGATCGGCCATCGACCAACACAAAAATCGCATCGTCGATGATGAAGAATCGTGGAAGCAAAAAGAAGTGGCGATCGGAAAGGCGATCCAGGAGTTGCTGGCCATGGTGCAAAAGGATCCGTCCAACAGAAACATGGTGTACAGCCTGCTCAACGATCTGCAAGGCGTCCTCGACGTTGGTCGAACCCTCGTCAATCGAAACCGTCAGTTTGTCGAAGAAGAAGCGAACGCGATTTCCGAACTCGAGAAAAACCTCTGAGGCAAAGCGCGCTCTTCGCGGCGCTGGACGTTGAAATAAAACTGGATAAACCGGTCCGCGAAAGGAGAACGCCGTGTTGTCAGCGCGACCCGAATCGCCGCGAATGTTTGAGTCCGACTTCGTCGACTTTTTCTCCCGCACTCCGTGGTGGAGCATTCCCCTCATCTGGGGCCCCATCGTCGTCGGGTTGTTTGCCTATGGCGTCGCAGTCCAAGAAGTCTCCCTGGTTGCCGCTGCGACCCAGGCGGTTCTGGGCGTCATCTTTTGGACCTTCTCCGAATACTGGCTGCACCGGACGGTGTTTCACTGGGAACCGGACCATGCCTTTGGACGCCGATTTCACTTCATCCTCCACGGCTGCCACCACACCTGGATCGATGACCCGTATCGACTGGTGATGCCTCCCGCCGCGGGAATGATCATCGCGTCGCTTTTCTGGGCGGCATTTACCGGGGTGGCGACCGTCCTTGAACCCATGGGCATCGCCGATACGTGGCGATGGGCGTTCTTCGGTGGATTCCTGGGCGGGTACATCAACTACGACCTCACCCACTACGCGACCCACCACGTGAAGCTCACGAACAACCGCCTCAAGCGGATCCGGCGTCACCACATGACCCATCACTTCAAGGAACCCGACCGCAAGTTCGGCTTCACGACCTTCTTTTGGGACCGCCTCTTCGGCACCCTCTAACGAAGCTCCGCCTCAGAAACAGTCGCCCAAGTCGTACGAGAACTCGGCGCAATCAAAGTAAGCGCCGTAGCTGCCGTCGTCGCAAAAGCCGTCGCCGACCCAACTCTCTGGTGCACACCCGCCCAGGCAATCTTCGACCTCACCTGCACTGCAGGTCGAGACCGAATCCCAGCCGCCGCTGGAACCGGAGCAGTCGCCGCCGTCGTAGCCAAAGGTTGCGCAATCAAAGTCGCCGCCCCACGACGTGGTTCCATCTTCGCAGAACCCATCACCAACCCAGGATGCCGGGTAACAATCACCGTTGCAGTCCTCGATGTCGCCAGCCGTCGAGCACGCCCAGCTGTCTGTTGCGTCAGACCCCGATGAACCCGCGCCGGAGCAATCACCTTCGTCGTACGAGAAGGCTGCGCAGTCGAAGTCCACGCCCAGCGTTGTGCCGTCGTCGCAATACCCGTCGCCCAGCCAGCTCTCCCAGGCGCACGCACCCGCGCAATCCAAGACCTCGCCGATGCCGCAGGCCGCATCGCCCGTCGAGCCGCTGCTCGAATCGGAGCAGTCGCCGCCGTCGTAGCTGAACTCGGCGCAATCGAAGTCGCCGCCCCACGATGTTGACCCATCTTCGCAATAGCCGTCGCCAACCCACGATTCCGGGTGGCAGTCGCCGTTGCAGTCGGGCACATCACCCGCGTCGGTGCACACTTCATCCCAGCCGCTTCCGCCCGAGGACCCGCCGTCGGCGCAGTCGCCGGCGTCGTATCCGTGCGTGGCGCAATCCAAGTCAGCACCCCACGTGCCATCGTCGCAATAGCCGTCCCCCAGCCACAGCTCGGTCACGCAAACGCCCACGCAGTCGAGCACTTCGCCATCGGCGCACGCGGCTCCTGAACCTCCATCCGCGTCTCCCCCACCGTCACTGCCCGTGGAACCACCGGTGCCGCAGTCCCCGTCGTCGTAGGACAACTCGGCGCAGTCGAAGCTGACGCCCCAGGTACCGTCGTCGCAGTAGCCGTCGCCCAGCCAGAACTCGGGCGCACACACACCGGTGCAATCGAGCACCTCACCGGCAACACAATCCGCACCGGAACCATCCGAACCACTGCCCGCTCCGTCGTCGCCCGTGGAGTCATCGCTCGAACCGTCATCGACCGGCGCATCGGAACCGCAATCGCCACCGTCGTAAGACAACTCCGCGCAGTCCAAGTACGCGCCCCAGGTACCGTCGTCGCAGTACCCATCGCCCACCCAGGTTTCGCTCACGCACTCACCGAGGCAATCTTCGATGTAGCCGGCATCGCAGGACGAATCACCCGATGCACCGCCGCCGTCCGAGCCGGCGCCATCATCGGACGAACCGCCGTCCGACGGACCGCTGCCGCAGTCTCCCGCATCGTAGGAGAACTCCGCGCAATCGAATGTGGCACCCCAGGTCCCATCGTCGCAAAAGCCGTCGCCGACCCAACTTTCGGTCGCACACGTTCCCGCACAATCCAAAACTTCGCCCGGTCCACACCCGGAAGCGTCGCCCGACCCGCCATCGCTGGAGCCGCCATCGCTCGAGCCATCGTCCGACCAACCGCCGCTGCAATCGCCGGCATCGTAGTCCAAAGCTGCGCAGTCCAAGTCGGCGAAGAAGCCATCGTCGCAGTAGCCGTCGCCCAGCCAGATACCGGGCACGCATGCGCCCGAACAGTCTTCCACCTCACCGCTGCCGCAGGCCGTGCTGCCGCCCGAAGCACCGTCACTTGAGCCCGACCCTCCGTCGGATCCGGAGTCGCCGTCAGCACCAGGACCCCCACTGGAACCCGCGCAATCCCCACCGTCCGCGCCGTGGGTGTCGCAGCTGAAATCCGCGCCATACGCGCCGTCGTCGCAGTACCCATCCCCAACAAAGAGTGAGGGGTGGCATTCGCCATTGCAATCTTCAATGTCACCCGCCTCCGGACAGGCATCGGTCGATTCCGAACCACCCGACCCGGTGCCGTCCGACCCAGCGGATGCACAATCGCCGTTGTCATAGGAGTACTCATCGCAGTCAAGGTCAATACCCGGGCCGTCGTCGCACCGGCCATCGCCCAGCGCACTGAAGTCTGCAGTGGCATGGCAGACCATGGCGCAGTCGTAGAGCTCGTCCGGGCCGCAGGGATCACCGGGGCCGAAATCGCCACCCGGGGACCCGTCGGCACCGCCGTCCGCGTCAGCATCGGCATCGGCGTCGGCGTCGGCGTCGGCATCGGCATCAGTTTCCGGGTTGAAGCCACCGCCGATGTTGTCGATGCGGCCCGAGTCCACCTTCCCCGTTGTGTACGGCGTGAGCCCGCATCCGGTGAGGCAGATGAACGCGGCTGTAATGGTGGAAGTGATGCGCATGCCAGACCTCGTTTAGACTGTATAGTACCGCAGAACTTGGGCACAGACGGCGCCAAGTCAAGCTTTGCCGCCGCACGGACGAAGGTGCATCAGCCGGCAGGTGCAATCTGCAACGTGAATGACCCTTCGCTGTAGAAGTAATACCCGCTCACCACGATGTAGTACGTCGTGTCGCGGTCAAACACGCGAACGATTTCTTCGGTTGCACCCGAGGCCCCGTCGTCGCCGCACTCCAGTTCGGTGGAACAGTCGGCCTCGAAAATCGCGATCACCGCATCGAAATCCGTCCCCGTAGCCGAGACGGAATAGGTGCGGGTGGTTCCGGGCGTCCACTTGAACGCCACGTCACCGGAATCGTGCCCAGTCAAATCGCAACTCAGGTCCCAGTCCGAAGACTTGGACGCCGTGGTGTCCATGACCACGGAGCCGAGCAGCGAGTCGAAGAAGTACGAGTCGAAGACACAAAACCCGCCGCTCGAGCTCGAACAATCGCCGCCATCCGATTCAAACTCAGCGCAGTCGAAGTCGCCGCCCCACGACGTGGTTCCATCTTCGCAGATCCCATCGCCAATCCAGGACTCGGGAAAGCAATCGCCGTTGCAGTCTTCGATGTCGCCCGCATCGGTGCAGGCCGAATCGTCGCCGCCTCCATCCGCGGATGGGTCGCAATCCCCTCCGTCAGAATCGAACGCGGGGCAATCGAAGTCGGGGCCCCACGAATCGTCCTCGCAAACACCATCACCAACCCATGACTCCGGGTAGCAATCGCCGTTGCAGTCTTCGACATCACCCGCGTCCGAACACGGCCCCGTCGAGCCCGATCCCCCCGAACCGGTTGACTCACAGTCTCCATCGTCGAAATCAAACTCCGCACAGTTCAGGAAGAGCTCATACGAATCGTCGCACGTGCCGTCCCCC
>JAYZVA010000121.1:0-11743 GCA_036156175.1 Myxococcota bacterium
GGCGTGCCCAGACCAAGCCACGGAGGCCGCTGTGCCCGCCCCAACGATGCCCAGCGCTGTTGCGAACTGCGCGGTGTCGCCTTTCCGGTATGCGGTGATTCCGGGAAGCGGAACCCACGCCAGGCTGCTGACGGGACTTGGGAGTGCACTCAAGACCGTTGGTGGTGTGATTGCCGCATCGACCACGGCGGCGTCGGGCATTGTGAGGTTGTTGGGGGGCGTCAAAAACAGGGCGGTGTAGGTGGCCTTCAGGATGGAGGCGCGATGCGACAAGATCGAGTCGTCGTACAAAATGGACTCGCGCTGCCGAGCTTCCGGGGTCTCGACGAACACGGCACCGACATCGAGCCGATTTCCCGCATCGGTGCTCGAAGTCTGCCCCATCACAACGATGTCGACCCCGGCAGCTTCGCCATGGCGGGTTGCGCATTGAAGGTCTGTTCCGCAAATTGCCAACGCCCGACGTGTGGTTTCTCCAACCGACGGCGGGAGGTCGTCGATGACGACGGACTGCACCGCGGGGATGCCCTCGACGACCCGTTTGACGTACAGCCGCGCGGTCTCTCCATCATCATCATCCAGACCCGTGAATGGGAGAACCAGCACTCGCCAAGGCGGGTAGGCGGCGTAGGCATCGGCCGCAAGAGGCTCCATGCTTCGGAGGTCGTTGGGGGCAATCCGGACTTCGCCCTGCGGAGTAGTGAGCACCATTTCAGTCGCGGTGATTTCACCAATTTCCGCGGGCACGGTGCGACCGTTTGCCAAGGTAATGGAGCGATACTCAGCGGCCCATGTTGGCGTCGAGGTCAGCCATGCGGCTGCGGTGAACCAGCGCATCATGGCCGCTCCGGACACAAGCTGTTTGCCGTTCCGGCGATGGATGGTACGAGCGCAAGGGATGCAGACCAGTTCACGACGAGGTCGGGGTTGTCGGGAAAGAATCCCGCGATTCCAATCGCGACCGCCACTGTGTCGTCCACCCCGATGGCCCACTGGGTGTGCGATGCCGCTACGTCCACTCCGATTGGAGTGGAGGTGTTGGGATACACGAACACGCCCACCGGCTCACCGCATTCTCCCAACAGATACAGGGCCGCATCCATTCGGGCCGACTCGTGGTCGCTCTCGAGGTCGAAGCACAGCAGCCCCTCTTCGGTGGGATCGATTGCAATCCAATCAACATCCCCGGTGTAGACGCCCGGAGAAGCGGGTGGGAACGCAAGCGTGGTGTCGCAGTCGGAGGCGCGATCCACACGGATCGTTGGGTCCCAGCCGAGCCCCTCCAACGTGCCACTGACGAGGATGCCGTCGCCGACCGATAACGAGACACCCTCGCCTGGGGAATCATTGGGTTCGGCTTCGCCATCAACCTCCAACCATTCCATTTCGATTCCGGCGGATGGAGGAGCGCCCGGCATCAACGCATCGTCGTCCACCGCCGGTTTGTGTTGGTACCGTGGCCACTCTCCGCAACCCACAAGCAGCGCAGTGCCAGCAGTGGCCATCACAACGACGTGCCGGCGCGGGGTAAACAAAAGCTCCATGCTGTTTCATACCTTGTGCGAAGCAGACTTGGAAGCCCCTGCAACCGGTATGTGTGGTCGGATGGCCTCAACGGGATACAGGCATCGCGCTCAGAATTAGGAGGTCGACCGTGGCCAACCGCAAGGAACGGCGCGAAGCAGCGCGCAAAAAGGGAAATGACGACAACGGCAGCGAGGCTGTAGAGCCGGACGCGGTATTGGGAGGCGCAGGCCCAGCCGCGCCGGCAATGCCGTTCCCAGACCACGAAGAAGACGTTTTGTTCAAAACGCAGATGCGGGTACTGAACCTGGTGCTCGGCCATTGGAAGGCCGGCCTTGCCGTGATCGGTGCCGTGTTGTTGGTTGTTCTGGGCGTGGGTCAGTACCAAAACGCGCAAGTCGAAGCGCAGCGGGGTTTTCAGGCTGAAATCGCCGACATTGACCGGCGGATGCCAGTCGAGACGGCTGAAGAGCGTTTTGGGCTCAATGCGGAAGGCATCTTGCCGGAAGTCAAAGCGAACGTCGAAGAGGGCGCTCGCCGGTACGAGGCTGTGGCTGGAGGCGCGACGGACGCCGCTGCCGTGACCGCTTGGCTCAAAGCCGGTGCTGCGTGGAAGCGCGCAGGCAACTCTGAAAAGGCGGGGAGTGCCTTTGCGGCGGCCCACGCGATTGGAACCGGTGGCGTGGTGGGTTGGTCAGCGGCCAGTCAGTATGCGGCCTCACTGGCTGAAGCGGGCAATGCCGACCAAGCGATCGTCACTTTGGAAGCGGTGCGCCCGCTGATTTCCGGTCTGGAAGCCCATCAAACCGACTTGACCATCGCCATGTTGCGGGAAGAGTCGGGCGATGTGGCTGGCGCTGCATCGGCGTACAAGGCATTCATCGAGTCGAATCCCGGGTCCGTCTTGTCCGAGCAGGCTTCAGACGGGATCGCGCGGATTGAAGGCGCGCAGTGACAGCCCCAGCGTTCGCGGCGATCCTCGGCCTCGGTGCTAGCCCCGCGCCGAGTGTCGCCGACTACTCGGGGGCGGTCGACGCACCGCCCGCGCTGATGTGGCAGCGTGACCTCCCGGGCGCGCCGCTGGCGGCTTCTTCGCACACAGAGCTGGGTACCCCCGTAATCAGCGGCGACCACATCTTGGTTGGCTCTGCTGGCAGCAATGCCTTGTATGTTCTCGACCGACACCATGGGACGCTGGTCCATGAGTACCCGTCGAACGGTCCGGTGCAGTCCGCGCCCGTGGTGACCGGTGATGACGTGTTGTTCACCGACGCCGCTGGCTACACGTGGTGCTACAGCATGGGCAGCGATTCCCCGACTTGGAATCACTACGGCGGTGCGCCCGTGTTGTCGTCCCCAAAGGTGATGGACGGCGTGGTTTACGTCGCCAACGTGGGCAATGCAGTGTACGCGCTTCGGCAGTCGGACGGACAGATTCGCTGGCGTCACGAGCAGGAACGGGACTTCACCCGCGCTGGCGAGTTGGAGCTCTACGGTGCGCCCTCGCCCACGGTTCACAACGACTTGGTTCTTGCCGGCTTTCACAACGGCGCAGTGGTGGGCCTCAATCGCATGACGGGCGCCCGCGAATGGCAACGGCAGGTCGGCGAGGGCCGCTATCCGGACATCATTGGCGCGCCGGTTGTGGTCGGAGGCGATGTTTTGGTGTCAGCGTTCTCCAGCCCGCTGGTGTCGCTCAACATTGAGACGCAGAGCGTGCGGTGGCGCATTGATGCCGGTGCATCCGATGCACCCATTGTATCCGGTGAGACGGTGTGGTTTGGAGGCTCGGATGGGCGGTTGTTGTCCCTTGATGTGGTCACCGGAGCGCCAAATTGGAGCTGGGAAGCGCCCGAAGGCGGTTCGCTCACTGCGCCGGTTGGCACGCCCGCCGGCTTGTTGATCGCCTCCTCGAACGGCGGCCTGTACCTGGTGGACGCTGCAGAAGGCCAAACCCTGTGGGAGTTTGAGCCCGGGTACGCCATCACGGGTGTATCGGCCGAACTGAGCGTGGATGGCCGTCAGGTGGTGATGGTCACCAACGCGGGCCGGATTCTCAGCTTGGTTGTTCCGAAAGGGGGCGGTAGTGACGGATAACGACGGTCCCAAAGAGCCGCGACTGCGCGACATCGCCAAGCGGTTGTTGTCGGATGAGGACGACCGGATTGGGGTCAGCCCCCGCGAAGTGCTCGGCGCAGTGATCGATGGCGGCGACAAAGCCAAGTCAGAGGTGGTCCGAATGGTTGCTCGCGAGGTTCGAACCTACCTGGAAGGATTGGGTCTGCACGACGACATCCGCCACGTCATGACCAACTATTCGTTGGATGTCCACGCCAGTTTTCGCCTCAAGCCGCTGGAATCGGAAGGACAAGAAATCGAAGAGTAGGACGTTCGCGTTGGCCTGACCTCAGTCTGTTTCTTCGACTTCGTTTTCTTTGAACCGAACGAGGATGCCTTCTTCTCGAAGGAGGCGACGCAACTCCCACTTGTCGATCTCAGAAAGGTTCTCGATCACGGTCTCGATCGACGAGGTGGACTTCTCGACTCGCTTGAGCAGCGCGCGCGATTCGGACACCATGGCTCGCGCGTCGGAAACGGCGGCCTGGATGTCCGTGCTGATGGCTGGGAGCGACTCCGTGGCTTCGTCGACCCGTCCAACCAGTCTGGTCGTTCGCTGAATCATGGGTCGTGCATCCGCGGTCAACTGGCGAACCGACGAGAGCGTCGCGGTGGTATCCGCGAGCACGGGGGTCAGTTGATCGGAAGCCTGCGCACCGTTGCGCAACATGCGCTCGACATCGTTGAGCATGCGAACGACACGGTCGGGGTCCTCTTCGAGTGCTGCCGAGAGTCGGGACATGGCCGCACCGACCGCATCGGGATCCACCGCGCTGACCAGTGGCCCCAGGCTGTTGACCAGCTCATCGATTTCCGTCTGGGGCTGGGTGACGGCCAGCGAGGCGCCGTCCGTGATCAGGGCGGCGTCGGTGGAGAGGGGTGTGATCTCGAGGTACTTTTCACCCAGGATGGACCGCGCGCGAACCTGAATTTCGGCGTCCGTGCGTACGTTTGCTGATTTGGCAACCGCGATGCGGACGACGGCTTGGTCATGGGAAACGCCCATGTCCTGAACCCGACCAACCTGGACGCCCGCAATGCGAACCGCCGCACCCTCGGTGAGTCCCGCGGCATCGCCCAGTGTGACTTGGAGGTTGATTTCGTCTCCGACATTGCGAAGAGCACCCACCTTGATCGCCATGTACGCCAACAAGCCAAGTGCCGTGAGCACGAGGACACCAACGCCGATTTCTTGTGTTCTGGATGCAGCCATTTCGTGTCCTACTTCAGCTCGGGCAGGCGGGCCACGTCATCGGGGCCTTCCGGTAAAATGAGGTTTCGTCGCAGGAACTTGCGAACGATCTCGTTGTCGAGCCGTACGAACCGATCGGTCGGCTCGAACGCAACGAGGTTGCCGTCGTACAGCATTGCAATGTGGTCGGCAACGTTCACGGTGCCAACAATGTCGTGACTAATGATGATGAATGTGATGCCCAGAGCCTCTTTCATCTCTTGAATGAGCGCATCGATGGCATCGGAGGTGATGGGGTCGAGGCCAGAGTTCGGTTCGTCGAACAGGATGACCTCGGGTTCCATCACAATGGCTCGGGCCAAGCCGACCCGTTTTCGTTGACCGCCCGACAGCCCACTGGTGGGTCGGTCGTAGATGCCCGGGAGGCCGACCAATCGCAACTTTTCATCCACCCGAGCACGGCGTTCATCGGCCGACATTTCGGGCGCGTGGTGTTCCAGTGGAAAGCTGACGTTCTCGCCGACCGAGAACGAGTCAAACAGCGCGCCGTCTTGGAAGAGCATCCCGAAGCGTCGCCGAACCGCAAACAGCTCGGCTTCGGTCGCGGTCGCCATGTCGGTGCCAAAGCACATGACCTGACCCTCATCCGGACGCAGCAATCCCACGATGTGCTTCAATGCAACGCTCTTGCCTGTCCCGGAGGGACCGACGATGGCCGTGGTCTGGCCGGGCGGTATCTTGAGGGAGATGTCGCGGAGGACAACGTTGCTTCCAAAGGCTTTCGATACGTTCTTGAACTCGATCACAGCGCGCCTCCGTACAACAATTCGCTCACGAAATAGTTGAGCACGATGCAGATAACGCTGGATGTGACAACCGCGCGGTTTGTGGCGACGCCCACACCCTCGGGGCCCTTGCCGCAGTGAAATCCAAAGTAGCAACTCACGGTGCAGATGATGAGTCCAAAGAACATCGCTTTGAGCGCGCCGTAGAAGAAGTCGATGGGCTGGATCGACTCCGTTGCAAATTGAATGAACTCGTGGCCGGCCAGTCCCAGTTGCAGCACGCTCACGCCGTACGCCGCCGAGAGCATCACAAAGATGGCAATCAACGTCAGCGCTGGGAGCATCAGCACGATTCCGATAAGCCGCGGTGCAACCAAAAAGGCGAGGGGATTCACTGCCATCACTTCCAGGGCATCCACCTGCTCGCGGATGCGCATCACACCGATCTGGCTGGCCATTTCCGTTCCGGCTTTCGCGGCAATCATTGCGGCGGCAATGATGGGGGCCAACTCGCGAACCCCGGCCAGCGCCACGAACATGCCCACCAGACGCTGGCCGCCGAGGGGTTTGAAGGCGTTGTACCCCTGCAGCGCCAAGTTCGTTCCGACAAACGCGGAGATGATCAACAGGATGGGCAGGCTCTTGATTCCAATCCGAAACGCTTCATGAAGGGTTTGACCCTTGGGCGGGCCGTGCACCCACACCGCACGGACAAAGTCGACGCACCACAGACCGTAGCGCCCCAGTCCGGCCAAGACGGCTGTCATGGGGCCACCGCTCCAAACAGCGCCGATGTCAGAAAGTAGTTCATCGTGATGAAGGCAACGACCGAATGAACGACGGTGTCGTTCACCGCCTTGCCGACGCCAGCGGCGCCGCCCGATGCCCGGTATCCGTGGTAGCAACTGATCAGCCCAATCAACAGCCCAAAGACCGTCGTCTTGAGCAAGCCGCCATAGAGGTCGACGGGTTGCATAAACGACCACAACTCGGCCATGAAGATTCCTCCCGACTCGCCCTTGATGAACACGGCGGTCGAGTAGCCACCCGCGACACCCGAGACCGAACCCGCGATGTTCAGCAGCGGGCAAGCGAGGGTCATGGCGATGACCCGGGGGGCCACGTGGTACTTGATGGCATCAATGGCCATGACTTCGGTGGCGTCAAGTTCTTCTTTGATGCGCATTGCGCCCAAGCTTGCGGCGCAGCTGGAACCGCCCTGGGCAGCGACCAACACGCTGGCCAGCACGGGAGAGATTTCACGCAACGTCGCGATGCTGATCAGCGAAGCGAGCATGCGCTCGGCACCAAACAGGCGAAAGATTTCCAGTCCTTGCAGCGCCATGACCATGCCGAAAGGAAAGGTGACGGCGACGACGGGCAGCAGACACCGGGTCGTCGTGGTCCAGGTTTGTTCCACCACTTGCCTGCCGAACAAGGGGCGCCGCACCACTCGGGTTGCAATGGCGCCCGAGAAGCGACCGAACCGGCCAATGGCAGCGAGTGCGTTCAACATCGCGCCGGTATAGCCGGTTTCGGTGCGGTTTACCTTACCCGGGAGCCGGTTCGGCGCCGTCGAGCGATTCGGGAACTCGGTACACAGTGACGCCTCTCACGTTGTCGATGTCCCACACGACCACCAACTCAGGGCCAGGGGTGGCATCGGCCTCGATCAGGTGGACCGAACACACGGTCGCGGGACGGCCCAAAAGGCTCTCGGCGATGGGGCGGTTGTTTTGGCTGAGGCGGATGATCGGGTGGAGGGCGTCACCCGCGACGGTCACGACGACCCGGTTCCCCCCGAATTCGGTGCGGTGAGTGGGCGGTGTCTGACACGTGTCGCCCAAGGTGGTGTATTGGTCCAGGTGAACCGGAAGCGTTCGGGGCTCAAGGTCGTTGAGCGGGCAGATGCCCGGTCGGTTGTCACCACTGGCCACTCCCACCCACAACTCGCTGGGCCGGTAGTACGCGTTGAGGTCGGGTTGGGCGATGTCTGCCGCGACGACGAGCGGGGGCAGCGCCGAAGCGGCCCGGGTCAAACAGAACGGAAGAACAAGCCAATACATCCTACAAAGGCCGCTGCGAGAGAGAGTTCCACTAAAATCTCGTACACTGTCGTCCCCCCGGATGCAATGCGGGCCCCCCCGGGCCTTGCGGAACTACAATGCATGGGCTGCTCGAGGTAGTCCCGCAGGCTCAAAAAAAAAGCCGGTAAAGGGTGGGCGTGATACCCGGGGTGGGTGCCAGCCATGCCCTCCCGTGATGCCATTTTTGCCGTCCTTTCGTCTGGTTCGAAGGGAAACAGTACCTACGTGGGTGATGGGCAAAACGGGGTCCTGATTGATTGCGGCCCGTCCACGAAGCAAATTCTAAAGCGGATGCAAGAAATCGGACTGAGCGACGCACCCATCGATGCCGTCTTGGTCACGCACGAGCACTCCGACCATGCCGGTTCGTGTCGCGTGCTCGCAAAGCGCCTTGAAAGGGAGCGCGGCCGACCGGTTCCATTTCACATGACTGCGGGAACCGCTGGTGCGCTCAAGCCGCAGATGATTCCCCACACGTTGAAGGCCATCGAGGCGGGGCGGATGTTTCGGGTGGGCCGGCTCACCATTGACCCGTTTCGCATTCCTCACGATACCGCTGATCCCATCGCTTATCGGGTTGGAATCGGAGACCGATGGCTGGGCGTCGTGACCGACTTGGGCCGGCCAACAACGTTGGTCAGTCAGAAGCTCTCGACCCTCTCAGTCGCGGTGGTGGAGTTCAATCACGACACAGAGATGTTGTTGGATGGGCCCTATTCGTGGGCGCTGAAGCAGCGGGTTCGCTCGTCTCATGGGCACCTCTCGAATGCCCAAGCGGCGGCTCTGCTCACCGACGCGGCCGGCCCCGCGCTCGAGCACATCGTGCTGGGGCATCTCTCCGAAGAGAACAACCATCCTGACAAGGCCCTGAAACAAGCCGCGATGGCGCTGCATGCAGCGGGGGTGGCGAACCGCGTGCAGGTGCGTGTGGGGTGCCAAGACCACGCCATTGAACCCATTACAATCGGCACACGTGCCGGGTAGCCCGAAGGAACACAGCCATGATCGACCGATACACCAAACCCGAAATGGCGGCCATTTGGTCGGAGCAACGCAAGGCCGCGATCATGCTCGAGGTGGAACTGCTGGCCTGCGAAGGCATGGAAGCGCTGGGAACGGTGCCGGCGGGAACTGCGGCTGCCTGCCGCGAGGGTGCCGCACCCATGCTTCCGGAACGCTTTCCCCTGGAGCGCATTGATGAGCTCGACAAGACCCTCAAACACGACGTCATCGCGTTTCTGACCGGTGTCGGAGAGGTCATCGGTGAGCCCGCCCGGCATCTCCACAAGGGGATGACCAGCTCGGACGTCCTGGACACCACCTTGGCGGTGCAACTCAAGCAGTCTGGTGAACTGATTTTGGCAACCCTCGATACGGTCTTGGAGGTCATCGAGCGGCGGAGTCGTGAACACGCCACCACGCTCTGCATGGGGCGTTCCCACGGGATTCACGCCGAGCCCACGACCTTCGGTCTCAAGCTCGCCATTTTGTGGGACGAACTGCGGCGCAGTCGGGTGCGCATCGAGCGCGCGGTGAACGAGGTCGCCGTGGGACAAATATCCGGCGCGGTTGGCACCTTCGCACACCTCGACCCCTCAGTGGAAGCCCACGTCATGCAACACCTCGGTCTGACGCCTGCGCCGGCAAGCAACCAAGTGGTGCAGCGAGACCGTCATGCACATTACTTCCACTGCCTTGCCTTGCTGGCCACAAGCGTCGAGAAAATTGCCGTCGAGATTCGCCATCTGCAGCGGACGGAAGTGCTGGAGGCGCAAGAGGCCTTCTCGAAGGGTCAGAAGGGCTCGAGTGCGATGCCGCACAAGAAAAATCCGATCCTCAGTGAAAATCTGACGGGACAAGCGCGCTTGGCGCGGGGGTACGCCAACATGGCAATGGACAACGTGGCGTTGTGGCACGAGCGCGACATCAGTCATTCCAGCGTGGAGCGCGTCGCTGGTCCCGACGCAAACATCTGCGTGCACTTCATGTTGGTTCGGCTCCGCGGTCTCATGGACGGCTTGATTGTGTACCCACAAACAATGCTTCAGAACATGGAGAAAACCGGTGGGTTGTTCTATGCACAGCGGGTGATGTTGGGGTTGGTGGAGTCCGGATTGTCGCGGGAAGAAAGCTATGCATTGGTCCAGCGAAACGCCATGCGCGGCTGGGAAGAGGGGCGTCAACTGCTGGACTTGTTGAAGGCGGATGACGATGTTTCCGCTCGGTTATCGGACGAGGAGTTGGACGGGCTTGCCGACCCGTCCTGGTACGTGCGTCGAGCAGGGTACATCTTGGACCGGGTCTTCGCGGCCAAGGACCAGTTACGGTAGGAAGAGGCCGTGCTGAGTCTCCGGAACCAAGGGGCAGATGTCCGATTTGCGGCCAAACCAGCGGTAGCGGCGGCGGGCAATGAACCGGTAAACAGAGTCCAACAGGGGCCGCGGCAGCAGCCCTCCGATTGCACTCAACAAGGCATAGGGTGCTCCCAGACGCCGGCCAATGGCCAGGGCGGCAAGGCCTTCGACATGAACGCGGCCATCGGGCTCGATCACGACGATGCTGTCGGGAAGGTCCGTCAACGGTGCGAGCGATTTTTTGGCGGTGTCCCCCTGAAGGGCTGCGTAGCGGAATCGACGCCCGTCGGGATCGCGTCGAAGCAAAAACTGAACCGCGCCGTGGCACAAACCGCACGTCCCGTCGTAAAAGATCGTGATGAGCGGGGGCGGCGGGGTCATGCCCATTCGCTAACATCCGTTCGACAAAATGCTTGCGCGTTCCGGCTCGGACCGGACACAGTGCGGCCACAGCGATGTTGATTTTTGTCCTGGCCGCGTGTGCGCACACATCGATTCAGTGGGTGTACCTGCCCCCGTCGGTGCTGCCGGGCACCACGGATGCGGTGTCAGTCGTGGTCGCCGATGCACGCTGCAAAGAAATGGCAGACGAGGTCGCCCGGGCTGTGGTGGACGCTGGCCTGCGCGTCACACCCGATGCGCCCACCCGGTTGTTGTTGAACCTTTGCTCGGTCGAGTTGGGCATGGACAACCCCCCCGCGGTTGCCTCGGGTGGCTCAGGGGGAACCCCCATGGACCCGATTCGGTTGCTCCGGGGGTCGGGCTCGGCAGCGCTCACGGTGGAGGTGAACGGGGCGCCAACGGGGATGATTCGCGCCGACGGTTCCCGGGTTCGTCGGATGAAGGACACGGATGCCAGTGCGTTGGTTCACCGCGCGCGCTTGCAACAGGGCGTGGTCAACGATGTGGTCGCGCGCTTGGTGGCCGACCTGGTGCCCCCAGAGGAATCGGTGGAGCGGCGATGGTTTGCCGACCCAGCACCCGGTTCCTGGCGGGCGCTCCACAATCGTGCTGTTTTGGCCGAACGCGGAGGCCGATGCGGAGACGCGATTCGATTTGCAGCGGAAGCGTCGTTGGCGAGTTCGAGAGCGTTCGTTGAGCGTTATTTGCTGGAACTTCGAGAGCATTGCCGACCCGAGTGAAGGCAATGGGATACGACGCTGACATGAACATCCTCTCCATTTGCGGTTCCATTCGTCCCGACTCCACCACCGCCCGAGCGCTGGCGCTTGCTTCCGATGCCGCGGCGTCGGCTGGTGCGGAGGTGCGCATCATCGACCTCGGGGGGCTTTCGTTGCCCTACTGCGATGGACGAGACGATGAGCGAAGCTATCCGGGCGACGCCCTGAAGTTCATGGACGCGGTGGATTGGGCGGATGGGTTGCTCATTGGCTCACCGAACTACCACGGCTCCCTTACGGGCGTGCTGAAGAACGCCTTGGACCTGTTGGGCCCGGACGCCATTCGGGACAAGTTGGTCGGTCTCTTGGCGACGGCGCGGGGCGAGGCGGGCGCAATGAACACGCTGAACCACACCCGTCACATCTGCCGATGGATGAACGGATGGGTCAGTCCAGCCGAAGTCAGCATCCCGCGCGCGCAGGACGCATTCTCGGAAGACGGAACGGTTGCCATGCCCGGGCTCGAGCGCGATCTGCACGCTCTCGGGACCGAGTTGGTGCG
>JAYZVA010000122.1:0-28906 GCA_036156175.1 Myxococcota bacterium
TCCATCTGCAGCCCCACGATGATGGCGTCTGCGTAGTATTCGCTGCGTTGAAGCAAGTCGGTTGGATAGGTCTCATCGCACCGGGGCGTCGGCTCGACCTCCGCGCACAGCCGCTCTTCCGTGCACACCGAGCCCCAGCCAAACGAGTCGCGGCATTGCTTGTTGGTGGTGCAGGGCGTGTACGCAAACCGGCTCAGGGTGCATCCGAGTCCACCAATTGCAACCATCGCCATGAGGGTGGTCCGCACTGCCATTAGAACTGCCCCCTCACACCCACGCCGGTGGGCGCGATCGACACCGCAACGGGCCCGGAACGGTTGTCGACGATCATCCAGATGGTGGCCCCAACGATCGCCGCGCCGGTCAGGCCAAAGTTGGCGTCCGCCAAGACCGAAAACAGGCTGTCCCGCTGGAGCGCAGCGGACGCCGTGTCGCGGCACAGAATGGCATCGCCGGTGCTGCAGGCATTGCCCGCCTCGGTGCGGGCCTGACCGGCTTGCACGGCCAACACGGTGCCCGCAATGCCCGCGGCGGCGCCCAGCCCATACAGCGCACTTGGCCCGGCCGAGATGCGCCAGGGGGCCCTCGGCTCTGGTGGGGGGGGTGGCGGCGGCTCAGCGACCGCCGGCGGCGCAGCAACCGGTGGCGGTGCGGGGGTCGGAGCCACCGCAGCGGCCGCTGCGCGTTGGGCCTCCACGCGTGCAGCGTGGGTCGCGACCACCTCTTCTTCGATCAACCGTTCGATGCGTCGGATGTGCCGTTCCACCTCTTCCAACTTTTCGGCATCCGCCACCACCATCCATCGATGGTAGGTCGCCAGAGCCTCCTGAAGGCGATCGAGTTTCTCGTAGCAGTAGCCGATGGAGCGCAGCAGGTTGTTCCGACCGCTGAGGCGATACGCCGTCTCGAAAGCGATGAGCGCCTCGGTGTACTTCCCAGCTTGGTAGTACTCCTTGCCGCTCTCGTACAAGTCGCGGGCCCGCTCATCCGGTCCGCTCTGCGCGCGGGCCAACGGGGATCCGAATCCCATGCAGAGCACCAATACCAGACTCTTCAACGCCATTCATCGTCTCCCGCTTCCAGATCCTCATCGGCCCAGTCGCGCTCGGGTTCCGTCGGCAAGGATGGCTCGGCTGCTTCCTGCGGAGGTTCCTCTGGGGATGGATCCATCGATGGCTCGACCGCGGTTGGGGGCGCCTCCGAAACCGCTTCTACGGGGGCCGGTGGCCGCATCGGAGGCGCAGCTCGACGGCGCGCTGGGGGCGCCGGGGACGGATCTGGAAGCACCTCGGGTGCCGCGGACGGGGCCACCGCGGGAACCGCCGGCGCGGGCGACTGCACCGTCGCGGGAGGCGGGTCGTCGCCCGGTGCGTCGCGCAACGAATACCCAAGGTACGCCGTCGCGATCAAGATGGCGGTCAACGCCGCGATGACGCCTCCGACGATCACCCCGGCCACAATCGTGGTCGTGTCCCGCTTTACCCGCAGTGACGGCCTGGCCGTCAGCGAATTGAACTCGCCCGAGATTCCGCCGGACTCCACGCCCGAATGGTGCGGCAACAAGTCTGCGATCAGTGCATCCATGCTGGGGTACCGGCGCGCGGGCTTTTTCTCGAGGCACCGGCGAACGATGGCTTCGAGGCCTTCGGGGACCGCAACGCTCGGCGCCACCGCGGCGAAGCGCGGCACATCGCGCGTGACGTGGGCCGTGATGATGGCGGTGGCATGGGGTCCATCGAAGGGGTACTCGCCCGTGAGCCCGCAATACAGCAGCACGCCCGTGGCGTAGATGTCCGCGCGATGGTCGACGCCGCGCCCGATGGCCTGCTCGGGCGCCATGAAGTGCGGCGACCCGAGTATCATCCCGGTCTGGGTGAGGTTGTTGTCGGTCTTCGACAGCTTCACCAGTCCGAAGTCGACCACTTTGGCTTGCTCCTGGCCGTTGTCGAGCGTCCGGACCAAGACATTGGAGTTCTTGACGTCCCGGTGAACCACGCCACGCTTGTGGGCGTACCGGAGTGCCTGCGCCACCTGCAGCACCAGATTGACCGCCCGCCCCGATGCCAGATGCCCCTGGCGAAGCAGATCGAGGAACCGACCCCCACGGATGTATTCCATGGCCAAGTAGTAGCGTCCGTCGTCGGTCTCCCCGTAGTCGTAGACGGTGACGATGTTGGGATGGTCCAGTGCCGCGAGGGTCCGCGCCTCCAGCAGAAAGCGTTGCTCGAACTCCTCCCGTTCGGCCGCCGTGGCCTCCATGCTGGGCGGCGACAACAACTTGAGCGCCACCTCCCGCTCCAGAGGCTCCTGCTTGGCCAGATAGACCGAAGCCTGCCCGCCCCGCGCGATCCGGTGCTCAATGCGGAACTTCTCTCCGACCAGGGTTCCCGGCGCCAGGATTGGCCCCTTGCCCGTGTTTGCCGGTGTTCCCGGGGTTTGTCCGTATTGCTTGTCCACGCCGGTCGCGCACCTCGTCGGCATTCATCCTACTTTGAATCCAGGGGATGAATCCACCGCCGAGGCGAATCAATCGTCGGCGTTGGCCACGGTCGCCATCACGGTGCCGTTCGCGACCCGGGTTCCATCAACCGTCGCCACCACCCGAAACTTCCAGATGCCGCGAACCGCGGACTCCTTTTCCGCCAGAATTTCGAGCCGATCACCGGGCCGGACGGGTCGGCGAAACCGGATCCCATCGAGCCCGAGCAAGTACACCGTCTTGCCAGCCAGATCCTGCTGCGCAGACAACGCAACGATGCCGGCCGTTTGCGCAAATGCTTCGCAGATCAGCACGCCAGGCATGATGGGCGTAGCGGGAAAGTGACCCTGAAAGTGGGGCTCATTCACCGACACGCATTTGATGGCCGTCGCCCGAACCCCGGGCTCGACCTGTTCAACCCGATCGATCATCAAAAACGGATACCGGTGCGGAAGCAGGGCCATGATTTCATCGATGTTCATCGCGATTCGTGCTCCGGATTGGGGCGGCGTCTTGGCCAGTGAACCCGGCCGCTCTGGGCGTCAGCCCATGCGCAGGCGGGGTTCAGGTACCCGCATCGAAGCGGGTCACCAGCTCGGCCGTGATGTCTTCGGAAGAACCGCTGTAGACCACGCCCCCTTGGGACACTTCCAGGATCAGATCGTAGCCCTTCTCTTTGCCGATGCGCTCACAGGTCGTGCGCATCCGCTCGAACAGGCCGGCAGCCTTGGTCTCGTAGGCGGCGGCCATTTCCTGCTGCGCGGCCACCACGGCTTGCTGAAATTGCTGCTGCGCCGCCATGATCTCCGTCTCTTTTTGCTTGCGAGTGTCGTCGCTCAAAATCATGGCTTGCTTCTCGTAGTCGGCCCGCATGTTCATGATCTGCGACTCCATGTCCTTGATCTGCTTCTCGCGTTCCGACTGGAGGGCCTTGAGCTCCGACTGGATCTTTGCGCCCTCCTTGACGAGGGAACCGGCTTTGTTGAAATCCACGACGGCAATGCCGCCAGCATGGGCGACCTGAGCAGCCAAGAGAGCACTGATGAAAAGGGTCTTGAACATTGATTCACTCCGTAAGAATCCGGCCCGTTTTAGAACAACGAACCCATCGAAAAGTCAAAGACAACGCTGCGTTCGTCGTCTCGTGGGTTGATGGGGAAGCCCCACTCGAACCGCAACGGGCCCATGGGGGAGAACCACCGAACGCCAAATCCGTAGGCCGTGCGCAGCCCCATCGGGCTGATCACTCCCTCGCCGTAAATGTCGCCAAAAGCGTTTCCTGCATCGAAAAAGACCACGGTTGAGATGCCGGCCGCCCGCACGATCGGTGCTTCGATCTCAAAGTTGTTGATCCAGGTCTTGGTTCCACCAATGACCAATCGGTCATCGACAGAGGTGGGGTCGTCGGAGCCCACCCAGTAGGTGCTTTGTTCGCCCTGACGTTGACCGGTCGCGCGCACGGAAGGCCCCAGCGAATACCAGTCGTATCCGCGAACCGAGTTGATGCCGCCGGCGCGGTATCGATGAATGTAGGGAATGATGCTGCCATCGGTGCTGCCGAGGTGCCCCAGCGTGCCGTTGTACTTGAAGATCAGCGCCTCGGACTTCACCAAGGGGTAGAACCCACGGAAGTTGGCCTTCAACTCGTAAAAGTTGAACTCGCCCCCAAACAGGCTGACCACGGTCTCATCGTCTGTGCGCCAGCCACCGGTGAGCGTTCCACTGACGGACGAGTACACGCCCTTGGTCGCCTGGATTCGATTGTTGCGCTTGTCGACGTTGAAGGAGAGGCCACCCGAACTGGCCAGGCCGTTTTGGTACAGCTGGCCGCCGAACAGGCGAGACTTGTACGCATCGATGCTCGTCAGTCCGGTGTCCTCGATGGTGTAGATGACCTCGAGGCGAATGTCATCCCGGGCGTCGAGGTAGCGACCAATGGCGAAGGATCCGCCGCGTTGGTACTCGTCCTCGATGAACTGACGGCTGATGCTGTAGGCATCCATTCGCAAGGAAAACCGCGTATCGAGAAAGTACGGGTCGAAGATCTGGAAGTTGCCTTGTTGCCGCTTGCCACTGACGTTGGCCGCGGCAGCCAGCGTGTAACCAAGCCCCAGAAAGTTGTTCTTCTGCACATTGGCCGTGAAGACAAAGTTCTCGAGGTTGGAGAAGCCGGCACCCACTGAGAAGCTGCCCGTCGGCTTCTCGACCACATCGACCTTCATGTCGAGGGCTTTCGCATCGGTCGATGCCGGTGTGGAGATGTTGACCGTCTCAAAAAATCCGAGGCGGTTGAGGCGGTACCGCGCCTCGTTCAGCTTTGAGGTCGAGTACAGATCGCCCTCGTTGAGCGGAATCTCCCGGCGAACCACCTTGTCGAAGGTGGGGTCGTTTCCAGTGATGTCGATTTGGCCAAGCCACATCTTCTCGCCCTTGGAGATGTCAAATCGGATGTCCACCACACCATCTTCGGGGTGCGTGTCGGTGTTTGGGATGACGTTTGTGAAGGCGTATCCCTCGTCGCCATACATGTCGGAGAGCTGACTCATCACGCTCTGCATGGTGCTGATCTTGAACACCTCGCCGGTCTCCATGGGCGTGCTGCTCTTGAAGTTGAAGAGACCGCCGCGCTTGGGTTTCTCCCAACCCTCGGGTGCGGCGGCGTCGTCTGCGTTGGCCTGCCGCGCCGCTTTCTTCTTGGCGGCCGCGTACCGCAAGCGAACCTCCTTGGCGCTTTCCCCATCGATGATTCGACGGACAGCGGCCCGCGTCAGGCCCTCTTCCGGCGAAAAGTCGCCCTCGACGGAGATGCGGCCCAAGGTGTACTTGGGGCCCTCGGTGACGTGCATTGTGATGTAGATGAACCGCTTGTCCGGCGACAAGTACGTCGTCGGAGGCTCGACTTGAACGTCGGCGAACCCTTCTTCCAACAACACTTGCCGCACAATCTGAACGTCGGTCTCGAGCGCCGCCTCGTTGAAGACGCCGTTGTTGGACAACCACGGCACGATGCCGGCTTGTTTGGTCTGCAGGAACTTCCGAATCTTTTTGTCGGGCACCTGATCGTTGCCGACAATGTCGATTCGTTGAACCCGAACCTTCTTGTTCTCCTTGATGACGAACTCAAGCTCCACCACGTCGGCTTCGACCTGGTGAACCTCCGCCTGGATGTCGACGAGGTAGAACCCCTTCTCGAGGTATTTCTCGCGCATCCGGGAAATGTTGGCGTTGATGTCGGTCTGGTTCAACACCGCAAAGGCCGGGATGTCAATGACCTCTCGGAGGCTGTCCTCGTCCAGCTTTTTGTTCCCCGAGATCAACACCTCGCGGATGGCGGGCTTCTCCTCGACGTCGAAGGTGACCACCACCGTGCCATCGGCCGCTTGATCGGACGCCGGGCGGACATCCACGCGGACGTCGTCCACAAATCCAGTCTGGTACACCGCCACAAGGTCGCGACGGATCTTCCACGCCGCCAACTCGTCGCCGGGACCGAGGTCGATCGCAGCCATGATGGCGGCTTCTTCGACGCGGCGAAGGCCGTTGATTTCGATCGCAACCACGCGGCCCGAGACCGCCTCGGGAACCGGCGCCACGGTGGCCAATGCGGGTTCGCTCGCGGCCTCCTGGGCCGACGCTGGAATTGCCCAAGAGAGGGCCACCCCGATGAGCAGCCGCCGGATCACGCGCCCTCCACAAACTGGCCGTGCTCCAGATCGAGGCGGCGGGGAAAGCGGGCCGCCAGCGCGCGCGAGTGCGTCACGACCATCATCGTGGTCTCCACTTCCTCGTTCAGCTCGAGCATCAGATCCAGCATGCGTGCGGCGGTGTCCGGATCCAGGTTGCCGGTCGGCTCGTCCGCCAACAGCAACTTGGGACGCCGCACCAACGCGCGGGCCAACGCGACCCGCTGTTGTTCTCCGCCCGACAGCTCGCCGGGACGGTGGGTCATTCGAGCCTCCAGACCCACGCGCTGCAGAAGCCCTTCCGCGCGGTCGCGCGCCTCGGAAGGCGGGCTGCCGCCAATCAGTGCGGGGATCATGACGTTCTGCACGGCGTCCTGGTCGGGAAGGAGGTGATGAAACTGAAACACAAAGCCAATGTGGCGGTTGCGGAGCGTATCCAGTTGGGCGGGTGAATGCGCGAAAGCATCGACATTGTCTATGAATACGCGACCGGCTGTGGGCCGATCGAGGGTGCCGATGATGTGGAGGAATGTGCTCTTGCCCGACCCCGACTGCCCCACAATGGCGACGCGTTCGCCGGCTTTCACGTCCAGGTCGATGCCCCGCAAGACGGGCAAGCGTGTTCCCCCCATCTCGAAGGACTTCTCCAAACCACGGACACTCAGCGCCAGATCGCTCATTCGTACCTCAGTCCATCCACCGGGCGAATCCGGGCCGCGATGGTTGCGGGGTAGAGGGTGGCGGCGAAGCAGATCAAGACCGCCACCAACGCCACCACAGCGACGGTGTCGTACTGCACCACAACGGGCAGGGTGTCCACGTAGTACACGTCCGTGTCGAGCGGAAACTCGTAGTTCTTCAGGGCCTCGCAGCCCACCAACCCGAGCACCGTTCCGATTGCGGTGCCCACCAGGCCAATCAACAGGCCCTCCAGCATGAAGATCTGACGGACCCGCATTGCCGAGGCGCCCATCGCCCTCAGGATGGAGATCTCGCGGGTCCGGGTGACCACCACCAAGACCAACATGCCGACAATGTTGAGGCTCGCCACGAGGACAATCAGGCTCAAGATGAGGCCCATGACCACTTTCTCCAAGGCAAGCGCCTCAAACAGCGACTGATTCAGCTTTTTCCAGTGGTTGGTGTAGAACGGGTAGCCCAGCGCCCGATCGATGCGGTCCTTGATGGCTCCGGCCTCTTCGATGTCGTGGCCCCGAATTTCGTACCCGGTCACCACGTCCGCGACGCCCAAGAACTGCTGGAGGTCTTCCTTGGCCACGTAGGTCCAGCCTGTGTCGTACTCGTACATCCCCGACTCGAACACCGCCGCCAACCGAAACGGCTTCACCTTGGGAATCGGGCTTCCAAATGGCCCGGTCCCGCCACCGGCAGGGTTGATCAGGTGCACGCGGTCACCGGGAAACAGGCTCATCGTTTCCGCCAGCTTGGTGCCCACAATGATGCCGGGCAAGGCTTCGGTGTCGTCGGCGGGTTGCGCGATGGCGCGGGGCGGGTCGCGCAGGCTGGCGAACACCCCGGCCCGCTCTTCCATCGACGTCAGCGCTCCGAGTGGACCCACGGTGAGCACATCGCGCACGTTCGTCACGCTTTGGGTGCGCTTCACATCCAGCCCCTTGACCACGACGCCGTCGTGGCCAAACCGACCCTGAATCATGGCCTTGGTGTAGATGAAGGGCGCCGATGCGGCGACACCATCGATGCCCTCGAGGGTCGCCTGCGTTCCTTCGTAGTCGTCAAAATATCCGTCGAAATGCAAGACCACAACGTGCGCGTTCGACCCCAAGATCTTCTCGCGCAAGTCAATCTCGAACCCTTCCATGACGGCCAACACCATGATCAGTGCGGTCACGCCCACCGTGACGCCCAGCACGGCAACCAACCCAATCGCACTGACTCCCACCGTGCGGCGACGGCCTTTCAAGTGGGACCATGCGATTTGAAGGGCAAAGCGCATCAGCTGGAGGCGTCCTCATCGGCAGAGGGGTCGCCGCCCGTGTTCTGTTCGGGCCGCAGGGTGGGGAACAAGATCACCTCTCGACTGCTCTGGCGGTTGGTCAGCAACATCACCAGCCGGTCGATCCCGATGCCTTCTCCCGCCGTCGGCGGAAGGCCGTAGGTCAGTGCGCGAATGTAGTCCGCATCGAAGTACATCGCTTCATCATCACCGGCTTCACGACTGACAACCTGCGCCTCGAACCGCCCGGCTTGGTCCACGGGATCGTTGAGCTCGTTGAACCCGTTTGCGATCTCCCGCCCCGCGATGAACAGCTCGAACCGTTCGGCCACGCCGTCCTCGGTCTCGGAGCGCCGAGAGAGCGGGGAAATCTCAACGGGAAAGTGCGTGATGAACGTGGGCTGAACCAGGTGCGCTTCCACGTACCCATCCATGAACCATTCAAACCACTTGCCCACCGAAGTGGGGAGGTTCGGATGGGTCGCATCGCTCGGATGATCGCGAAGCCAGCGGGCCCGCAGTGCATCCGGGTCGTGGACTTCTTCGGGCGCCATGCCGGCGTATTCCGCAATGGCATCGGCCATCTTCAGCCGACGCCACGGCTTGGCAAAGGACAGTTCAAGGTCGCCGTACGCCACATCGTGGCTGCCGGTAACCGCCTCGGCCATTCCGCTGATCAGGTCTTCGGTCAGTTCCATCAAGCCGTGCCATGTTTGGTAGGCCTCGTAAAACTCCAGCATCGTGAATTCGGGGTTGTGCTTGGTGCTGACCCCTTCGTTCCGGAAGTTGCGGTTGATTTCAAAGACCCGCTCAAACCCGCCGACGACCAGCCGCTTCAGGTACAGCTCGGGGGCAACCCGCATGTACAACTCCATGTCGAGCGCGTTGTGATGGGTGATGAACGGTCGGGCCGTGGCGCCACCGGGAATCACGTGCATCATGGGCGTCTCGACTTCGAGGTAGTCTCTGGCCGCAAAAAACTCGCGGGTGTACCGCACAATTTCCGAGCGGCGGCGAAAGGTCTCGGCGCTTTCGGGATCCATGAACAGGTCGACGTACCGCTGCCGGCTCTTGAATTCGATGTCGGTGATGCCCTTGTGCTTGTCGGGCATCGATGCGATGCACTTGCCCGCAAGGGTCAAGGTCTGGGCGTTGATGGTGGCCTCGCCGGTGCGCGTGCGCATGAAGCGTCCGGTCACTCGAATGTGATCCCCCAGGTCGAGGCGTTTCCAGATTGCGAAGGCTTCGTCGCCGACCGTGTTCTTGCGAACGTAAACTTGAACCCGGCCCGAGCGATCCTGAATTCGCGCAAAACCGGCTTTTCCCATCAGGTTTCGAAACATCAAGCGCCCGGCCACAGTCACTTCCGTCTCATCGGCAGCCAGCGACTCATTGTCGCGGTCTCCCATCATTTCCACCGCTTGGGCGGCCGTGTGCTCCACCGCAAGGTTGTGCGGGTAAGGCTCAATGCCCTCTTCCCGGAGTGCGGCGATTTTCTCAAGGCGGCTCTCGTCAAACTCGTACATGACACACTCCCTTTGCGTGCGCGCGAGCGCAGGCAGCGGGGGTTAACCGGTCCAGAGGCCTTGTGGGGGCCCAAATGGGGGCCAACTCGGGCTCAGTTGCTCACAGCGCGGTTGCCCGTTCCAGCTGCCCGCACCAAGAAGCCGTCATGCTGCCCGCGATGTCCCCCGTACCGAGCACTTCCGAGTGGTCATCCGAGTGCAGAAAACCGCCGTCAAAGTGGGTCATGTCGACGGTGATGTCGAACCCAGACCTCCCGCCGCTGAAGGACCAATCGAAGGCATCGGGGATGCCTTGCCAGACCGTGCCGCTCCAGTAGTAGTCCGTGTACCCTTCGCCGCGCTCCTCGTAGACCCATTCGCCCGAACCGAACTCGCACCGAATGTTCGAGTCAATGCTGGGTGGGTAGCTGGCATCCGGGTCGGGATACGATGCCGCCCACGATCCATCCCACTCGGTGGTGCGGACAAACATGGTGCACGATCCGCCCTCGAGAATGTCGTCTTTCTCCAGCGCTCCGTCCGCCGGGCCAAGGTAGGCCGCAATGCTGCTGCAGGTCGCACCCTCCGCACCCGTGAAGAAGGCGATCATGGAGTCCCCTTCCGCGTACCCAAAGGCCTTGTCCCACCGCACATCGGCCTGCTCGGGGTGGCCGGTCAATGCGATGGTCCCCGCGATCACCGAGTCCGGCGCTTCCTTGGCGCAGCCGACCAGCAGCACAACTGCCGCCGCGCGCATCACTGGGTCACCTCCGCCGTGCTCTGCTGAACCAACCATGCTTCCATGAAGCCCATCAAGTCGCCGTCCAGCACCTTGTCGGTGTTCCCCATCTCCACGCCGGTTCGGAGGTCTTTGACCAACCGATACGGATGCATGACGTACGACCGAATCTGCGACCCCCATTCGATTGCTTTCTTGTTGGCATTGATGGCGTCCGCTTCGGCTTGCCGTTTTTCCATCTCGTGTTGGTACAGCTTCGACCGCAGCATTTTCATGGCGGTCGCCTTGTTCTTGTGCTGGCTGCGCTCGTTTTGGCACTGCACGACAATGGACGTTGGGAGGTGGGTGATCCGCACGGCTGAGTCGGTGGTGTTCACGTGCTGACCGCCTGCACCGGACGCCCGATACGTGTCGATGCGGAGGTCGGACTCCACAATCTCAATCTCGATGTCGTCGTCGATCTGCGGGTAGGCGGCCACGGATGCAAAGGCCGTATGGCGCCGAGCATTGGAGTCGAAAGGCGAGATGCGCACGAGGCGGTGGACGCCGATTTCCGCCTTCAAATACCCGTAGGCGTATTGACCGTGCACCTCGATGGTGCAGCTTTTGATGCCCGCTTCCTCGTGGGCCGCTTCATCGACGAGCTTGGCCTTGAATCCCATGCTCGAGGCCCACTGCAGATACATCCGCTTGAGGATCTCCGCCCAATCGCTTGCGTCGGTGCCACCGGCGCCGGAATTGATTTCCAGGATGGCGTCGCAGTCGTCGGCCTCTCCAGAAAGCATCTGCTCGAGTTCAAACTGCCGCACCTGGGGCTTGAGGGATTGGAGCATCGCCTCACCCTCGGCCATGCTCTCGGCGTCATCCATTTCCTTGGCCAGCTCCAGCATCGTCTCGGCATCTTCGAATGCGGAAACCAAGCCGCCGAAGTTGTCGACCATCCGGCTCAGCTTCGCCTTTTCTTTGAGCACCACTGCCGAATTGGCGGCGTCATTCCAGAACTCGGGGTCGGCGCTCTGCTCATCGAGCTCCGCAATCTTCCGGTTCAATCCCTCGACGTCAAAGATGCCCCCGGAGCGTCGCAATTCGACCGCTCAGGTTCTTGAAGAGTTCGTGTGTGTCATGGTTCATGGGCCACCCGCGCGTGCGATTAACCCGGAGGTAGTAGGCCACTCCGGAACAGACGGCAAGCGCTCCAGGAGGTCATTCTCCGCGTGCGCCATCGCCGCACGGTCGGCGGGGTCGATGTGGTCGTGTCCGATCAAATGAAGCACGCCGTGGACGACCAAAATGCGCAGCTCCGCTGCCAACGGGTGACCCAACTCCGCCGCCTGACGCTGCGCGGTCTCGAGGCTGATCACCAGATCCCCAAGCACGGGCACCGGCGACGCGAAGGGTTCGCCCTCCATCTGACCAAAGGACAACACATCGGTGGGCTCGGGTTTGCTCCGGTACTCGCCATTGAGGCGCTGAATCCGCGCGTCATCGGTGAGCGTGACCGCGAGCTCATGGTCCGCCTTGTCCAGCACCGCCAAGCACTGCTCTGCCCACGAGGCCACGCGCGCCGCCAGGTCTTCGTGCGATCCGGCACTCGCATCAACCATCACATCGACCGGCACGTCAGGCCTCGGGCATGGGACTGAGCGCAACGTTTTCTTCGTTGGATTGTCCGGCGACGTCCAGGGTGATCAGCGAGTCTTTCGAGACTTGCGCGGCGTTGGGCGGCATCACGGGCATGCCAGGGTACTCGATCCGGTGATGGTAGATTCCCAACAGGGTCTCCGTGAACGTGTCCATGATCGTGTACAGCTCGCTGATGGTCAGCGGGCACTCCACCAACTGACCGTCGGTCACCGCCGAGTTCACCAGTTTCTGAATCATTGCACCAATCGCTTCGCGACTGGGGTCGGGCAGGGTGCGGCAGGCGGCCTCGACCCGGTCGGCGAGCAAAATGATGCCCGTCTCTTTGGTCTTCGGCAGCTCCCCCGGGTAGCGGAAGTCCTCGGGGTCAACCGTGGTTCCGTCCTCGGCCGCCTCCACTGCCTTTGCGTAAAAGTATCGAATCACGCCGGTGCCGTGGTGGGTGCGAATCGCATCGATGATGGGCCGCGGGAGTTTGTACTGGCGCGCCATGGCCTCGCCATCCAAGACGTGGTTGATGATGATGCGCGCGGACTGATGCGGTTGAATGGAGTCGTGGGGATTCGGAGCTTCCCGCTGGTTCTCGATGAAGTAGCGGGGCTTGACCGCCTTTCCGATGTCGTGAAAATAACAACTCACGCGGGTCTCGAGCGCGTTGCAGCCCACCGCTTCGGCGGCCGCTTCCGACAGCGAACCGACAATCACCGAGTGATGGTACGTCCCGGGGGCCCGCAGCATCAACTGCCGGAGCAACGGGTGGTTCAGGTTGGCCAACTCCAACAACTTGTAGTCGGTGACAAACCCGAACAACTCAAACATGGGCACCATGCCCAACACCATGATTGCGGACAGATTCCCGGCCAAGAACGCAAAGCCCATGTCCCACAGCGGTTGGGCTGGCCCCGTGAAGTCCACCTCTCCAAGCTGCACTTGCAACAGGCTGATCAACAACGCAAGAGCGGCGTTGACCAACCCGGTCAACAGGCCCGCGCGGAGCACGTTTACGCGCTCCTTGGTGTGGGCAATTCCCCCCGCGGCGACCAACCCGGAACACAAGAAGAAAACGGTGTAAATGGCCTTGTGGTCCATCATTAAACCGCCCATCAAGCTCATGGCCGTCACCCACACCAAGGCCGTCTCGCTGTTGACCAAGATGCGGACCAACATGGCCCCCCCTGCAAACGGCGCGAGGTACCACAGGCTCGACTCCGGCATGCCCCCGCCAAACGAAGTCGATAGCGGCTCCGCGACCTCGATGATCAAGCGAGCAATCCCCAGGACAACCAATCCAAGAAACGCCGAGGCTTCGATGTCGCGGGGCCGGACCGAGAACTTCTTGATGAATCCCGATGCGAAGATGTACAAGCTCGAAAACACGAGCGCAGCAAAGAAGCTGACCGCGACGAACAGGCCCCCGGCGCCGCCGCCACCCCGCGCGGCGCGCATGGAGTTGAGGGTGTCGACCTGGCCCGCCGTCACAACCTCGCCTTCTCGCACAATGGTCGTGCCCCGCTGCACCTGGATCACCACGTCCCGGACCTGGTCGCGCGCAGCACGCCGGCGCTCCTCCGTCAGCAGCTGATTGGTGGAAAAGTTGGGGCGCACCGCCGCCTGCGCAACGGCCACCGCTGCCAATCGCGCATCGGAGGGCATCGCACCGTCAATGGTGTCAAAGGCCGTCATCTTGATGTCGCGCCGCACTTCATCGGGCACCACAACCTTGCCAAAGCCATCGAGGGTGATTTCATCCCGGCTCTCCTGCAGGATTCGAATCACCGAGATGGGCTGTTCTTCCGTGGGCAGCAGCGAGCGATCCGCAATGATGAACCGGCCCAACTCACCGGAGACCAGCTTCACGATCAGCGCCTCCACGTCCGCCGAGAATCCCTGCGCCGCCAAGCGCTCGAGGGTGGTCGGGTCCAGACTCAGATCGAGGACAGCGAGAAAATCGTTGTACAACAGTCCTTTGGAGGCCACGTCGGAGGAGTCGATCTGCGCGAGGCGAATGCGCGCCATCTCGAACGCTTCCGCCACACGCCCGCGAATCTTGCCCGACTGCGTGGAGTCAAAGTCGAACACCGGCTGAACCCGCACCTCCGCTGCGCGCTGACGCTCCAAGGTGGCCGCCCAATCGACGAATGGAAAGTTTGCATTCGCCCGGATGGTGCGGGTCGCTACGCTGCCAATCGCGAGGTCTGAGTCGGGTACCCGCGTGTACTCGGCGACAAACGCTCCGGCACCAAGCGAGAGAACAAGCAAGGCGAACAAACGGCGCACTGTGGCGTTGCGCAGTCCCGCGATCAATCGATTCGGGGTCTTGGTGGCGTCCATTACTCGTCCTTCTCTGCCTTGGCGTACGCGCGGATGATGCGCGCCACGAGTGGGTGCCGAACCACATCCACCTCCGTGAGCCGGGTCATTTCGATGCCCGGTACCCCAGACAACACCTCAACGGCGTCGGATAACCCGCTGCGCTGGCCGCGGGGCAAATCCACCTGAGATGGATCGCCCGTCACCACGGCCCGCGAGGACATCCCCAGCCGCGTCAAGAACATCTTCATCTGCGCCCGGGTGGTGTTTTGAGACTCATCCAAGATGACGAACGCATCGGCCAACGTTCGCCCCCGCATGAATGCGATGGGCGCGACCTCAATCGTTCCCTTCTCGAGCAACCGGTTGACTCGATCCCCGTCCACCAGGTCGTACAGTGCGTCGTACATGGGGCGCAAGTACGGATCCACTTTGTCGACCATGTCGCCCGGGAGAAAGCCCAACTTTTCACCGGCCTCCACGGCGGGCCGACTGATGATGATGCGCTTGACTTCATTCCGAAAGAGCGCCCCCAACGCCATGGCCACCGCCAAATAGGTTTTCCCGGTACCGGCGGGCCCAATGCCAAACACCAGATCATGATTGCGAATCGCGTTGATGTAGACGCGTTGATTGAGCGTCCGCGGATGGATGCGTCGGTTGCCAACCCCAATGTGGACCGTGTCGCCAAACAACTCCACCAGGTTGGCATCGGGCTCGTGTTGAAGCAACCGCGCGGCTTGCTCCACATCCCGGCTGGTCAAATTGTACCCCGTCGCCACAATGGACTCGAGCTGGGTCAGCAGCGTCGCCGCTTGGTGAACGGGTTGGTCGTTGCCCAAGAGGGTGACCTCATTGCCCCGCTGCGCAATCTCGACGCCCAGCACATCGCCGGTCACCGTCAGGTGCTTGCCCAGCTCCCCGACCACCTCCCGCAAAGAGTCCGCGTTCGAGAAGTGAAGCGTGCACCGGGAAGGACGGGACGACTCCCCGGTGGGCACAAGCGCGCTCCGAGTGACGCCGCCCGTGGTGGATGAACCTTTCTGTTGAACCTCGATGATTCGCTCCTTCGCTCGGTCCATTCTAACCCAGGACCGGGCGTTCCCGGCGGACCCGGTATCCCGCTCCAGTCAAACCCCAATAATGCGATCCGCTATTCCCTCCCGTTTGTCGACGGGATACGGGTCGCCTGAAAATCGGAGGGGTCCATGCTTGTAGGTGTTCCAAAGGAAATCAAACCCCAGGAGAACCGAGTCGGTCTCATCCCCGCTGGCGTCCGACAACTGGTTCAGCAGGGCCACGGCGTGCTGGTCGAACAGAACGCCGGTGCCGGCTCCGGCATCCCCGATGCCGAGTTCATCGCCGCGGGCGCGGAGATTGTGAGCACGGCCGAAGAGGTGTGGGCGCGCAGTGAGATGATTTGGAAGGTCAAAGAACCCATCGCGCCCGAGTACACCCGGATGCGCGAAGGGCAAATCCTGTACACGTACCTGCACCTCGCCCCTGACCGGCCCCAGACCGATGCCCTGTTGAGCGCCGGCGTCGTGGGCATCGCCTACGAGACCGTGCAAGACCCCGACGGATCGCTCCCCCTGCTCACCCCAATGTCCGAGGTGGCCGGTCGACTGAGCGTCCAGGCCGGGGCCCGGTGTCTCGAGCGGGTGTGCGGCGGCCGAGGCGTGCTGCTGGGCGGCGTCCCGGGTGTCGCACCCGGCAACGTGGTCGTGATTGGCGGCGGCATCGTGGGTCTCAATGCCGTTCGCATGGCGATGGGCATGGGTGCCGACGTCACCGTTCTCGACATCAACCTCCACCGACTTCGGTGGTTTGACAACGCCTTCCAAGGCCGGGTCAAGACCCTCTACAGCTCGACGCACAACCTTGAACAAGCGCTGGGCACCGCCGACTTGGTCATCGGTGCGGTGCTGGTTGCGGGCGCCAGAGCACCGCACCTCGTGACCCGCGAGCACCTGGCCCTGATGCAGCCCGGCGCCGCCATCGTCGACGTTGCCGTGGACCAAGGCGGTTGCGTGGAGACGACCCATGCGACCACGCACGCCGACCCCATCTACCTCGTCGACGGCATTGTCCACTACGCCGTGGCCAACATGCCGGGAGCGGTCGCACGGACGTCGACCTTCGCGCTCAACAACGCGACGATGCGTCAAGGCGTCGCCATTGCGAACAAGGGTTGGCGGGCCGCCATTGCCGACGACCCAACCCTTCGCCCCGGCGTGAACGTGGCCGACGGCAAGGTGACGTACGAGGCGGTCGCGGCCGCGCACGACCTGCCCTACGTGCCGCTCGCCTGAGGCCGCGGGCGGCTACTTCCGATACTTGCTCTTGAACATCTTCATGGCCGTGCCAAAGATCGCGCTGGGCACGTTTCGGTTGTTGGCCAACTGCTGAAGGTCGCGCTTGTGAAGGTTTTGCATCAGCTTGAGCGCGACGGGAAGCGGGCACTTTGGGTTGTTCACCAGCGCGACCTGCACCGGGTATTTGCGAACGAACTCTTTGTTGCTCGCGATGAGTCGAACCACTTCATCATGCAGGTTCTTGTTGCCGGCAAAGGACGACACCTCGTTGGGTGTCAAGCGCCCTGACTTGACCACCGCGGCGGCAACAATCTTGTTGGGGTCCCGCACCAGGATCTTCCGAGCCTCCAGGTTCCCCATGTAGGCAAGCTTGATCTTCTTGCCCACGGTCATCTCGCGCAACTTCTGCTCCAGCGAAAGCTTCTGTTCCTCTTCCTCTGTCGCGGTCGGTTGCGCCGCGTCGGGTTCGGGCTCCCGCGTCAGGTCCCAGGAGAAATCCTCCATGTCGTCATCGAAGTCGAACCGAAACGCCCCCAAGTCCGTCGAGTCGGTCCCGACGGAGTCGAGGTTGAACATGTCGAGGTCGGGCTCGACTGCGGGCTCGACGACCGGCGCGACCGCCGCCGCATCGGCCGCGGGGGCCGGCGGGGGGGCTTCGATGGCATCCTCCACCGGGGCTGCGGGCGCAGGGGCATCATCGAACAAGTCGTCCAGCGGATTGCCCGGAGGGGTGCTGGCCGCCTGTTCCTCGGCCGCCGCTTCCGCTTGTTTCTGTTCGAATGGGCGCCGTTCCGAAACCGCTGGCAATGAATCGTGCATCCGAAGGAACGACTCCGCGTTCTGGAGATCCTCTTCCGTGCAGTTGGGGTTGGCGTGCAACTGGACGTACACCGACGGCGTCATCAACAGCCGCTCCTGGTTTCGCACCAACGCCTCGCAGAGCCCTTTGTCGGCACGCGCAGCCACCAACTCAGCGGCGCGATCGGGGGTGCTCCGCAACTGAAGCAGGCGCTCATCGAGTTCGGGGTCGGCGCGAAACTGGGCAATGAACTCCAGCACCTTGGGGAAAGTGGACTGCGTGATTCCACTCAGCACCTGAGGCACCGGCATCGTCTTCATCGTGCCGCGCGCGGCCTTGGCGACCGCCCGGTCTTTGTCGACGGCGAGCACGTAAAGCAACGCGAGCTGCACATCGGCCGTGCACGGGATCAATCCCTTCGCCACCGCGATCTTCGCCGATCGCGGCGCCGAGGGCGACACCGATTTTCGAAAGGGTGCCGGAATGCCAAGCCGTTGAAATGGAATGCCCATGACCGAACTGTACCGCCGATCGGCGCTCGGGGTACAGCAAAGACTTATTCGTGGTTGCGATCCCAGAGGATTCGAAGTCCCCGAAGCGTCAGGTGCTCGTCGTGTGCGTCGATCTCGTCGCACGCTCCGCCGATCAGCCGCGCCAAGCCGCCCGTGGCCACGCAGTCTGGTCGCTCTGAAAACTCCGCTTTGCACCGGCGCGCAAGCTCGTTCACGAGCCCAACGTAGCCCCAGAACAAACCGCTCTGCATGCTGGCGACGGTGTTGGTCCCGATGGCCCGCTCGGGTCGCTGGAGCGGAACCCGCGGCAACTTGGCCGTTCGAGTGAACAGCGCGTCGGCGGAAATCTGGTAGCCGGGCGCAATCGCACCCCCGATGTAGTCGCCCCGACCGTTCACGCAATCGAAGGTCGTGGCCGTTCCGAAGTCCACCACGACGAGCGGGCCACCGTGCGCTTCAAACGCCGCCACCGCATTGACGATCCGGTCAGCGCCGACCTCTCGGGGGTTGTCGGTGCGCACCCGCATGCCCGTCTTGATTCCCTTGCCCACCACCAGCACGTCGCACTTGAGGTAGCGGCGCGCCGCCTTCTCGATGGCGTAGAGAACGCTGGGCACCACGCAACAAACGGCGACGCCTTCGATGTCGGCGTGCGAAATGCCCTGGTGATCCAGCAACTGCAGCAAGGCCAATCCGAACTCATCGGTGGTGCGGTCAACGGTGCTGACCCGCCACAAGTGCACCACGTCGAGGCCATCGAGGGCTCCGATCACCGTGTTCGTGTTTCCGACATCGATTCCCAGCAGCATGAAGGGCCCCTATCGCTCGGAATCGGCGGGGGCACGCTCGTTCTGAGCACCAACCAGCTCGACGTCGCCGGCCAAGACGACGTGCCCGTCCACGATCAGTGCGCCATCCTCGCGGACGTTCGACGCAACGCCTTCGATGCCATTGACGCGCACCCGCTTTCCGAGCGTGTGACTGCGACGGCGCCACCCCTCCAGACACGGAACCCGACCGATCGGGACGGACTCGACCGCGTTCACCAGTCGGGCCAACCATGCAGCGCGGTCGACGGTGTCTCCCCACTCCGCTGCCAACGAAGTGGCGTGCGGAAGCCCAGGAAAATCGCGTTGATTGGCATTGATTCCCACTCCGAGAACGACATACCGGATGGTCTCCGCCTCGGACGAGAGCTCCGCCAGGATTCCACCCAACTTCTTGCCCTCTCGGGTGACCAAGTCGTTTGGCCACTTCACCAAGCAGTCCAATTACTCCGCCATCGCGGCCGCCCAAGCCAAAACGCAGACCGGCGCAAACTGGGGCAAGACCGGGGGCGTCAACACGAGGCTAAAGAGCAAATTTTGACCGGGCTCGGCGTCCCAACTCCGCCCCAGTCGACCGCGACCGGCGTGCTGTTCGTCGGCGACCACCACAATTCCCGCCGGATCATCGACCGCATCGGCCGCCGCGCGGGCCTCGACGTTGGTGGAACCGCACGCTTGATGGAACACCACCCCGCGTCCCAACCGCCACCCCACGGTCAGCGGTCCATACCCGGCCGGGTTCACCAACGCGTACCCCTCGCCGGCCGTCCCCTGGATCACCACGCCTTCGCGGCGCAGCTGTTCCATCGTTTTCCAGATCGCCGTCCGGCTGACCCCAAACCGCCCGGCCAAGGCCGTTCCATTGGCATCGCCCGCGGCAATCGCCTCCAACAATCGGCCGGCATCCATGCGCTCACTCCGCGGGGTCGCAGTCTGGGTGCGTGCCGGCCTCCGTGATGGTCACGAGGGTTTGCTCGACTTGGTCCGCGCGGATGCCCTTGGCCGCCAGGGGAATGCACTGGAGCGCGGGACTGTTGGGGCACGGACTGCACGGGATTCCAAGATTTTCTGCCAGGTCGCAGACGCTCTGGAGATCACCGAACTCGGGCAACAACCCAACGATCTCGGCCACCCCCATCACGGCCTCGTACCGAATGCCTCCCAGAGTGGTTGCGTCGGACGCAACCGTGCCCTCAAACAGGAGGGAAGCGAATCGCAACACCCCATCTTGGGCGCCAAATTCGAAATCAGCTACGCCGCCAGAGAGGAGCGGAAGCTCGTTGATCGACACCTGGCGAAGCGTGATGGTCCGGCCGCACAGGTCCTGTTCCGGAGGCTGCACATCGGCCTTGCCAACCGCTGCAATGATGTCGACGAAGCCCCCGCCGGCGTCCTCGAACTGCACCAAGACCGGTCGGGTAAAGACCGCGTTCAGCAACTCACCGGCATTCTCGCCAACGGTGTACACGCCCGAGTCGAACGCAATCGAGTACGCGCGGCCGTCCAAGACCGCGTTCGCATCGAGTGGCGCGCCATAGTGCGATGTGGTGAACGCAATCTCGGGCTCGCCGTAGCAATAGTCGAGTCCCACCGTGTACTCCGTGGAGGGACTCAGCGGTCCTTCCGGATCAAAGACGATGGTGGACCCACCATCCTCCCGAGATGTCGTCCCCACGATGTCCGTGATCACTCGAGCGGTCGGGTCGGGCTCGGACAGCATGAACCGGAGGGAGTCCCGGTAATAGTGGTCCATCGCCCCGTTCACCGGATCGGTGCTGGTGACCACGGTATCGCAGGTCGGATCGGACGGGGATGGCCCCGAATCCACCGCGTCATCAGAGGCGGTGCCGCAGGCCATGGCCATCGGCACAAGCAAAGGCAAAAGAGTTCTTCGTGTATGCATCAAACGATGGTAGCAAGGTCTTGAGGCCCCTGCCGACATTGCCGTGATAGAAAAGGATCCATGACCGACACATCCGCCGACCAGAGACTCGACCCCGGCGCCGTGATGCTGTGGCGCTTGCAGCGATTCAGCCGCCTGCTCCTTGTGGGCATCCCGACGTTGATTGCCTTCGGCATCGCGGCATCCACCGTGCTGCGCGGCGAGTTGGTGGCGGTCGTGGTGGTGACCTTGATCGCCGTGAACATCGTGTTTGCCCTCTTCTGGCCGGCCCTGGAGTACGGCGCATTTCGTTACGCCGTTCGCGAATCCGACCTGTTGGTGCAGAGTGGCGTGCTGTTCAGGCGATGGTCCTCCATCCCCCACAACCGAATCCAGCACGTCGATACGCGTCAGGGCCCACTCGAGCGGGCGTTCGGTTTGTCTCGACTGCTGGTCTTCACGGCCGCGGGAATGAGCGCCGACGGGTCCATTCCGGGGTTGCGGACCGAGGAGGCCGAACGGCTGCGCGACGTCTTGTCGCGCCGAGGCGGGGACGATGGCGTCTGATGGCGGCGACGACGTCGAACGGACCGACGCGATCGCGGTCGACGACCTGGATGCATCCGACCAGCCCACCGAGGAAGCGGCGCGTCCGGCCAAGACCATTCCCGATGATGGGCCGACCCGACCGTTTCCGCAGCCCGATGAGCTCCGGGACCCGGAGGGACTTGCCGACCCAGACTCGGTGGGCGTTCACCTGCAGACGATCCGCAGAACCGTCCCCAAGGGCCTCGAGCTGCTGACCGAGGACGCCATTGTCCTTCCAACACCCACGGGGAATGCGGAGGCTGGGGGCTTGCTGGATGCCGACACCGTGTTGACCCCCGACACCCCGTGGAAAGGGCTCCACCCCGTGAGCTTGGCGGTGAATTTGTTTCCCCGCGCATGGGCCACGATCCGAAGCATGTGGCCCTTCCTGCTCTTTGTCGTCGTGGGCGGCGAGGGGGTCGGGATGCGCTTTGTCGACTTGATGGTGGTGTTGGTCTTCACGCTGGCGAGCGTGTGGAACACATTCATTCACTGGGCGACCCTCCGGTACCGCATGCAACAAGGCCGGTTGGAGATCAACTCCGGCTTGCTGAACCGGCGGTCTCGAACGATTGACCCCGCCCGGATTCAGAACGTTGAGCTGGTCCAGAACCTGTTCCACTCGTGGACCGGGCTGGTGGAACTGCGCATCGACACCGCGGGCGAGCAGTCGACCGAAGGACTGCTCTCGGCCCTCAGTGTGGAGGACGCCACACTGCTTCGGGATCAGCTCGCTGAGGTGGGCTCGTTGACCACGCCGACGGGAGACGAGGAGACCGACGAGCCCATCGTATCCATGGGCATCGCCGAGATCCTCGCGTTCGGCCTGACGCAGCGCACCATCGGGACCGTTGCGGTCATCACGGCGGTCGGACTCGAACTCATGAACCAAGCGGGACCCGAAGTCGCCCGCGAGCTCACCGTGAAGATGCAGCCAAGCATGATCATCGCGGCGTTCATGCTGGCCTTCGTGGGGTCTTGGGCCGTGAGCGCCCTGACGAGCGTGTTCCGCTTCTTCGGATACAAGATGACCCGATTGGACAATGCGGTCCGCACCACCCAAGGGCTCACGACGAAGCGAAACGTCGAGATTCCACTATCGAAAGTGCAAATGGTGCGAACCGATGAACCCCTCATTCGTCGCCTCATGGGCTACGGAACCGTGCTGATCGAGACCGCGGGGTTGGGCGTTGTGGAAGGCCAGGTCCGGCAAGCCGAAGGCATGGTGCCCATGGTCGAGTCCGAAGAACTCAGCGCGGTGGCATCATGCGCGGTTCCGCATGCTCAAGTCGACCCGTGGTCCACACCGCTTCGCCCAGCCCATCCACGCTCGCTGTACCGCGCCTTGGTTGGCGCGTCGGTCAGGGCCCTGGTCATCATCGGTTTCGGTTTCGCGTTCTTGGAATCGCTCCGGTGGGTGATGCTGGTCATCCTCCCCCTTGCGTTGGTGGGCGCGTGGCTGGACTGGGCCAAACAAGGGTGGTTGGTCACGCCGACGTCGATCGTCTCGCGCCGCGGATTCTTCAATCGGCGAACGTTCATCTTGAGCCGAGACAAACTTCAGAGCGTGCACATCGTTCAAGGCCCGTTCATGCGGCTGCACGGACTGAGTCGAATGGTGGTGCGCGTGGCCGGAAGCCAGGTCAGCTTGCCGGAGACGGGAGCCGAAGACACGGCATGGCTCGAAGCCGAGATGGCGCGGTAAGGGGCATCAGCTCAGCAACCAGTGGACGGCCCAGCAGCTCGCCAACACACCGGCGGAGTCGGCCGCGAGTCCAGCCGGAACCGCGTGTCGGATCTTCGTGACGCCAATGGACCCGAAGTACACCGCCAACACGTAAAACGTCGTCTCCGTGGAGCCGTTCATGGTCGACGCGATGTTGCCGACCAGCGAGTCTGGACCGTGCGCTTCAATCAGCTCCGCCGTGATCCCAAACGCGCCCGACCCGCTGAGCGGGCGAAGGAGCGCAAGCGGCAACACCTCTCCCGGTATGCCCAGGCTCGACGTGAGCGGGTTGACCCAGTCCACCAACCGTTGAAGTCCGCCCGATGCCCGCAGCATTCCCACCGCGCTCAGAATGGCCACCAGGTAGGGAATGATCATCACCGCCAGGGAGAACCCTTCTTTTGCGCCCGCGACAAAGACCTCGTACACCTTCACACCGCGAAGCACACCCACCAACAGCATGCCAAAGATCAGCGCGGGCATGATCCACACGCTCGCGGCCTCGCCGTTGACGTACACCGCAACCACGAGCCCAACGAGCGCAAGCATGGCCAGCGCACAGGGCAGCAACTCGGCAAGGTTGAGCGGCGGCCGCTCGATGGGTTCGGCCGGTGCCGGTGCCGTGGATGCGAACATCGGCAACCGAGACAACCCGATCGCCGCCGTGATGCCCACCACGGTCGAGATCGCGGTGGCCAGGAGGGTCGTGGGGAAGATGGCGGCGGCATCGGCCGATCCCTTCAGCGCGCGGAGACCGATGATGCCGGTGGGCAGCAGGGCGAGTCCACTGGTGTTGATCGCCAGGAACAGCACCATTGCGTTGGTCGCAGTTCCCTTCTCGGTGTTGAGGTCGTTGAGTTCCTTCATCGCTTTGAGACCAAAGGGCGTCGCCGCGTTCCCCAGGCCCAACGCGTTGGCTGCGATGTTCATCACCATCGCCCCCATCGCGGGATGGTCGGGGGGAACATCGGGAAACAACCGAATCAAGACCGGGCGAATCAGTCGCGCCATGAAGGCCAGCCCACCGGCTTCTTCGACGACCTTCATCAGGCCCAGAAACAAGGCGATGTACCCCACCAACCCAATGGCGAGATTCACGCTGGCCTTGGCTGCATCCAGCGCGCCTTGACCCACCTCCGCGGGTGTTCCGTTGATCACGGCGAACGCGATCGCGACGGTCACAATGCCAAAAAATACGTGGTTCATGGTGGGGGTCAGTGGCGGGAGAGGCAGAAGGCGACGAAGACCCATAACGCACGGGCCACCAACTCCGGCTCGAGTTCGTCGAGGTCGAGCAGACCGAGGTCAATGGGCGCGATGGGGCGCCACCCCGAGGCCAACTCGGCGGGCTCCGGAAAACGATGATGACGGACCGATTCGCATCCCGCACGGGCGTTGGACACCGCGACGTACGGGGTCTGACGATTCAGTTCCGTATCGAACGGTTCGTGTTGAAAATGCTCCGCCATCCACGCGTCGTCGAACTGGGGGTCAAGGGCAAGCACCATGACCACGCGGTCGCGCAGCGCTGGGGACGCGTGGAGGGCGACCAACATTGCATGGATCCGGGGTCCTTCGGTCACCAGGACCAGCCGCTGGTGCGGGTCCCGAAGGCAACCCAACAGCACGGCCTCGGTCTCCGATTCCAAACTCACGACATCACCGTGCGGGAGACTGCGAGACAACGCCGGCGCCAAGGATCCGGCCGCGGCAACCACCACCCCTTCGAGACGCCGCGCGATCGCGGCTTGGACATCCGCATTCCAATCGGCCACATCGGACCAGCCCACCCCGGGGGCCAGCACACCCGACGGGTCGTAGGCCGGACCCAAGTCAGCGGGATCGCTGAGCATCGACTGTTGGGCCGCGGGATCGTCCCGAAACATGGCCTGCCAACGTGCTTCGACGGTGTCCAAGCGACCCAGCCGCTCGACAAGTGCCCGCTCTCCTTCCAGCGCGGGGATGCCCACATCGGCGGGGTCGGCCCGATTCAGCTTCGCGCCCGCGTCGCGACCGACCGGGTGAAAGGGGACACCACGAAGCCGCGACCACCAAACGGCTTGATCCCCGCCCGACCGCTCCACTTCACCCCGGATGATGGTGGCCAGGACGGACTTCCACAGCCGCTCCCAATCCAGTGGGCTGGGCTTTCGGATGCTGAGCCATGCCGCCCCGAGGGCCAACGCCAAGACCGCAATTTCAGCCGCGGTTTGCCCGGTCACTGCATCCTCCCCGTCCAACCGCCCGCGCACCGGCGACCGGCATCCGCGCGAACGAGGTTCACCACGGGCGACTGCACCCCTTCAGCATTGCATTCGTTCCATCGCATCGTGTCCACCCGGTAAGGGTGCAGGCCCCGCCTGACCAGAGAAAACCGCGTCAGGTGCCGCGGCGCAGCGGCGAAGCGGGGCATTCGGCGCCCCTCCGCTGGCTCACGCCACTACCGACTTCGGGGGCGGTGGGGCGGGCTCGGCCGCACTGGAACAGGAACGGCGGCTCCAGGAAGCACGTCGTCGATCAGGTTCCCGACTCGGTCCGCCCATTCTGCGAGTTTTTCGCGCCAATTTTTTTGTCGTGGTTTGGTCACTTCGCGATGCCCCTCTTCACAGTATATGCACGGATCATAAACCGCTGTCTGTAAGAAACTTCCGTGTTTTTTCTGTACCCACACCATCTGCGCGCCGCACTATGGGTCATTCTCGGGGTGCACATCGTGCTTGCATGGTGGGGCATTCGGACCATGGGGGTGCTCGGGTACCCCGCATGGCTCTGGATGGACGGTGCTCCCACGATCGATGCGCTGAACCCCGGAGAAGCGCACCGATTTGGCCCATTTTTGGCCGCGTGCGGTCGGCCCATCGAGTCCCTTCGCTTGGGCTCGCTGCAGCTGCCGATTGCAGTGACGCCGTTCGTCGGCGGCGCGGCCGAGTGGCCGGGACGAATCCTGGCAGCAACCGGGGCCCATCACGACGCCACGATGATGCTGCACCTGGGAATGAGCGCGATGCTCATCGGCCTGGTCCACCGCTTTGTTCGAATCCACGGCTCGGCGATTGCCGCCAATGCAGCCGCCACGCTCCTCGCCACCGACTGGACTCACGTGTTTCTTCGCCGCGCCTTGGGCAGTTCTGAGCTGGTCTTGTCCGCCAGCGCATTGCTGTGTCTGTGGGCCCTTTGGGGCCGTCGATGGGGGGGAGGCCGTCCGGGTCTGGCGGGTCTCGCCCTGGGGTTCGGTGTGGGGATCGCGACCAACATCACGTTTGCCCTGACCGCTGGGGCGCTGGCTGCAACGGCGGCGATCATGCGGTGGGACAAACCGCCCCTCCGCCCACCGCTGCCGTCGCGATGGCTCCCCATCGGATTGGCCCTCGTCGTTCCCCTCTTGCCCCTGCTTGGGGCGGCGGTTCATCGAACGCTTGCCGGAGTCGATGCGCTGTGCTCGGGCCCGTTCGGGGAATGGCCCCTGGTCTTGGGGATGACAGGCCTGCCCATCGAGGCGAGCCGACGAACGGCCGTCATCATGGCGTGGCTCGGCGACGGCACTGCCGCACTGGGTACGGTGTGGGCGGCATCGGCACCATCATGGGTCTCCCCGCTGAGGTTTGCGGGATGGATCGTGGTGGCCCTCGGTACTTGGGTCGCTTGGCAAGACACCGACAAGACGCCCCGATTCGCCTTGACTCGATTCTGTTCCGTATTTGTGCCGCTGCAAGTGAGCCTGATCGCGCTGGCCGCACCGGACCTCCATCACCTGTCAATCGCAACCGTGGCGCTCATGATCTGGGCCGGCCTCGCCACCGAAGCGGTGTTTGGATGGTTTGCGCCGCCGCGAAGCGCCCGACGGGCCGTGGCGGTCTTTGTGGGCTGCCTGCCCTGGGTGGTGGCCGGAGTTTGGTCGATACGGTCCACCGATGCGATCTTGGCCACGGTTTCATCCCCGACCGTTGCCGTCGACGGCCAAAGCCGACTCGTGCGACTCATCGAGCGGAATTCTCCCGAACGGGTGGTGACGCTCAATCATGCATCGGCCGGCATGCTGGATGTGCATCTCCCCGGCGTCGAATTTCATCACGCATGGGCCGGGATTTCCGACGATCCGAGCGCCCTCGACAGGGCCGTTGGCGCGGCCGTCGGTGCGCACCTGCTGCGCGCGCCGGACCCCACGAGCGTCACGCTTCGGGAGTCGGACCTCGAACGGGCTGCGGCGCGGGTCGGTGCCGAGTTGGTGGCGGTCGATCGCCTACCCGACGATGCCGCGGTCCTCTACGCTGTGGGTTCGCGAACGGGTCTACCCTAGCGCCTTGCCAGGGCGTTCCCGAGGAGCGCGTCCAATCGCGCCACATGGCTTCCAAACGCATCGTGATCTCCCGGTGATATGGACCGGCTGGTGGTCCCGTGAACGTCGATCGGGTCCAAGACCCGCTTGCCTTTGTTGAGCTGGTAGTGGAGGTGCGGACCGCTGCTGCGGCCGGTGTTTCCGCTCGTTCCAATCACCGCGCCTGCCCGAACGTGCTGCCCCGCCCGCACCGATGTCGTCGCCAGGTGCAGGTACTTGGCGAGCACGCCATCGGAGAACTCGATTTCGACGCAATTGCCGTTCGAGCGCGTGTTCCAGTTGGTGCGGGTCACCCGACCCGACCGCGTGGCCAGCGTGGGGGTGCCAACGGGCGTCTTGAAGTCCATGCCCGCGTGCGAGGGGCGGTCCTTGAGAAGCGATGTGACCATCTCGTAGTCGGCGAGCGGCGACTCCTTGAGCCGACGGGTGATCTCCGTTCCATCCTTCATCCAGAAGCTCGGATAGGCGTCCTGAGAGCGCTGATACCGGTAGGCCGTGAGGGTCTTGCCCAACTTGCCGGACTTGAGTGATGCCGCCGCGATCTCGACGCCGTCATCGGTCGCCTTCCAAGCCACGCGAATGCGGTCCCCTTTGCGCAGGTCTCGGCGCAGATCGATGTCCCAGTGAAAGAGCCGCGAGTACACGGCGCTCAGCGCATCCCCGTTCACCGGGTCTGCTGCGGCGAAGGTGCGGGCGAGGGAATGAGTGACCGCCTCATCGAAGATCGACCATCCCGATGCCGCAACCACCTCCGCGGGAACCTCAACCGGGTGTGCGGGAACCATCGATGCCGGGGCGGCTTCCACAGGAACCGAGTTGGCACCCGAATCCGCTTGCGTCGCCTGCCGATGGTCGATCCCCTCGGGCGCCGTTTCGGGGGCCACCGGTGGATTCGCGGGCGCCGGCCGGTTGGTCACCATGTACAGGTTGAGGGCGAGCGACGTCGTCAACAAACCAAGAAGGAGCCAGGGCTGGCCGTGGGTGGGAGTGTTCATGGGGAATGTCGGGGATGAGGGGAAGGGGTACTCGAGCGTCACGTTTTTCTCTATGCTTGTCAAGTTAGACCATAGAAACTGCATTAAGTAACGATCAATTATTGGCCTTTAATCTGAATTTAATGGATTAAAAAATAATCCATTTGTGCGGAGAAATTGCCCTCAAGGTCCCGGCGAGGGGTCCGATTCTGCAGTGCGGTCTAGTGTGCTACTGGAGGAAGAACCGCAGGCAGAGTGATTGCTGGGGTGTGGTCCAATTGGCAGGACGCCCGGCTGTTACCCGGGAAGGTGCTGGTTCGAACCCAGCCGCCCCAGCCACTCTCCGCCACTCCAGAGCGTGCAGCGAAAATCTTGAACGACGCCTGCTAAATCCCGAGGAGTAGGCCGGTTCCCACGGGTAGGGGGGCCGGCCTCTTTTTCTTGGATCACCCCTGTACGGTCATGTGCGTGACGAAAAAACCCTCTTCGCTAAACGGGTCTGTTCTCTGGGCTGTACTGGCCACAAAACCTGAGCCCAACACTTCAAAAATACTTCCCGTCAACGTTGCACCCGGAGCACGACCAATCACCTGGCCCTCCCCATCGACCACCATG
>JAYZVA010000123.1:0-33522 GCA_036156175.1 Myxococcota bacterium
CATTTCACCGATCCAGGTCTTCATGGCCGTCTGAACCGGCTCTGGAAAGTTTTGCATGGGGCCCACGATGCGGGCCAGGCCACGGGAAAGTTCGCCATCCGCAGTGTCGTCGAAGGCGTGGTGTTGCGTTTCGAAGGCCGCGGTGTCGCCGGTGATCAGCGCTTCATCGAAGGCATTAAACAGGCGGCGGCGGGTGGCCCAGTCGATGCCGTGCGTGTCTTCAACGGTATCGACGACACGGCAGAGTAGATACCCCACGGTCAACCACTCTTCGAACGGGGCGGGGAGCATCTGGATGCCCAATGCAAAGGTTCGAGACACCTTCGGCAACATCGCACGGCACCAGTTGAGGTCGTTCATCGGTCCATGATCTCCAGGATGGATTGATGGATGCGACCGTTCGATACGGCAACGCCGTCAACCAACGGCTTTTCGCGGTTGAAGCGGTACGGCGCTCCGGTTTTGTCCGAACAACGTCCACCGGCCGCCTCGACGATGGCCACGCCGCCGCAGATGTCCCATTCGCTTCGGGGCCGAGGGGTGAATGTCGACTCCGCTTGACCCGCCGCTACCAGTCCAAACTTGTACGCCACGCTCCCGACCGGCACAGGGGTCAGCACGTCCATGAACTCGTTGAACCAGCCCTTCTTCATCTCGGTCCGCGAACACACCACCTTGGAGCCCTTCAACGCGGCGTGGTCCGTCACGCGAATGGAATCGCCATTCAGCCACGCGCCGGTGCCAACCAGGCCGGTGAAGAGTTGGTCTTTGATGGGGTTGTACAGAACGCCGAGGACGGCTGCGCCATCGATGACGAGTCCGATGCTCACCACGAATTCGGGGATGCCCAGCGTGAACTCTCGGGTGCCGTCCAGCGGGTCAACGATCCACACGTGCGATTTGTCGAGCCGCTCGGGGGTGTCTGCGGTCTCTTCACTCAACCAACCAAAATCGGGAAACGCGCTGCGGAGCCGCCGCTCCAGGATGGTGTTCGCTGCCAGGTCGGCATCGGTCAAGGGATTGTCCTCACCCTTGTCTCGAACGGTGTATTCGTCCTGGTAAAAGCCGCGGATCGCCGTTCCGGCTTCCAATGCGGCTTCCCGAGCAACATCCAGTGCGTGGTCGAGCATGCTGAGTCTTCCCTTGCGATGGCGCCCACGTATCCCGTAGGGCTGCCGGATGCAGGCTATGGCGCGGCGGTTCGTTGGACAGAAAGAATGTCGGCGAGACCATCGGCGTCGACGTCCCCGACTGCAAAACGGGCGCCAGTGCGTTGGTACTGCTTATTCCCGACGATTGATGCATCGGATGTGCGGCTGGTGGCTGTGCTCCAAGAGGAGTCTCCGTAGAAGACAAACATCGAGCCAGCATCGAAGGTCTCCTGGTCCGCCGTGGGATTGAGGTACGGCGCGCCGACCACCAGGTCCGCGATTCCATCGCCGTTCAAGTCTCCGGCCTCGACGGCGTGTCCAAACCCATCGCCGTCCGCGGTCCCGAGCAGTGTGCTCGACGGCGTGTTGGAGAGGTCGTCGGCCTGCAGCCAGATGCGGACAGAACCGCGGGCGTTGTCCGTGCCGGGTGCCCCCACAATCAAGTCGGGGGAGCCGTCACCGTCGATGTCCCCCGTGGCCAGCGAGTAGCCCAACCAATCGTTGCTTTCGCTGCCGTACATCGCATGAACGGCGACGTCTGCGAGGTCACCCGCTTCGGGAAGGCCGGCGCCCGAGATGACGTACACGGCGCCGACGGCATCGGTCCCGTCTGGCGCATCCGCGAATGGCGCACCGATCACCAGGTCGGGGACGCCGTCGTTGGTCAGGTCATCGCGGCAGAGGAGGGCATGGCCCGCGCGGGCGCCGAGCGCGCCGCTCGTCCAGCGACGGGCGAACGCGGCGGAACCCGTCTGGGCTCCGATGGCTTCCCGTTCGACGGAGCCGATCAGGACGACTGCTCCACCCAACTCAGCGCTTTCGCTGGAGCGGGTCGCCGCGACCAGCCACTCGTTCTCACCGTCGCCATCGAGGTCCGGACAGATGGCCACGGTTTCGCCGAATCGTGCCCCCGACTCGCTGCCGTTGATGCGCAGATCCGCATCGAGGGTGTCAAACGTGCCCGTGAACCGCTGACCCAGACCGGAAAAAGCGTAAACTGCCCCGTTGTGTCGCGACGACGCGCCGCCGGAGTGGAGGGGTGCCGAGACGAGCAACGCGGTCTCGCCAGTCGCATCGGCGAAGGAGCGGATGTTGTGTCCGAAGGCATCGCTGCTCGATGCTCCCCGAATGATGCCATCCGCATCGCCGGTGGTCTGTTCGACCGAAGCGGTGGCGATGCTTCGCACGTTGCTGCCGGTGCTGCTTCCGATCAACAGGTTTCCCGGCGACCATGCGATCGACCAGTGGGGGCCGTCGGCTTCCGTCCCAGCGATGGGAGGAGCGGCCTGGGCGCGGTCGGCCTCGCCCGACTGCGGCAGGGTCGATCCCGACCACACCGTCAGCTCCGCGGCCTCGTAGTCTTCTTCGCATCCAACGCCCACGCAGACCTGCTGACACCCGGTCAGCAGCGCCATGGTGGACAGCCACACGGGGTTTACTGCTCGGCTGGGGCGCCCTGATTGGGCAGTACGACTGCCGCGCCGCGACCACCCGGAACGATTGCGCCCGAAAGCTGAGTTGTGGTCACTTTCTCGATGTACGTGTACCCGCTGGTGTGGGTAAACGACACGGTGTAGGTGCCCGATGGAATGTTGTGGATTGCCCCCGCAGTGTAGGGACCCAGGTCGCCCACCACGGTGTCGTTGACCGCCACAGTGGCGGTGTATGACCGTTCATTGGGAATCAAGAGGTCGCCTTTGCCGTTGGGCACGATCGGGGCGGTTGTCGGGACCGCCGAGGGGTCATTGGACGCGTCCTCGGTTGGGTTCAGAGGGGCGGCAGGTGGGGCGAGGTCCAAGGAGCCGGCGGCGTTCTCGTCACTGAAATCGACGGGCTGCGCAGTTTTGGCGAGCGTCCCGGCGGGTTCCGTCGGCTGCAGCATGGTGACAAGCTTGTAGGGGTCCACGGCCAAATCGGTGAAGTTCTCCACCGGACCCTCGCTCAGCCGCGTGTCGACCACAAACGTGACCGGGCGCATGGGGGCGGCGTCTGCCGAGTTGATGGGGCCGAGTGCAAAAAGAATCGAGAAACATGTCAACACAGTGGACTCCGAATCATGCCCCTGGGTAGGGGAGAGACCCATAACCATTTTGAGGTGCTTTGTGGCGGATCAATCGATCAGCATTTCCGAACTCAAGCGTGCCGTGGCCGATTTCAACTCCCAACGCGATTGGGCCCAGTACCACAACCCCCGAAACCTGGCGATGGCCTTGAGCGTCGAAGCCAGCGAACTGCTGGAGCTCTTCTTGTGGAGCCGTGACGACGGCCCCCAACCGCCGGTCGATGGTCGGATGCTGCGGGTTCACGATGAGCTCGCTGACGTGGTGATCTGCGCGTTGAATCTGGCGAACCAAATGGGCATCGATGTTTCGGATGCGGTGTCGAACAAGCTCGAGAAGAATGCTAAAAAGTACCCGGTGGCCAAGGCGCGAGGCCGCATGGAGAAGTCGACGGAGCTGTGATCACCAGTGGTCGCGGCGTTCACTCAGCCACGCCACGATCGGTTGGAGCACCTCCCGAGGCGCGGCGGGACCCAGGACCAAGTCCAGGTGACCATAGTCGGCGGCGAATCCGCTCGCCGTGTCGGCCATCAAAACCGTGACATCCTCGCTGCCGGTTGCGGTTGCCCAGGGCAGAATCCGTTGCTTTGGGGCGATGCGGTCGCCCCCGCCCCCGATGGCCAGCAGCGGCACGGTCAGGTCAGAAAGTTGCGCGCTGTAGTCGCGGCGTCCGTCCGCCGATACCAGGCGACCCGCCTTCAGCATCCGATGAAGCTGCTGGAGTTCTCCCTGAGTGGTGGGCGAGACCACCCGTCGGAGCATGGTCTGTTGCATGTGCTCGGCCATGTTTCGGTGATTGAACAACACCGCATCTCCCTGGACCGGCAGCGCGGGATGCCAGCCCGCCATGAAGCGCGCCACGGCGGGCGTCGGAATGCTGCGGGGGACGGTGCCGATGGCGCTCAACGTCTGATGAAGCCAGGTCTGGAAGTCGCCGTCTGGAAACACCACCGGTGATGCGACCGTCACCAGCGCGGCGACCGCATCGTCTCCATGGATGGTGGCGTACATGGCGGCAACCATTCCACCCATCGAGTGGCCAATGAGCGCAACTTTGCTGTGCCCGGTGGTGCGCTGAATGTGCGCCATTGCGGCAGAGACGTCGAACTCTGCGTAATCATCGATCGTCCATCCGAAGTGCTGCCGAGCGCCGGTTTCGGTGCGCAGCGCATCGCCGTGACCGCGCAGGTCGAGGAGCCAGGGGTCAAACCCATCGTCGACCAATGCCTCCGCGATCGAGTGCCCCGCGGTGAGGTCCCAGAATCGATGGTTCGACGAGATGCCGTGAATGACCAGGACCGGTGGTCCCTCGTTTCGGTGGCGGTGCAGCGCGATTTGAGCGCCATCCTGCGTGGTGATGCGGCTCGATTCGGCATCCGGGCAGTGGTCTGGCGCAGGACCCATGTTGGGGTCACATGAGACGAGCAGCAGAAGCAGAAGTGTGTGAGTACCAAGCGGCATATCAAAAAGGGCTTTGATTCAATGTGCCCCGATCCGTATCCTTGTGTTCAGGCGGTGACATGGGGTGGTTTTCTAAAAGCAGCGGGGGCCGGGCGACGCCAAAAGATGCAGACGCGCTGCGAGACGCGCTCGTCAAGCTGCTGCGGCACGTCGAAGGCGAGCTCCCCCGCGCCGATGCGCAGCGCGTGCAGGAACTCATCGAGCGCCTCGGGAGCTACCCGGTGCCGACCGGCACTTCAAAGCAAGCCGCGGCCGTCGTAAAGGCACTCCGAGGGACCGCGGTGGGATCCGGTTCTGCGGATTTTGCCGATGCGGCTCGGGCGTTGGTGGCGGCCATTCAACGGGTCAGCATTCACGATACCGAGCTGACGAAAGCCATCTCAAAAGTGGAGAAGGGCATCCCATTGCGGGTTCGAAACGGCGACGCGCGGTTGATTGAGGCCAATGCACAAGAACTGCAGCAATCGGCATCAGCCGCCCGGTTCCGGCAAGCCAAGGCGGATGAGGCCGTGCTCTCGCTGATGGGTGCTTTGGAGGTCAACCTGGGAAAAGCGCTCGCGGCCACATCGGGCGTCGAAGCCGAACTTGCATCGCTTCGTGCGGCAGTTGTTGCAATGCAACCCGATGCTTCGTTCGAGCAGGTCAAGGCGGGCCTTCTCACGGCGTTGGACCGGGCATCCGATGGCCACGCGATTGCGCGAAGTCGAATCGACCAAGGAGTCGCGCGGAGCCGCGAGCTGATGCACCATGTGAAGTCCCAGACCGGCGATGTCGGTGGCCATGAAGCGAGCGTGTCCGTTGACGGGCTGACCAATGTCGCCGACATCGGCTCGTTTCGGGAGGCGCTGCCGCTCGCATTGGTTGAAGCCCGACACAGCGGCGGACTGCTGACCTGCATGCGGTTCAACGTCGATAAAATGAGTGAAATCAACGAGGTCTACCACCGGACGAGCGGCGATGACGTGCTGCGGACGGTGGCTGTGACCATCGTCAAGCAGCTGCGCACGGAAGATTTTGTGGCGCGACTCAAAGATGACAACTTTGCCGCTCTGTTGCCGAACACCGGAAACCGCGAGGCCATCGGTGCAGCCAAGCGGCTGGGGCGCAAGATCCAGAAGATGGTGTTTTCGCACCAGTCGAAGAGCTTCCAGGTCTCGTTGTCCATTGGCATTGCGACGTGGGATGGGCGAGAGAGTGCCGAGTCGCTCTTCTCGCGCAGCGAAGAGGCGCTCAGCAACGCGAAACGCGCTGGCGGCGCCCAGTACTGGACCGCCCAGACGCTGCAACAGGAGTGACCAGGGCTCCTTAGCTGGCCCCCAAGACCTCGAGGCTCATGGGTGTCTCGGCAAGAACGCATCGGTCGCGGCCTTGGTCCTTGGCGTCGTACAGCGCCACGTCGGCCGACCGGAGAATCTCTTCTGCTCGATCGCCGTGGGTGGGTCGCGCGGCGATGCCAAGGGACACCGTGAATACGGGCCCCTGACGCCGACTTTCCTGGGCCAGCATCGCTCGGATGCGCGATGCAACCGCCATACCGGCATCGGTGCTGGCGCCGGACAGGATCAACGCGAACTCCTCACCGCCGGGCCGGCAGGCGATGTCGGTGTCGCGGCAGGCTTCCTTCAGAATGTCGGCGAACAACTGGAGGCACCGATCCCCCACATCGTGGCCGTGCGTGTCGTTGATGGACTTGAAGTGGTCGAGGTCGGCAACGATGACGGTGTAGGGCACCTCTGCTGCGTCCAGGCGCCTCATGTGTTCGTCCATTGTGCGGCGGTTTGCCAGCTCAGTCAGCGGGTCTGTGCCGGCAGCCAGTTCGTGCTCAGCGAGATTTCGCACCACTCCTGTCCGGACACCGACTGCAGTGGACAACGCCTCGAGGAGTTCTTCTTGACCGTCCTCCAGGGGCGTCCCCATGAGCTGAACCACACCGACGGCTTGCCCGTTCACGCTGATGGGTGCGCACGTGACAATGGTCTCGTCCTCGTGGATTCGGGGGCATCGGCTCAATCCCATGTCGGGATCGTGGAAGAGTACGTCTCCCTTCCGGGCAGCAGGGCAGCTCTCGATGCAGCTGAGGGAGCATGCGACCGGTGCGGATGCCTCGATGGGAGCGATGGTTCCCTCATCGGAATCGGCAACCAGCAGCTGGAAAATTTTCTCCGGGAACGCCACTCTAGCGGCACGCGACGCCGTTCGGACGACTTCGCTCTCCGACTCAGCCAGGTCGAGGGCCTCCACCAGTTCGTGGCGAAACGTGAACTGCCGTCGAATTCTGCGGTTGGTTTGGTGCAGTTCATCGAGGCGTTGGGCAACCACACGAATTGTGGACTCGAACTGCCGCACCATCGGGTGGTCGGGGATGGCGGGGACGGGCTTTCCGGCTTGGGCGGCTTCGAGCGCTTCGAGCGCGCCGTCGATGGCTCCGGTCAGCGTGACTTCCTCGGTGCGTGCGGTGTTCAAGAAGCGACGACGGGCCGCGAATCCGGTCAACAAATAGACCGCAACGGCGCTCGACCACAGTCCGATCAATCCGAGGCGCGGTCCGGCCTGGGATGTGCGGATGTGGTCGTGGACGCGGGCATCCAATTCATCCAGCCGGACCTTCACGTCGGCGGTTGCCGCGTCCAAGACTGTCGTTGCGTCTCGAATGGCCGGTTCGACGCTGGCGGCGCGCTCGATGGTGGCGTGCCCATCCCAGAGTTGGGAGCTGGCGTTGTCCAGGACCGTCAGTGCAGACGACAGCCCCTGCGCTTGGTCCGTGACTTTCGGAAGGAGCGTCTCCAGCAAGCGAAGGTTGGTCTGGGCTTCGGCAATCGATCGCGCGGCACTCCGGATCCCGGTTGCGTCTTGGGTGCCGATGAAATGGTAGGGCGCGATGATGGCGGCTTGCACCTGGTCGTCGATGGCCCGCAGGGTCGACTGCGGCACCTCGATGGCGGAATGCCACGCACGGTATTCGGATGCAGTCCACGCGATGGTGACGCCCGTTGCCACCACGAGGGTGCCCGCCTGTATCGCGAGTAGCGGGGTGATCGTCTTCCGTCGGGGTGCCATGATGTGCCTGGTGTTGATCCACGCAACGGCCGCGCGGTTCGTGCCTTGAGGAATAAAAACTCGCTTTTACTTTAGCACATCTCTTGACATTGCAACAGTACTGCGGGCCCGCGTTCGCGACGCTCGTGCGGTATTGTGCGGCGATGAGGGTGAAATCATGGAGCCTCGAAGAGCGAACCGCGATGGCGGACCGGTTGCGTTCGGGCGAGCCCATTCACCTCCATGTGGACTCGATGACCACCCGAGGGCATCGGATGACGCGCAACCTGCGCATCGATGAGGTGGTGCCACTGGTCGCTTCGCTGACGAGCGACGATCCCGCCTTTGTGCGCGGCTTTCACGAGTTTCGAGCACCGATGGCCGCGCCCGGTTGCGACGCATCGGTCACCGCGGTCATTCCCTGCTCCCGAGACCGCCCACTGGGCGTGTCCTCGTTGTTGGACCAGGACGTCGATGTCGAGGTCTTGATCCTGTCGAATGGCGCCGGACCGACCGCGGTGTCCGGAGCGCGCGTGCAACGGGTGACCTGGAACGGTCACGGTGCCACTCGAGCAGAGGCGTTGCAGTGGGTGGATTCAGAGTACGTGTTTTTCACCGTGGATGATGCAATACCCCTCGGTCAAGGCTGCATTCGAACGCTGGTGGAGGTGCTGAATGACGGGGACTGGGATGCGGTGGTGGCACGCCAGGTCCCGTGGCCGGACTCCGATGCGGTCACTGCTGCTCGATTGCGGCGATGGACGCCTCCAGGAGTCCGCGTCATGACCATGAATCAGACCGACCATGTCGCCACCCTGTTTCGGACCGCGACACTGCGGGAATTTCCCATCCCCCATGTGCCGATCGCGGAAGATGCCTGGTGGTCGCGAGGACGGCGGATTGGGTACGTGCCCATGGCGCCGGTGCTCCACTCCCACCGCCGCCGTCCGCTTGACCTGTACCGTCGGAATCGCGACATTCATGCGCAGCTGGTCGCGATGGGTCGCAACCCAACCGTGCCGAACCTATCGTCGGCCGTCGCGGCCCTGCCGGGCGTGGTGCGTCCGACGTTGGCCGGTGGTGGCAGGGAGCTGATCAACCAACTGGCGGAGCTGGCGGGTCAGTGGCGCGGGGCTGTTATCGGCCGGTGATCGGTTCCCCGAACCAGTCTTGAAATGCGACCCGTTGGTCGGAGAGGTGCCGCCACATCGCTCGCTCACCGGCGACCCATGCAGGCTTATCTGCCGCGCGTTTGGACCACGCCCAAGGGGCGTATGCTGTCCCGGCTGCCATCCCAGCCAAGGCGGCAACGGCGCCGCTCAGTCCGGCCCCGGCGCCCAAGCCCGTGCCCCGCAAGGCGGCGACGCCCATCCCTGCGATTCGGACCGCAGTGGTTGCTGGCAACATCGCGAGGGCAGCCACTGGCATGCTCCGCACAGCGGCGCGCGTGCGGTTGCGTTCCACCAGAAAAATTTTTCGCGGACTCGTTCGCCCGTAGGTCGCGCCCAGTTGATGGGTGATGGTGGCGTTCGGTACATGCCGAATCGAGAAACCCAAACGAACCGCCCGGAGTGAGAGGTCGAGGTCTTCCCCATAGGCCCCAAATTCTTCATCAAACAGACCAACTTGTGCCAGTACCGCTGGTGTGAACAACACCGCTGCTCCGGAAAAGGCGCCGCACAAAGAGGCCGAACGCACGGTCGTCTGACCCCGGTCTCGCGCCACGTTGAACCCGTCCCAGAACAGTCGGTGACCCGTGTTGTCAACGGTGCCGTTCGGCAGCAGTATTCGAGGCTGGTAGATGCCTTCGGTCGTCGCGGCGGCAGCCAACGCTTCAAGAAATCCCGGGTCGGGGACCGTGTCGTCGTTGAGCAGCACGACCGGTCGTTTGCCCAGGAGCGCGAGCCCTTGATTGGCGGCCGGCGCGAAGTCGGTCGGTTGGGCGGTGTGGATGACCTCGACGTCGTGCGGGGTTTTCGGGACGACCGAGGAGGAAACGACCACCATGATGCGCGCAGGCTTCAGTCGCTGGTTCGCCAGACCCGCGAGGCAATCCTGCAGCAGCGGGCCGGCCCGGTGGGTCACGATCAGCACATCGATTGACGCCGCCAAAACGCTGCCTCCTCCAGATGGTTGTAATAGAATCGAAGCGAGGTGGGCAGCATGGGTTCTGGAATTGGGCAACTGTTTCGAGTCACGACCTTCGGCGAAAGCCATGGTGGCGGTCTCGGGGCCGTGATCGAGGGGTGCCCGCCGGGCATCGACATCGACGTCGAGGCGATCCAGCGCGAGCTGAACCGGCGCCGCCCCGGACAATCCGCACTGGTGTCCGCGCGGAAGGAGCCGGACCTGGTTGAAGTACTGAGCGGTGTGTTCGAGGGAAAGACGCTGGGGAGTCCCATTGCGTTGCTCGTCCGAAACGCCGACGCCGACCCATCGGCCTACGCGTCGATCAAGGACCAATACCGCCCCTCCCATGCCGACTTCACAACCGAGAAGAAATACGGAATTCGGAACTGGCAGGGCGGTGGCCGTGCGAGCGCCCGTGAGACGGTTGCACGGGTCGCCGCCGGTGCAGTGGCCAAGCAAGTGCTGTCTGCGTTGACCGCAATCGACATTCGGGGGTGGGTCTGTTCTGTTGGCAACATCCGTGCGCAGGTGGATCCGTTGTCCGTCCGCTTCGAAGATGTGGAGGCGAACCCGATGCGCTGCCCGGACCCGGTGATGGCCGCAAAGATGGAGCAACGGGTTCGTGAAGTGCGTGCCGAAGGCGACACCATTGGGGGCGTGGTGGAGTGGGTCGCAACGGGTGTTCCCGTGGGACTGGGCGACCCGGTGTTCGATAAGCTGGAAGCCGACCTTGCCAAGGCCATGATGTCGCTGCCCGCTTCAAAAGGGTTTGAGTTGGGGTCCGGTTTCGCGGGCTCCACCATGGTGGGGTCGCAGCACAACGATGCGTTCACGCCGGCGGGCGATGCGGGTCTGCCCACCACCACCACCAACCACTCTGGTGGCATCCAAGGCGGAATCTCGAACGGGATGCCGATCGTCTCTCGGGTGGCCTTCAAGCCGGTGGCGACCATCTTCAAGCCGCAGTCGACGGTGACGACAGCGGGGGAGCCCGCTGTGATTCAACCGCGCGGACGCCACGATCCATGCGTTGTCCCGCGGGCAGTGCCCATGGTGGAAGCCATGGCGGCAATCGTCTTGCTGGACCATGTTCTTCGGCACCGGGGGCAAACCGGCTAGCCGCGGGGCTGCTTTTCCTTTTTCTTCTCGCCGCGCACCACGCTCCGCATGTTCCCAGCCAACACTTTCTTTCGCAGGCGAATGTGGTTGGGGGTGATCTCGACCAGCTCGTCGTCGGAGATGTACTCGAGTGCCTTTTCCAGCGTCATCTGAACCGGGGGAGCCAGAATGAGCTTTTCGTCGGCACCAGCCGATCGGATGTTGTTGAGCTGCTTGGGTTTGCAGGGGTTGACGTTCATGTCATTCTCGCGGAGCGATGCGCCCACGATCATGCCTTCGTAAACGTTGACCTGAATCCCAACGAACATCTGGCCCCGTTGCTGAAGTGTGAACAGTGCGTATGCCGTGGTCACGCCTTTGCGGTCGGCGACCAAAGAGCCCCGCTTCCGGTATTCAATGTGGCCCGCGTAGTCGTCGAAACCATCAAAGATGGTGTTCAGTATTCCCTCTCCGCGGGTCTCGGTGAGGTATTCACCGCGGAACCCGATCAGTCCGCGGGTCGGAATCCGAAACTCAACGACCGTGCGGCCTGAGCCGCCCTGGCGCATGCTGATCATGCGGCCCTTCCGTTGGTTCATCTTCTCGCTGATCGCCCCCATCGCCGTCTCGGGAAAGTCGAGCATGGCAAGTTCGTAAGGCTCCGTCTTGCGACCGTCTTCTTCCAGGATGCGAACTTCGGGTTTCGAGACACACAGTTCATAGCCTTCGCGGCGCATCTGCTCGATCAAGATGGCCATCTGCAGCTCGCCGCGCCCCAGCACGCGAATGGCATCGGGGGAGCCACCGTCCTCGAGTCGAAGCGCCACATTGTGCTGGGCCTCGTGTTCCAGACGTTCGCGAATTTCGCGCGCTGTGACCTTCTTGCCATCCAGGGCAGAGAATGGGCCCGAGTTGGCCCAAAACGTGATGCCCAGGGTCGGCTCGTCAACGCTCGGGCGGGGAAGGGGTTGGGGATTTTCGAGCGAGGTGACGGTGTCGCCGATTTCCAGCTGAGCAATTCCGGCAATGGCGATGATTTCACCCACGCTTGCGTGCTCGGTTTGGGTTCGATTGAGGCCTTCGAATGTCGAGAGCTGAACCACTTTGATCTTGGAGGTCTTCTCCTCTTGCGCCAAAGCGTATTCGCGGTTGCGTTGAATCTGGCCGTTCATCACCCGGCCAATTGCCAGCCGACCGAGGTAGGGGTCGTGACCGAGCTGGGTGATCAACACCTGCGGAACGCCCTCGGGGTCGCCCGTAGGCGCCGGAATGTGGTCGACAATTGCTTCGAAGATGCAGTGGAGGTTGCCGGGCTCCTGTTTGTTTTCGGTGTGCGCGTATCCCTCCTTCGCACACGCGTAGAACACGGGGAACTCAAGCTGCTCTTCTTCAGCGTCGAGCTCAATGAACAGGTCATAAATTTGGTCGAGAACCTCTTCGGCTCGCGCGTCGGGACGGTCGATCTTGTTGATGCAGACCATCACTTCGAGGCCGGCGCCCAGCGCTTTGCTCAGCACAAATCGGGTCTGGGGCAGGGGGCCTTCGGCAGCATCGACCAACAACAGGACCCCGTCGACCATTCGAAGGACGCGCTCGACCTCTGCTCCGAAGTCGGCGTGACCCGGGGTGTCGACAATGTTGATTTTGTGGTCGCCCCATCGAATGCCGGTGGGCTTCGATAGAATCGTGATGCCACGCTCGCGCTCGAGGTCACCGGAGTCCATGACGCGGTCGGCCAGTTCTTCGTGCGCCTTGAACGTGCCGCCTTGGCGAAGCATGTGGTCGACGAGCGTGGTCTTGCCGTGGTCGACGTGAGCGATGATGGCGATGTTTCGAATGAGTGGGTCTGTGGACATGGTCTCCTCGAGGGCGGGCGTCGGCTAACCCTTCGACCCGGGGTGGGGCCACCCCTCTTATGAGACCAAGCTGTGACAACCGTGCCTTACAGCACAAACGGGTACGTCATGCTCTTCGCTTCACCCTGAAACGCGGGGAACTGAATGGCCTTGAATGCGCGACCCAAACACCCGTCCAGTGTTCCGCCTTTGTATTGTTCGGTGGTGACCCGTGCTGAGCTGACGCGCCCGGAATTCAGCACGGTAAACCGCACGTTGACCCGTCGAGGCATTTCCCCCGATGCTTGTTTTTCGTTGAAGAAACACCGTTTGACGCTCATGTTCGATCGGATCATGGTGTCCACGACGGTCAGGGGCAGGGTGGTCATTTTGGAGCCGCCCGCTGCGTTCTCTTTTGCGGCCTTCTCTTTTGCAGCTTTTGCTTTGGCTGCCGCTTCTCGCTGGCGCCGTTCCTGCGCCGCCGCGCGTTGAGACTCCCGCTCGCGGCGCTCGCGTTCTGCCGCACGTTGCTGTTCCTCTGCCCGGCGGCGTTGGCCGTCATCGGCTTCTGGAGCAACGGACGCGACGGCGTCGAGGTCGGGTTCGCCGAGTTCATCGAAGTCTTCGATGGGGTCTTCCAAGTCGAGCTCGTCGTCGTCTGGCGTCGCGCGGTCGCTCGACGGTCCGGTCGATGAAGTCGGTGGCTTGGCGGCCACAGGCGGTGCCGACTGCCCATTGGATGGGCTCGGTGCAGCGACTTCGGGGGGCGCCGGTTTGGTTTCGGCATCGGGTGACGCATTCGACGGCGAAGCCGTCGCGGCTTCGGCACCGGCTTCGGTGGTGTTGGCCGCGCCGTTATCGGCCATGTCCGCCCGGAGGTACGCGTCGTTTCGAGAGTTGGGTGTCGGAGCCGATGCGTCAGCCCGGGTCTCCCCAGAGTGGACGCCGAGTCCTTGACCGTCGTGCAATGCGATCTCCACGAAGGCGGACCCCGCGACGCTGAGAATGGTGGCCAGCGCGACGCTGACGGTCAGGTTGCCTTGTTGGCGCCACAGGTTGCCGGTGACCAAGAGAAACAGGCAAGTCAGTGCGCCCCACAGGGCGACCCCAAGGCCCAGCATGCGCTGGAAGGCAACGTCCCCCGTGTTGGTCGCGAGCAGCATTGCGCCGCCTGCGCTGGCGAATGTGGCCACCAGCGCAAGAACCATATCGGTCTCGGCCTTGCGGCCGGGCCCCGGAGCGGCCTTCGGTGCCGAGGGCTTGGGGCGTTGCGCGGCGGACCCGGCCGCAGGCGGTGCGGTCGGGTCGTCCTGGACGTTGGTGGGCGAGTCGTCGCTCCAGTCATCGACTGCGCTGTCTTCGATGCGCGTCTCTGCATCGAGGACCTCCAACTCGTGGTCTTGGCGTTGCAGTGGGTTTGCGGTGACCTGTGTGGCGGCATCCTCGGGATCGGGGTTGGTGCCATCGGCCGCGCTCGCTGCAGCGGCAGACGGTCGACGGATCATCATGCGAAACCCGCAATTTCGACAGGTGGCCTTGTTCACTTCCTTGACGAGCTTCGTCTCTGGAATTTTGTAGGTGGTGCCGCAATTTTCGCAAACAACGCGCATTCGGACGCCTCCCGTCGTGCGATTGATGAAGAGCAAAGAGGTAGTAACGGTAGCGACTGCGTCAACGCACTTCAAGACCATCGTGTCCGACCGGTGTAGGCTAGCGGAGTGTTTTTCCTCACACTCATTGCTTGCATCGCTTGGTTTGAACCGGAATCCACACCCGTCGACCGCTCGGATGTTTCGGCTCACCTGACAGGGAATTTTCGAGCCGATGTGCCCGAGTTTCAGCGCATTGGGCCGGTTCACGACTCGCCGCAGTCATCCGTTCAGGCCGTGCGGTTCGAGGCGCCCAAGGGGTTTGTGGTTTCGGGTGCACTGTGGACACCGAACGACCCGGGAACCGTTGGTGTGGTGGTGGCTCACGGCCACTACGGTCAGGGAAAATCCAGTCCAGAAGCGCAGGAGGTCGCGCATCGGCTTGCGGCGCGCGGGGTGTGGGTTCTGGCGGTGGATTCCCCCGGCGTGGAGGAAGGCGACACGCCCGGACGGCAGATTCACTTCGCAGAAGGTGCCCACAATCGTGGAGCGTTGGTGGCGGGCGGCACCAGCGCGCTGGCGGTCCAACTCAGTGGGCTTCACAGTGCGGTCAGTGTGCTGCGCTCGTTGGGAGCCAACAAAGTCGGCGTCACGGGCGCATCGGGTGGTGCCGTTGCGTCCTTTTATTTGGCCTGGCTCGACGAGCGAGTCGGCGCTGCAGTCCTCGCATCGCCGCCGCCCATTCCCCGCGAAGCGGCTGCGAGTGGTTGCCCCTGCGACCACATTCCTGGACATCCGGGTCCCGACCCTGGGCTGATGGGGCAGCTTCAGGTGCCGAGTCTGTGGTTGGCTGACGTGGCGCAAGACAAGCCCGCTGGCTTGGGCCGCCTTGCTGATTTTCGGGTGATGGAGGGTCCCCATTCGTACACAGAAGAGATGCAGCGCGCCAGCGTGGCGTTTTTCGAGGAGACGCTTGGTGTGGCGCAAGGCGAGTGGCTCGAGACGGTTCCCCAACTCACCCTGAGTTCCGGACCGTTTTCCAATGACGATTCGTCGCTGACGTCGCTGGCTCGCGGTGGGGGAGCGCCATGGGTGCCAAACCCCGTTGACACCGACGTCGCCCAAGTCGCGTGCCGCGGTACGGGACCCGTGGTGCTGGCATTGGGGCCTCACGACCCCGTACAGTTCGCCGCAGCGGGACTGCGGGTCTGCGCTGTGCGCATGCCCGCGCCGGGCAACGACACGTGGGATGAAGCCGCCTGGGTTGAATCCATTGGTCGCGGCACGGTTCGAGCCGATGCGCTGGTTGGTGCGGTGCAGGCCGCCGCGCGTGCGCACAATGCCCGCGCGGTGTGGGCGCACCGCACCTGGGCCATGATTGCCGGAGCAATGGCGTTGCCGTTTGTCGTTCACGAACCGGTGCGTGAGCCGAGTCAACTCGCAGACAGCGACCCCGCTTGGGTGCACGTCCCGCAGGCTTGGCATGGGGTCATGGACGCCCAGTTGGCCCGTGCCCTGGCAGTCTCGATGGACGAGGCGCCTCTTGTGGCTGCGCTGAAAAACGCCGCAAACGGCCCGTAATTCGGCACAATGCAGACATGAACAGCTGTCTCTTGCCGGCGTGGTTTTCTTCGATGATGGGGGTGGCCCCACCGCTGGCGTTGCTGGAGCCCGACATCCACGGAACCCCACCGCCGTTGTCGATTGACAAGCCCGTGGTGGGCACCCGGCTGACCCACTGGCTGGACTCGGACAACTTCACCATCCAATGGGAGGCGGACTCGGTTTCCGTCGCCGATGCCGCCGCGGCAGCAGAAGCGCTGGAGCGGTCCTGGGATGTGCTGGTGGACCTCGAGGAATGGGAGCCGCCGATCTCTGCCTCGGTTCAAAAACTATGGGTCATCTTGGATCCGGACCTGGCCGCGACGGGCCTCACCACCGCATTGCCGACCGATGAGTGGCCGGAAGGGCTCCCGGTCATTTACATCAACCCCACGTACCGAAGCACGCCGGATTTTTTCGCTTCAGTCTGCGCCCATGAGTTTGGTCACGCACTTCAGTTCCGTCATCGCAACTACTACGACGGAGACGATGATGAAGCGTGGTACTGGGAGGCCACGAGTGAGTGGATGGCCGAGGTGGTGGGTCCCGAGTGGGACCAATATGCGTGGTCATCGCGGTGGTACGCCGATGCGCCCGGTGCGGCGTTCCACAGCATGGACAACTACCATCAGTACGGAATGATGCTGCTCAACGCGCACCTGGATGAATTTGCGATCGGCACGAACGGCGTGTGGGACGTCTGGTGGTCGAATCGCGGGGACAACTGGATCAATGAGATCGAGGATGCCACCGGGCAGGTCGCCGAGGAGATTTGGGCCGATTTCGCGGGGAGCTACGGCGGCGGGTTCCTTCGGGAATCCGCGCTCTATGAACTTCCGGAACCCGCACCTGCAGCAGGGTTCATTTCGGGTGAGCTTGGCGCCGCTTATGTGGACCTTGAGCCGGTGCAAGGCACCGTCGAAGTCGAGGGCGGAATCGGCACATTGATGACCGAGTCGGGGTGGTCGGTGTTCGACCGGTCCATCGCGGTCCCGGCCGACGCCGAGCGGGTCCGCGTTGCCGTCACCAACGCGCGTTCCGGCGGTACGGCGTACCGGGTTCGACTCATTGAGTCGGCTGACCCGGCGGCACCGGTGACGGAATCGGACGCATCGGAGGCGGCAGCGAAGCCCCGTCCGGGCCGGGGCGCTGGATGCGCGGTGGTTTCCCCCGCCATGGGCGGTGGGGTTGCCGGCGCCACCTGGTTGATTGGGCTCGTCTTCAGACGCCGACGCGCGTCACCAGCAGGATCCCGACGACCGTGATTCCATAGAGCACCACCGTGGCCAGCAGCGGCAGGTCGCGCAACAGGGTGTCGGCAGGCTCCTCGCCTTCGTCGAGGTTGTTGACCAAGAAAATGTATCGAAAGATGCCGTACAGCACGTACGGGAGGGTCAACAAGAGCCACTGTGAGGGCGACCCCAGCACCGTGTACAGGGCGTACGAGATCACGGTCCCGGAGGTGGTGATCGCTTGAAACTCCACCAACAACTCGGGCGTGTAGTGCATCAGGTTCTTGCGGGTAGCATTGCCCTTGCCCGCCATCAGGCCCAGCTCGGACCGGCGTTTGTTGAAGCCAATGAACAGGGTGAGAAACGCGGTGCATGTGAGCAGCCACGGGCTGATCAGCACATCGATTGCGATCGCGCCGGCGGCGGCCCGCCACAGAAACCCCGCGCTGATGAACATCACATCCAAGATGACGTGGTGCTTGAAGAAGAACGTGTAGGAGAGCGTGGTGGCCAAATACAGCAAGGTCACCAATGCAAACACCGGGCTTAGGCTGTAGGCGACGCCAAAGCCAATCACCAGCAGGCCCACCATTTCTGCGTAGGCGACCCCCAACGGCAAGCGCCCGGATGCGATCGGCCGTTTGCATTTTCGCGGGTGCTTTGCATCGGCCTCACGGTCCCGTGAATCGTTGTAAATGTACCCGGCGCTCGACACCATGCAGAACGTGATGAAGCCCAAGGTCGCATCCATGACCATGCCCAGTTCGGTGAACTTGAGGGCGAAGATCAACGCCGCATACAGCAGCAGGTTCTTGATCCACTGCTTGATGCGAAGCGCTTGAATCATGGCAAGCAGCAGGTCAGCAGCGTTCTTCGGTCCAGCGGCGGCTTCGTTCATGCGGTCCGGCTATCCCGTCTGTCCGCAAGCGTCCCGATTCAGCGCGGTCTCTTGTGCAGCGTGGCGAACTCGACCGTCAGCAAATGGAAGTCGTTCTTGCGGAGCTTGACCACCGTTTCGAACGGATAGTGTCCGACACGGGACACCCGGATGGTGTGGCTTTTGTCGGGCGTCAGCGTCACGGTCATCGGTGAGGTTCCCGGGACTTCGCGTCCATCGATCGACAGTGTGGACCCCTCGGGCATGTGCACGTCGAGGCGGGGGTCCGACGGAATCGACACGTCGAACTCGCCAGAGGCGGTGGATTGCCCGGCTTGGATTCCCAGCCGGAACCCGACCAACAGCGCGATTACGACAATGACAATGCCGATGGTCAGACTGAGCAGCTGCGCCCGACGAACCGAAGGATGCACGCTCTTGCGAGGCCGGGGACTCGAGCGGTCACCGGCTGCGCGCGCGCGTTGAACGATCACGGGCGACGGATCGTCGCTCGCGGCATTCCGGCTGCGAATCCGCGTCTGGCCCTGCAAGGACGGGGCGTGCCCCACTCGTGTTGGTGCATCGGGCGACGCTCGAATGCGGGTCTCGAGTTCGTCAAATGTGTTGACGGTTTCGTTGGTGCTGGTGTCCGCCCCCGGGACGGCACCAACGATGGTGTTGTCATCGTCGACGGGACCGAACACCCCCGACATGGATGTGTCGAGCGATGTCAACGGTCGGTTGAGGTCCGACAAGCGGGTCTCTTCCGGCTTTGGTTCGGGACGCGTCGCGGGGCGCTCCGAGGTCGGCATCTCTTCTGTATCCACCCGAGCGGGCATGGTTCCCACGGGGCGCTCACCCCGTCTGAACGGGCGGGTCTCGCCCTCCTCGTCGGCGGAATCGTCGTCCGCACAGGGGGTGGGTGCGTATTCGGGAAACATCCCCTTGAGGTACGCGGCGAGGGTCGCGTTTGAAAAGATGTAGCCCGCTTCATGAAAAAACTTGTCCAGCGAGTCTTTCATGGCGGTTGCCGACGCAAATCGGGCCTGCGGTTCGGCCGTCAGCGCCCTGCTCAACAGGCGGTCGATGGCTGGCGGAACTTCGTGATTGAAGGCGACGGCCGGAATGTAGGAAGCTTTTTTGATGGCCTCGATGGTCTTTGTCTCTGAGGTTTGCCGGAACGGGTGCCTACCCGTCAGCATTTCGTACAGCAACACCCCCAGTGCGAACAGGTCGGAGCGCTGGTCCATCTCCTCGCCGCGGGCTTGTTCCGGGGTCAAGTAATCGAACCGGCCTTTGACCACGCCGGTCACGGTGTCCAGGCTTCGCACCCGCGCTTTCGCAATGCCAAAGTCGGTCAGCTTCACTTCGCCCCGAGTGCTCAACAACACGTTGGATGGGCAGACGTCTCGATGAATGATGTCGAGGGGTACGGGGCGCCCGCCGCGCATGATTTGGCGGTCATGGGCGTACTCCAGTGCCTTGAGAAGTTCGACCGCGATGAAGATGGCGTGCGGGGTCGGGACCACGACGCTCCGCTCGGACAACCGCCGAAGCAGGGCATCGAGGTTCGGGCCGTCCACGTATTCCATTGCGATGTAGGGCCCATCGTCGTTCGAGTCGAGGTCGACGATTTGAACAATGTTCGCGTGACTCAGCAATCCGGCGATCTTGGCTTCTTCGACCAACATGTCGATGAATTCCGGGTTGCTCGCGTGTTTGGGGTGAACCCGTTTGACGGCGAACATGCGCTCGAACCCGCCCAGGCCTTCGGCGCGGGCCTTGTACACCTCGGCCATGCCTCCCGCGGAGATTTGTTCGACCACTTGGTATTTGCCGAAGTGGGTGATGGCGTTCGATTCGCTCAAAATTGGTGCCTCGTACCGGCAGGCTACCATCGACTGGGGTCGGCGAGCATCAAGTACATGCGATGGCCCACATCTTGTGCCCGGTCCTTCAGGCGACGGAGGAGGGGCATCACGTTTTCGCCGCGCGTCTTTCGACGCACAGCATCCAGGTGCAGCGCGCCAAGGTACAAGTGGACCCAGCGGCTTTCGCGCGTGGCGGCCACCAAGGGGTTGAACGCGGCATCCGGCACTGCCCGGGCGGCGCCCACGATGAGTTGGGCAAACTGATGAAGTTCCCGCCACTCGTTCGCACCCTCGGTGTTCATGAGGGCCATCGCGGCGTCCACGGCGCCGGACTCGTCGCCCGTCACGAGCAGCAGCCGTGCGTGCTCGGCTTGGACTGCCGCGGCACCGTACCCGATCCGGGTCGATTCCGTGGTCAGCAAGGCTTGGTCCAGTGCACCCCTGGACCACTGCCACCGGGCCAAGGCTGCCGGCCAATGATCGCGGGGCGACCAAACGCTCGCCGAGCCGTAGGTGCTCAGTGCCCGCCGGGCTTCGGTGGCACTGCCGGTTTGGCAGGCAAAGTCGAGGGCGGTGGTCCAGGCTTCCGCCAAGAGATCCGGGTCGTCCACCCCTTGTGCGGCCGTGATCGCTTCGTCCAGGAGGAAGGGCGCCGCCTGGCGATCGGCCCGTTCAACGGCGAGGCGCGCCGAGCAAACCGCCTGGTTGCTGAACACCAACACATCGCCATGCAGAAACTGCAGCGAGTTGGCTTCGGCCAGCGACTCGTTGGCCGCACTCCGATCGCCGATTCGGTGGAGGGCAATGGCGCGGTTCACCAAGAACGCCGCAGCACCGCGTTGGTAGCCGGAGTTCGCGCATCGCGCGGCCATGTCGCCGCAGAGCCGGGCCGCCTCGCGCGGGCGGCCTTCGTAGACCAAGGCCGCGGAATACGTGGTGGCCGCATCGATCTCGGGCTGGGTGAGCCGCTTGGGCCGAACCGGCATGACCGCATCGAGTTCGGTGGTCTCTTCGTCGTGGGAGTTGGACGCGGCGCCGGTTCGCGCAAGCGCGAGTGCACTCCGCGAGTCGCGCAGAGCGGCCGAGTTTTGACGGGTACCCAGGTAGGCCAGGGCAATCTCGCGAAACATCCGAGCGGACAACACCGGGTTGGATGTCGCCAAACTCTGAGCCCACTTTCTCGCCTCGTCCAGCACGGGCTCTGCGTCGCCCGTGCGGATGGAGTGGGCCAGCTTCAAGTGAGCGTACAGGCACCGCCGTTGCGGCGAATCGGCTGCCACGGCCAGTTCCCGAATGTCGTCGATGTGGATGGTGCTGGGCGCGATGTGAAGACTGGCCAGGAGTCGGGCGTAGCGCACCTCGAAGTGGCTGGTGGCCATCGAGATCCGATCGGGAGGCAGGTGCAGCAGGTACAAATCCAGCCACCGACGGATCTGCACGGGCCGTTCGCGATTGACCTCAAGATGGATGACATTGGCCACGTCGGAAGGCTTGGCCGTTCCGGCGTACAGCAGGTGCTTGGTGCGCCGGTAGACGGCCTCTTCGGCCTCCGGGAAGCGGTCCCACGCCAATGCCGCGAGGCGATGCGCTTCCTCGGGATTCGGATTGTCGGCGGCAGCGAGCGTTCGCGTGGCTTGATTGGCGAATCGGAGCGTTGCCACCGCGGTGTCCGTTGCGGCCTGAACCGGCATCAGGTGACCGGCTTCGATCCACCGGTCCAGGTCGGGCGCCATCTGCACCGCCACTGCCTTTGGGAATGGCTCTGAGAGAACGCTGAGTCGCTGCAATGCGGCCGGCGTCACGCGGGGAGGAGGCGTGACGTTTCGCTCTCGGGCAAGCTCCGTCCAGGCGATGCGGAGAAACTCGCGTCCCCGCTCGGTTTGCGGTGGGCATGGGATGCGGTCACCGAACAGTTCGGCCCAGCTGGCGGCATGCGCGTCGTCGCCCCAGTCCTCGAGCGGTGCCATGCGAAGCCCATCGATGGTGGACCGGGAGGTGCCCCAGATCCGGCAGGATGAGTCCAGGCGTTCCAGCACGGTGCCAAGCGACTGCGCTGTGCCGAGGTCGGCATGATGCAGGTCCCGAAGCACCACAGCGATGGGCCCGCATCGGTTCAACACGCCTGCGATCGCGGCCCCTGCGACGGCCGCATCGGGGACGCGGGTGTAGGGCGATGGGCTTGGGACTGGGATCTCGGGCCAGATGCCGTGAAGGACTGGGAGGTCGTCTCCGGCAATCTGCGCCCGCGCCATCGGAGACCGTTGTTGAAAGAGTTGCGCCAAGATCGCCACCCACGGGCCGTAGGGGATGGAGGGGTCGCATCGACCCATGACGGACGGGTACCCTTTGCGGTACCACGCGGTGCGGGCCGCGTCGGTCAAGCGCTCCACGCCGTCGCCGAGCCCTCCAATGAGCTGCGCGTGCCCGTCCATCAAGGCATCGATGGAGGCGCGCGACCGCACCGGTTTCGGCCACTGCGTCGGTGGCAGCGGAAGGTTCGACGCCACGGCGCGCAGGACGGCCTCGGCTTCTTCGGCAGAGGGCCGTTCCGGGGGATCCAGGGCGAGCATGCGGTCGACCAAGTCAGCGAGGGGAAGCGGAATGTGCGGTCCCGCGTGAATCAAGGAGGGATGCCGCTGCCCCGGCGTGAGTTCGTGGGCGGGCACACCGGACAATGCCACGTACAGCACGGTGCCCAAGCTGAACAGGTCGACCCGGTGGTCGTGCGGCATGCCCAAGCGTTGCTCGGGGGCCATGTAGGCGGGCGTACCCCGGAACCCCGCGCTGTGTTCGCTGCTGCTGCCAAAGTGGTGGGTGCCAAAATCGAGGACGGTTGCGGTCAATCGATCCGATTCCTGGACCACATGAATGTTTGCGGGCTTGATGTCGCGATGGGCCAGGGCCAGTCGGTGAATGCTGGCCAATGCCCGTGCAACTTGGGAGCCGGCTTCGCTGGCCGACCGAACCCGTTCAATGGGACTGCGCACGCCATCCATGAACTGATCAAAAGGCGCACCTTCTGCGATTTCCATTGTGAAGAACAGGTAGCCTTGGTCGGCGCCGGTATCGAGCACCCGCACAACGCCCGGCAGCCGAAGCGTGCGGAGTCGCTCAAACTCGGCGCGGAAGCGCATGGAGTCGCGGTCATCGGTGTGGGGTCGGGCCTTCAATGCCACCATGCGACCGCTCATGTGCTGGGCGGCCCAGACATCGCCCTCGCCGCCGCGGCCAATGCGGCGCTTGAGTTGGTAGGCGCGCAGCTGCAAACCCGGGGTCAGTGGCCTCATTGTGCGGTCCCGGGCGGGCTTGGGGGTGGTTGCATTCGTCAACCTTACCAGTCAATCGCACGAAGGCTTGGTCTACGCCTCTTCGGGCACATCGAACTCGAAGGCGAGGTCGTCGCCGATTGAGGCGCTCAGGTGAGCCTTGAGGCGCTTGCGAATGCGCGCCTCAATTTGACGAATGCGCTCCTTGCTGACTCGGAAGCGCTCGCCCAACAGGGCGAGACTGATGGGGTCTTCGGACACCAAGCGCTCGTTCCAGATGGCGAGTTCTCGCTCATCGCGGAGTTGCTCGGAGAATGCCCGGAGTTCGGCTTGAATCGCGGCGCCGAGCTCCGACCGGGCTGCGGCTTCATCCGGACCGAGCGCGACGCGGTCTGGAATGACCTCGGACAACGAGCGGCCTTCCTCGCCCCGTGCTGGGGCGTGCAGGGACATGGCGGGCGCGCGCATGTGCTGGTCGACATTGACGATTTCTTGCTCGGGGATGTCCAACGCCTCGGAGAGTGCCTTCGCGCTCGGTGTGATTCCCATGGACTCGAGGCGCTTTTTTTCTTTGTTCAACTGGAAAAACAACTTCCGACCGTGACGGGTCGAACCGAGTCGGACCATGCGGTAGTTGTCCATCAGGTAGCGCAAGATCATGGCACGAATCCAATACTGCGCGTAGCTCGAGAATCGGATTCCTCGGTATGGGTCGTACCGAGACAGCGCTTCGACAAGCCCGGTGTTGCCCTCCTGGATGAGGTCCAGCACATCGGACCACTGACGGTGGTACTGGAACGCCAGCTTGACGACCAGTCGAAGGTTTGATGTCACCAATCGTTTGGCGGCTTCGGGGTCTTGGTTCTCGAGGTACCGGGTCGCCAGCTCGGTTTCTTCCTCGCGTTCCAGAATCGGATGGTGGCGAATTTCGGTCAGGTAGGCTTGGAGCAGGTCGGACTTCCCGGGCAAACTTCCAGAACGCACCAAGGCCTTGGGCTGCCCGGCTGGCAATCCGTCTGCGTCGAGAACCTCCGTGTCAGCCGCGATGCCCACGGGTCCCGCCGCTTCGCCGGGGGCGGCTTCGTCGAACGTCGGCGCGCGCCGCCCGCGGGCGGTTTGACGGACGGTCCCCTTGGGGGTTGTTTTGTCGTCGGGCATTCGGCTCAATCCAGTTCGCGTTTTGACGCGCGCATAGTGTGCCACGGTTGCACCCGTTCGAGAAGCCTTTGATTGCACAGGGCAAACCAAGGGCGCTTCTTCGCTCCGCTGCAACGTTCACCCGGTTGTAACGCACGAACGGACCCTGGTGCGTACAGTTGAGATAGTCGGGGCGCGATCTCGAGCGCATCTGGGGAGGATGGGTCCAGTGGGAAAAGACGTGATTAAACTTCTTGGGGATTGGTCCGCTTGGGCCGATCCTGTCCGCCAAGGCCGCCTGGAACGTCCGGATGGGGAGTCGGTGTGGGTGTTGATTCGATGCCGCTCGGACCTACCGATGACCGCGGACCATTGGGTGGCGCTCAAGAATCACGGACGCTTGATGAGTCGCATCGACCATCCTTCGGTGCTGCGCCTGCTCCACACCACCAAAATCGATGGACAGCCCGCGTGGGTGTACGAGGGATTCCAGGCAGTGAGCTTGGCCCGTGCGCTTGATGTTTCGAACGCCAACAAAGAGTTCTTGCCGGCGCGCGTGGCCGTGGAGGCCGCAGAGCGGACCGTCCAAGGGATTCGCGCTGCATTGGCGCAGGGCGCCAACATTCCGGGCGCTCCGGGTCCCGTCTTGCATCTGGGACCCGCTCCATCGGAGGTGCTGGTTGATGCCGTCGGTGGCGTTCGGATCGCCGGCTTCTCGTTGGCGACGGACGACGTGGTCGACGCCCGGCCACCGACTGGGTACGCCCCCGCTCAACCCGGAACGCCCGAGCAGCGTGCGGCGTACGGTGTGGGGGCCCTGCTGGTCCATTTGTTGGGGGGCGAGCGGCCCGCCGAAGGCGCAGCCGAGCCTCGCAAGCAGGACGCGGTAATTCGCCGCGCCGTCATTCGCGTCTTGGCCCGCCCCGGCGAAGCCGTGCCCGATGGCATGCCCGAGCTGATTCGCTCGTGCTTGGCTTTCGACCCGGATGAGCGCCCCGAACTCACGGTGATTCAGGATGCACTGACTGCTTCGGCCGAGATGCTTCGAAGCGCTGGGCTCCGAACGTGGTGCCCGACGGCGGTGCCGGACCTCCTCCAACGCGCCGACGACGGCTACCCCGATCCGGATACCGCACGGATGAAGCGCCACATTGCGCCCGCCGACCAGCCAGAGGATGTGATGTTCATTCGGTCCGAGTCGAGCGAGCGCCGGCCCCCGAGAGAGATCCCGACCATCATGGCGAAACCGTCCCTCGCCGCGCAGGCATTCTTGGCGGACGAGGGGGCGCGGCGGGAGCAAACGCCGGCGGCCATCACCGGCTCGTACGACTCGATCCCAACCTCGGAAACCGATGTGCACAGCATGCGGGCGGCCCCCATTGTCCAGGACTCGGTTGCCCCGCCACCCATCGCCATCGACGGGGGCGGCGACACGTGGGAAGACGACGAAGAGGCGCGGATGGGCGGATGGCCCTTGGTGGCCGGTGCGCTGATCGGGATGGTGCTCGCTGCGGCTGTGGGCGCCTTCGCGGTCAACCACATGACCGGCACGCAGACGGCGGGCGACGGGGCCCAAGCCGTCGGCGCTGCTGCTCCAGTCATTGCAGCACCGGACCCACAGGCGGCGATCCTGCGCGGCGAGCCGGTGCCGAGTGCGCCCACCGCTGCGACCGCGGCGGCGGAACCGATCGGTGACCCGCAGCCCACCACCGTTCCAGACCCGGTTGACGCAGCACCGCCGTCCAAGGCGCAAGCGCCGTCATCAACCCCGGAAGCGCCAGCTGAGGAGGCGCCGTCTCCAGCCGCGGATGGAACCGCTGGTGAAGGGGAAGACGCCGCGCCGTCCGAAGTCGAAGCGACCCGGGATGGCGAGCCAACCGAATCGCCGCCGACCGATGATGCGGAGAGTGCGGGTGACGCAGCCGACGCATTCGCAGTCACGTTTGTGGCGGAGCCGGGCGCAGTGGACCGAATGCGTGTGCGTTGCCACACGCTCGACCCGGTGGAGGGCGCCGAGGAAGTACGGATCGATCGCGCCGTCCGCGGGCCATGCCGAGTGGAAGGTTTCATCGGGGAAACGAAGTTGTCGGTGTCGGCCATTCTGAAGGGCCCCAAAACCTACACGTGTTTCAGGGATGGAAGCCGAATCTGCGAGTAGCGAGCGGCGCATTCTCGGGCGGTCCAACAGCCACATCGTGCGTGTGGGCGCTCGCGCGCGGTGATCATCCGTCCTCGAACATGTGGTAAACCTTCGAACGTGGAGGATGCGCATGCGTCGATTGCTGTTTGCCGTGGGCTTGATTGTGGGTTGCGAAGAGGAGGCGCCACCGCCTCCACCGCCGCCCGTTGTGGTGGAAAAAGCAGATACGGGGGAGGCCGAGGAAGAGGCTGCCCCCGAGGAGCCGGCCAAACCGGAGCGAACCCCGGCCCAAGCGGCCCACGACCTCATCTTGGCGGGCAAGTTTGAAGCGGCATCGAAGGCTGCTTCAGCGTTGACGGACACGGCGCTCAGCGCCCGGCTTCAGCGGGTGGCTGCGCTGGCGGGTGGGCCCGCACCGGCGTCCGCCACTCCGGTATTTTCAGCCCGATTGGCCATCAAGGCGGGCAACCCGCAGGCCGCATTCGATGCGCTGTTTCCGACGCTCGGCGAGGCATTGGGCGATGAGGCCGCCGTGGTGGCGCACGCCGTGGCCGCGGGAGCGGTGGTCCCCGAGGATGCGCAGCTGCCGCGTCCGGTTTCCTCGCTCGCCCAGTGGCTGAACAGCGCCGATGCGCGGAGCGCCCGCGTCCACGCCAGCCAAGCCGGCTTGATCAACGGTTCGGTGGCCGACGTGTTGCGTGCCGACAAAGCCATCGCGTGGGGCGATGCGGCTGCCGTCGGCTTGGCAAACGAGCGGTTTGCGCAGTCGACCGACCCGCAACTCAAGCTTCGGGGCTTGTTGGGCACGCTTGACGCGGTTCAGTCGGGCACCGTGAAGGGCCAGTCGAAGGAAGCCATCGCAGCGATGGCCATGGAAGCGAACACCCTTGCGCAAGCCGAGGGCACGCTGCAGCAAGCAACGGCTGCGCTGACCCATGCGGTCAACGCCAGCAAACAACTGAACGACTTCGCCGGCGCGCTGACCCTTGCTCAGGCGCACCTCGAGACCGCCGCCGCTGCGGAGATTGATGGGTCGATGGCGCACGCGTATGCCGCCGACGCATCGTTGTTGGTTGGTGACCCGGCAAACGCCATCGTGCACGCCGAGGCCGCCATGGCTTCGGACGCGGAGGCTGGGAAGTCGGCGCACTCATCCGCGGCTTGGACAGCCGGTGTTGCCGCGTGGCAGCTCGGCCGGGCAGAAGCCTTGGAGTCATCGGCTGCGACCTGCACCGGCCCGCAGAAAGATGCGCTGAAGGCGTTGGTTGCTGTGCACCGCGGCGACGTGGAGACCGCGCGCTTGCAGTTTCCGCCCAGCGGTCTCTCCGGGCAACACGCGGCACAGGTGTTCGGTGTTGCCGCAACGATCGACGCGGCCAACGCAGGCGCGTGGTACGACAAAGCCATCCAGGGCGCGGACGCGAGCGGAATTGATGCGCTCCGGGTGACCACGCGACTGGAGAAGGAGAGTTGGCTTCGCACCTTCGACCGCCGCGGTGCAGCAAAGCTGCGCCAGGCCACCGCGCGCATCTCGAGCTCGCCGTCCTTGAAGGGCGAGCTCGCCGTGCGGTCCGTGCTCGGCGCGATGGGCAGCACCATCGACGGTGATGCGGGGCCCGCCAGCGGCGTCTGGCAAGCCTTGACCACCACGTCGATGCCGCAAAAAATCGAAGGGGACACGTGGTTGGGGCTGCTGCAATGGGCCCGGGGCCGGGCGGCCGCCGCGTCAGGACGCTTGGAAGGCCACGACGGGCACTTCCCGGCAGCGTTGTCGAACCTGCCGCTGCATCGAAAGGGGCGGTTGGCCCTCGGCACGGTGGTTGATGGTTCCGAGGGCGTGGACTTGGAGACCGATGTGCGATTGCTGAGCGCGATCGGCGGTGAAACGGCCACCGGACTGGCGTTGTCGGCCCACGACATCGGCCATCGCCAACGGGTCGCTTCGTTGGACATTGGCTTGGGTCGCGACCAACTGTACGGAGTACCCGCCGAGGACAAAGAAGCGCTGCTGGGCGCCATTGCGACCGCCCGTGCGGCGGTGCAAGCGTGGCAGCTTGGCTCAGGCGAGTTCCCGACGGCCGCGGTCGAAGCGGTCGCAGCGGCAGAGGCGAAGGCCGCCGAGGGCTCAGAGGCGTTTGCGTCGTTGCTGCCCATCAAGGGGGCCACGGCAAACGAGTTGCTGAGCGACTTGCGCCGCGGAGCGGTGATCTCGTATCGGGTCGCTCACGGAAACGTGCAGGCCGTCGCGCTGTCTCGCGAAGGCAACGGCATCAAAGATCTTGGGTCCAGTCGCGAAATCTTCAAGTTGGCGGCCGACTATCAGCGCGCAATGAGCAACTCGGCGCCCGATGCCAAGGTCAAGACGGATCACAGCTCTGGGCACTTTCTGCGCACCAAGCTCATCGACCCGTTTGTTGGCGAACTCACCGGCGTCGGCAAGTACGCCGTTGTGGGGCCGCCGGAGTTGACGTCGTACCCGTTCACGACCCTCCCCGAACAAGCCGAGGGGCTGCGGTGGTTGGCAGACATCCGGCAGATGGCGTCGGTTCCGACCGTTGGCTCCCTTGTTCGGCCGCTCCGCGAAGTGACGCCGGACACGTTCAAGCTCGACTTTTTGGCCTTTGGCGGGGAAGAAAAGGCACCCAATGAGAACGAACTCACCGATTTTGAGACCCCAAACGAACTCAAGGTTTCGGGTCGGTACTTCCAGTCGGGCATCGATGAGGTGCTCACTGGGCCGGATGCCTTGGTGTCGGTGTGGCGCGAAAAAGCCGCGGGGGCTCGGTACATTCACTTGGCGGAACTCACGCCGGCGATGAACGCGGGCTTCCAGCTGGCGGACGGACCATTGTCGTTGGATGAAATCCGGAACACCGAGCTGCATGCAGACATGGTGGTCATCACCGCGCGGGGAACCGCGAACCAGCAGCAACAGCGCGCCCGCGCCTTCCTGGATGCCGGGGCCGAGTGGGTGCTGGTGACCAACTGGGCGCTGCCGGACAGGTTCCGCGTGCGGTACCTGGGCAACATCTACGACTCCATGAACCAAGAGCGGCCGCCCATTCGCGCATTGAGCGAGGGCCGCAACCGGATGATCAACGATGGGATGACCAGCGTGAACATGGACGATCCCGCCATCTGGGGCGTGTTCACGCTGTTCGGAAAACCGTAGGCACCGCATGATCGCGTGGTTCATCGGGGCAGCACTGGCGCTGCCGCCGGCGTTGCTTGGTGCGGACGGCCCCATGTGGGTGGGCACGGTTCCGCCCGACGCGGGACTGCCGGTCGTGGCGGTTGTGGATCCGCAGTCCGGTGCGTTGATTGTTGAATCCACCGGGCGGGACGGACGGCTGTTGCGGTGGGACGGAAGCGTCTGGACCCTTGATGGAGCGGCACTCGACCCCGAGACGCCCGCCGCGGGCCACCGCGTGAACGGCGGTCAACTGATGGCGTCGGAGACGCTTTTGGGTTCGGGCACCCAGTACGATTACGACGAGGAGGGTCGGCTGGTTGGGTTTCGCTGGGGGAATGGCGAGCAGCTGACCGTGCGGTACGAGTCGGATGGGCGCGTGGCCGAGATGATTGGCCCGGGGACCCGCAGAATGCAGTTGGGCTGGACCAACGGGCTGCGCTGGACCGATGCACTGGGTCGGACCGTGCAACGCACGCAGACCGATACCGGCCCGGTTCGGACGGTGACGGTGTCCGATGCGCTCGGGCGGCAGGTCATCACTCGGTACCGAAAACGGGACGACGGGTGGGCGTTGACGGGCTGGACGGATCCGCGCGGGCTTGAGACCCGGGTGGGCCGCTACGGCGACCGCATGGACGTCACCGCCCCGGGTGGCCGCGTGTACCGCATGGAGGTGGACGAGGCGAGCAACGTCCACGCCGTGGTGATGCCGGGCGGCCAGCGCTGGCGATGGGAGCGGGACGAGGCGGGCGTGGTGCAGCGCATGGTGGACCCGGCGGGCCGCGTGACCCGCTTTGAACGCGACGGCAGCGGCCGCATCGTCAGCGTGTCGCCGAGTGGCCGCGTCAAGCGGGTGCAGCGGGGGGCGTCGGGCGCCATCGTTGGCTTGGTGAGTGCGACCGGTGCAGCGACGCAGTTCATTCGCGACGACCAACAGGACGTCCGGACGATTGTGGATGCCGCCGGAAACCAACTCTTCATCGAGCGGTTTCCCAACGGCTGGCCGTCGGCGGTCTTGGAGCGCACCGGCACCCGCTGGAATTTTTCGGTGGATGCGTTGGGGCTGCCCGATCGCATCGAAGACCCCATGGGCCGGATTGTGCGCATTGATCGCAACGGTGCGGGATGGATCGAGCGCATCGTTGACTCGGAACGCGGCGAGACCAAGCTCGAATACACCGCGTCGGGGCGCATCCAGGCGGTGGTCAGCCCCGAGGGCCGGCGCACCGAGTTTGAACGCGACGCGACGGGGTGGGTGACGCAGATCGTGCGGCCCGACAATACCCGCCTAACGCTGGACCGAAACCCGGTGGGGGAGGTCATCTCCGTGGGCCTCGGTGCGCAGCAGACCGACGTGATTCGTGCGCCCGATGGTCGGGTCCGGTCGGTCGGATCGCAGCGCTGGACTCGGGACATCAACGGGCGGGTCTTGGCGGTTGAGGGCCGGATGGGGCGCTGGGAGCTGGCGCGCGATCCGGCGGGCTGGATTCGCAAGATCCAGGCCGGTGACTGGACGGTCGACATCGAACGCGACGCCAACGGGTGGCCGGTGCGCTGGTCGGGGACCGACGGCACGGTGGAGGTGCAGCGGGATGCCAGCGGCCGCATCGTGAAGGAATCGGGTCCCTTTGAGCGGCGGGTGCTTCGCGACCCGCGCGGCCTGCCGGTGCGCGTGGTGGCGGGGGCATTGGGCGAGTGGCGAACCCAGCGGGACGCCACGGGTCGCGCGTTGACGGTTCGCGGGCCGGAAGGCGTCAACCTGAGCGTGGAGCGCGACTTGTTGGGTCGTCCCAAGTGGACCCGATTTCCCGATGGCACGATCCTGCGACGCAGCATGGAGGGGCTGGTGGTGGACGACGTCATGGTGGGCCCGTCGGGCACCGTGACCGGTCGGCAGCAGACCACCTTCGATTCCGATGGCCGCCCGGTCAGCGAGACGGTGGCCGGCGGCGACGTGTGGGTGTCGGAGTATGACCCCCTTGGGCGTCTGCTGACGCGCACCGCACTGCCCGGGGCAATGTGGGTGTGGGACGAAGACCGGGTGCTGGACCCCGGTGGACGGCTGCTCCTGAGCGATGACAGCGGGCGATTGATGGAGGCGCAGCTGCCGCCGGGACCGCCAGCGTGGGACGTGTCGGCGAGCATGTTGTCCGTCCTGCGAGACCTGTCGGGGCACATCAGTGGTCTGAGCGGTGATGCGGGAGTGGCGCCCGTGCGCTTCGACGCGCTGGGGCGCCTGGAAGGGTTTCGGCCCGCGGACTCGAGCGGGTGGAGCATGCGCTACGATGCCCGGGGCCGACCCGCGGCCATCACCGCGCCGGACGCCACCGTCAGTCAGCTGGTGTGGCATCCCGACGCGCGGGCTTCGGACGGCGTGGCCGGCATCTTGGCGAACGGGAATCAGGGGATGGTCCCCTGGGTGGTCATGGACGGGGGCATGGCGGCTCGGCGCAACGGCATGGACACCGAAGGCATCGTCACCAATGCGGTGGGAACGCCGGCCTGGTTGCTGGACGGAACCGGCGGGTCGACCACCTTGGTGCACAGTCCCATGGGCCTGCCGGCTCAGCGAGCAGCGGGGTCCATGGGGATGGCCTCCCGGCTGCAGTGGTTTGCCGGTGGTCCGATCCAATCGGGTCCGATGGCACTCGATCCGGTCTCGGGCCAGCGGGTCGATGGCGTGCTGGGCTGGCCCTGGACGGTGGCAGCACCCGGGGCGGTTGTGGGCAGCCACGGGGCGGATCCGGGCCCGTGGGCGCCGGTGGGCGAGTGGACGGAGCCCTTGCGCTTGCTCACAGATTTGGGGGTGATCGAGCCGGTGGTCCCCGAGAACTGGACCCGGGTTGGGCCGTCGCCTGCGGCACTCGAAGGGTTGCCGGCCTCGATGGACGGCGCCCCGCCCCCGCTCGGACCCGAGCGCGAGATGGTGCCTTTGGAGACCGATGACCCCATCACGGCCTGGCTCATTCAGTGCCTGCTCCCCGGTGGGGCGGCGCCCGACACCGACGGCTTCGTTGCCGCCCTTGTGGCGAGCGAGGTGCGCCTTCCGTGGGTGCCGCCGGACGTGACCATTCCGGGCCTTGAACGATGGCGGTCGGCCGGTTTCTTCGACGTGGAGTGAACAATCCGACGCGTGCTGGCTTGCCAACCGGTTGGAACAATCATATGCTCATGGCCGCCTTATGGTGGGTGTAGCTCAGTCGGTTAGAGCGCTGGTTTGTGGTACCAGAAGTCGAGGGTTCGATTCCCTTCTCCCACCCCATTTTTCTTTCACATTGATGATCGACCGGGCCAATAGCTCAATTGGCAGAGCATCGGACTCTTAATCCGCAGGTTCCAGGTTCGATTCCTGGTTGGCCCACCATCAAAAATAGGCGTTCAACCTATACAAATCGGTTCAGGCCGGTTCTCGAAAATCACTCGGGGGCCGGCCTGACACCAATTTTGACACCAACGCAGATCAAGATCGGCTGAATGCGGCGTCCACCTCATCTCATCCTGACTCGCCGCTCGCCCCATACCGTAGGGGTGAACGGGCAGGCGGAGAGACTTGTTCCAAGTGAGTTTGTGGTAGCTTGACCACTGCGGTTTCGGCCTCCCACACCCCGGATTTGAACATGGTACTCGCGCCTTTACTTTTACTGCTGGCATGCAGCAGCCCCAGCGCCACCGTTGCGACGAGCGCCCACCCCGACGCACCCGCGCCAGCCAAGCTGGCAGAAGTGCTGGACCTTAAATTCCGACGACCGATTCAAGGCTGCTACAAAAAGGCACTGGAGGCCGATTCCAGCCTGACGGGCACGGTGACCTACCAAGTGATGGGATCTCATGGGGTCTTGAAGCC
>JAYZVA010000124.1:0-5999 GCA_036156175.1 Myxococcota bacterium
CGGTCATTGGACCGCTCTTTGTGCCGGCGCACCGCACGCTCCAGCTTGTGCATCGCGCCATCAATGGACGCAAACATGTCGCTGGTTTGTTCTTCGCACTTGAACACCTCGCCGCTCCCCGTGACGGTGAACTCCGCAATCTTCATGTGCTTCTCTTCCCGAAGAACCAGGTGGGCATCAATCGGTTCGCGAAGGTGCTTCGCCACTTTTTGGAACTTCTTCTCCGCGCGTCCCTTCAGACGGGTCGATGGTCGTACGTTTCGGTAGGTGACGTCCATATTCATAGTGGCTCTCCAGTGGTGGGTTGCGGCCGAAAGGCCTGGGTTGAACTTAAAAAACTCGTTTTCGTCTGGACGATGGCAAAATGCCCATGCCCTCACGGTACTTGGCAACGGTTCGCCGCGCGATCTTGATGTTGTCGGCGACCAAAAGCTGCACAATCTTTTGGTCGGAGAGCGGTTTCTTGGCGTCTTCCTCGGAAATCAACTTGCGGATCTTCTGACGGACCGCCTCCGCCGCAAGGTCTTCGCCATGCAGCCGTGAAATCGCCGCATTGAAGAAGTACTTCAGCTCAAAAATGCCGTGCGAGCACTGCACGTATTTGTTGGTCGTGACTCGGGAAACGGTCGACTCGTGGACCCCAATTTCTTCCGCAATGTCCCGCAATACCAAGGGCTTCAAGCACTCTGCACCGCCTTCAAAGAAGGCGCGTTGCCTGTCCAAGATGCACTCCATCACCTTGTGAATGGTCCTCTGGCGTTTGTAGATGCTCTTGATCAAAAAATCCGCCGATTCCAGCCGTTCCTTGATGTACGCCTTGTCGTTGGTGCTTGAACTGAGGTCTGAGAGCACTTTTTGGTAGTAGGCGCTGACACGAAGTCGCGGCATCCCATCGTCGTTTTGAAGAATGCGCCACTCATCACCGGACTTTTCGACCGAGATGTCGGGGATGATGTAGCGGTCCGGAGCGTCATTGAATGGGCGACCGGGCCAAGGCTCCAGCGTCTTCACCATGCGGTGATACTCAACCACATCTTCTTCATGAACCCCCAACGCTTTTGCGATTGCTGGGTAATCCCGACGCTCGAGATCGCTGAGATGGTTGGTGATCAGTTCGACAAAATAGTGGTCTTCGGGCCAGTGATGGCGCGCCTGAATCACCAGACACTCCACCAGGTCAGTCGCTGCCACCCCGATGGGGTCGAAGCCGCGGATGATCATCAACGCGCCCTCAACGGCGTCCCTGTGGGTTCCCGTCTCAAGACAAATGTCATCGATGGACCCGTCCAGGTACCCCCGGTGGTCGAGATTGTGGCTGATCGCCTCCGCGGCCAAAAACTCGGCATCCGTGCACGACTGAAGGTTCAACTGCCACATCAAATGGTCGGACAAATCGTGCCCGCTCGCCAACGTCGCTTCGATGGGGGGCATCTCGTCAAGGCGCGAACCGCTGGATGTCGCACGGCTGCCGTCGGATTTCCGATGCTCTTCAAGCACCTTGTTCCAGTCGACTCCCCCCTCTTCTTGCTGACCGTTGTTTTGTTCTTTGGTTTCCGCGTCTGACCGCGCAGCTTCCTGCTGCAAAGCATTCTCGGCTTCGGAAAACTCCTCGTTGCGGCTTCCCGGCACCTCTTCCAAAGCGGGATTTTCCAGCAACTCTTTGTTCACCGCCTCGATCAACTCTTGGGAGTTGAGGGCGAGCAGTTCAATCGCCTGCTGCAGTTGCTGGGTCAGCACCAGCTTCTGTGCAAGTTTCTGCGATTGACGAATTTCCAGCGCCATTCGTCCCCAAAAGTAACCCGAGCTCTGTGCCCCGTTCCCCAATCATACGATATGCATTTCACTTTGGGGGGACGGCTTACGAGATTGTTGCCGCCGGTAGGCCCAAGACGCCCAATGCGATTGGCTCTTTTTCGGTGGGTTTCGACGCACTGCGCGCCCGCCGATCACCCGAAGAAGCCGAAATCAACCAACCGCTGATTTGATGGGCACGGAAGCAGAGCTCAGGCTTCCGCCACCTCCGGCGCGACCACACCCGCCGCATCGGCTTTTGGCTTTTTGGCGCTCTGCGACGCCCTGTCAACAGCCGCTTTGATGAACGACGAAAACAACGGGTGCGGCAGCAATGGCTTGCTCTTGAACTCTGGGTGAAACTGGCAAGCGATGAAATAGGGGTGCGATTTCAGCTCAATCATCTCGGCCAGTTTTCCATCCGGACTGCGACCGGTGATTTTGAGGCCGGCCTGCTCGAGGCTGTCAAAATACGCGGGGTTCACTTCGTACCGGTGTCGGTGCCGTTCCGCAATCTCAGGTTCCCCATACAACTTCCGGACTTGCGAGCCCTCCCGAAGCACACAGGGCCACGCACCGAGCCGCATCGTCCCGCCCTTGTCGACCACGTTTTGCTGCTCGTCCATCAGTTCGATGAGCACGTGCTCGGCTTGAGCGTTGAACTCTCGACTGTGGGCATCGCTGTGTCCGAGAACATTCCGTGCGAACTCAACCACGGCCATCTGCATTCCAAGGCAAATTCCAAAGAAGGGAACATCGTTCTCTCGAGCCCATTGGATGGCCCCAATCTTGCCTTCAACGCCCCGCTCGCCAAACCCACCCGGCACCAAGACCGCGTCCGGCTCGCCGAGTCCATCCTTCACGTTGTCTGGGTCGATGGTCTCCGAGTCAATGAATTTCAAGGTCACTTTGGTTCCGTTTGCGATGCCACCATGCGTGAGGGCCTCGTTCAGAGACTTGTAGGTGTCGGCGAGATGGACGTACTTGCCCACAATCGCAACGGTTACGGATTTCTTGGCGTTGCTCATGGCCGACACCAAGTCGACCCAGGGATCCAGCCGCGCAGCTGCCGCCCATATTCCAAGTTTCTCGAGGATGCGATCGTCCAGATCCTCGTCGTGGAGGGTCTTCGGCAACTCGTAAATGTTGCTGACGTCTGGGCAAGCAATCACGCAGTCGCCTTCAACGTTGCAGAACAGGGCAATCTTTTCGCGGGTCGGCTTGGGAATGTCCCGGTCAGAGCGACACAAAAGAATGTCTGGCTGAATCCCGATTTCGCGCAACATCTTGACCGAGTGCTGCGTCGGCTTGGTCTTCAACTCACCACTGGTCTTGATGTAGGGAACCAACGTGAGGTGCAAATACAGCACGTTTTCAGGCCCGGCATCGTTCCGGAACTGTCGAATGGCTTCCAGGTACGGCAAAGACTCAATGTCGCCCACCGTACCGCCCACCTCCACGATGGCGATGTCGGCGTCTTTGACCCCATCCCAAACCAGGCGCTTGATCTCGTCAGTGATGTGTGGAATCACCTGCACGGTGTGGCCAAGGTACTCGCCCTTCCGCTCTCGCTCGATCACATTCTGATACACCCGACCCGTGGTGAAGTTGTTGCGTTGAAGCATCACGGACGAGGTAAACCGTTCGTAATGTCCAAGGTCAAGGTCGGTCTCGGCACCGTCATCCGTGACGAAGACTTCGCCGTGTTGGTACGGGCTCATGGTGCCCGGGTCGACATTGATGTAGGGGTCCATCTTGAGGTTGGTGACCCGCAGCCCCCGCGCCTCCAAGAGCGCACCCATTGCTGCGCCCGACAGACCCTTTCCAAGGGACGACAACACACCCCCAGTCACAAAGATGAACTTCTTTCGCATCAAAACCTCGGGTTCGCTGGGGGGATAGAACAGTGAGTCAACAACCGGCTTGAAGCCGCGCGATGACCAGCAACACCGGCTGCCTCGTCATCGCAGACCATTTCACGGTCTTGGTTCCGCACGCTGGTATCCAGCGCAGGGACAGCCAACGTCCTGCGCGAACTCCCATTCGGTCCCATGTGTGCCGGAAATGTCACGACGGCTCCCATGGGAATAAGCCGTATCGGGATCACCGTTGATCTGCACACATAAAAACGAAGAAGCCACCCAGTGAGGGTGGCTGCTTCTGTTGTGCCTGACCGCGGTTCCGAACTACCGTTTCGAGAACTGGAACTTCTTCCGGGCACCGGGCTGTCCGTACTTCTTGCGCTCCACCTTCCGAGCGTCGCGGGTCAGGAGACCGTTTGACTTCAAGACAGCACGATTTTCGGGGTTGGCCTCGCACAACGCGCGAGCGATTCCGAGGCGAACTGCACCGGCCTGGCCGTTCTTGCCGCCACCCTGAACGTTGATCAAGATGTCGAAGTCGTCCAGCGTTCCCGTGAGGGCCAAGGGTTGCTTCAGCACTTGCTTGACGCTTTCCCGGTTGAAGTAGTCTTCAATGGGGGTGCGGTTGACCACGATTTCGCCTTTACCAGGGCGAAGGTAGACGCGGGCCACCGACGTCTTGCGTCGTCCAGTCCCGTAATATTGCGTGATGCTCATTGGATTCATCCTTCCTTAGACGTGAGCGGGGAATGGCTCTGGTTGTTGGCCGCTGTGAGGGTGCTCAGCGCCTCCGTAGACTTTCAGCTTCGCGATGACCTGCCGGGCCAGGCGGTTCTTGGGAAGCATGCCCTTCACCGCTTGGGTGATGATCCGTTCTGGGTCGTCTTCTCGCAACTGAGCCGCCGTCCGCACCTTCAGACCACCGGCGTACCCGCTGTAGCGGTAGTACTCCTTCGCGGCTTCTTTGTTTCCGGTCAGCTTGACCTTCGAGGCGTTGATCACGACCACGTAGTCGCCGGTGTCGACATGCGGTGCAAACGTCGGCTTGTGCTTGCCACGCAGCACAGTGGCGACGCGGGTGGCCAATCGACCAAGGACTTGGTCCTCGGCGTCGATCACGTACCAGTTGTGATCGCTGCTCTCGGTGTTGATAATCGTTGTGCTCATTTAATCACTCGTACCAGCGGGTCTTCGTTGCCAACGACCCATGTGCGAAACAGTCTGAGCGCCTGGAAAGGCGTTCAACAGCACCGCCGATTATTGCGGTGCCCCCACGGTGTCAAGCGTTTCAGATGTTGTTTCTGTGCGACGGTCGGACAGCGACGAACCGGTGCAGCGCAGCAACCAGGCAAATCCGAGGTCGGACTCATCGAGCGCCCGAGCGCGAACACTGCCCCACTCGTCGATGGATACCACTTCACTCAATGGACCGCCAAGTAGTCGGTCAATGGATCTGTCATCGAGCGTGTATGGCCCTTGGTGCACGACAGAAAGGCAGACCATCGCCCGCCACACCTCGAGCTGTTGGGGGTCAAGTGCCAATGCCTTTGACATCCACATGGCCGCCTCAGCGCGCCGGTCCTTGCCCAGTTCAACGTTCGCCAGACGGGCATACTCCTCGGCAGGACCGGGTACTTGTGCCCATCGGACGCGCCAGTCACCCGAAACATCCACGAGCGGATCCTTCGATATTGTGGCGTGATGCACGACCCACAATGTGATGGTCATCAAAATCACAACGCCCACCGTCAGCACGATCCAGATCCACGCGTGGCCCATCGGCGATGGCCGCATTCGACGACCGCTCAAGGTGGTGCGCTCCCTCTCGCTCGAATCACTCACATCACTCCAGAGTTTGGCCGGTCAACCAACGGCACCCAGCCGATCACCCCTTGACCTTTCGGGAGCGTATGGTATCAAAACTGCGTCTCGGTCGACCGAGCACATAACCGCGAGCGGCCCCATGCAAGACAGATCAAATCTTGGTACCCGATTCCAATGTTACGAATGCGGCGTAAAGTTTTATGACTTGAACCGCCCAGAGCCCGTGTGCCCGAGTTGCGGGGCCAACCAACTGGAAGATCCCACACCCGACCCGCGGGTGGCCGTGATGGAGCGGTACAAAGGCTCACGCCTGACGGCCAGTGATGCGGCGCCGTCCAAAGCCGCCTTCAGCGTCGATGACACGGAGACGGTCGAGCTTCCAGACTTGGATGACATGCCGGACGACGACGACGACGTGGTCGACGGCGACGACGCGCCTTAGTCGCAGGCGCACGGCGCGGTTTAACTCCGGGGTCCGTCTGCCAACGTGACGTGGACGAGCGTCAACCCATGGGCCGGTGC
>JAYZVA010000125.1:0-8948 GCA_036156175.1 Myxococcota bacterium
CTGGCATGCCGAGTGGCTTCGCTCGCGCGGCGAGTTCAGCACGGCGTGGTCCGTCCTTGACCGACCGGTGATGGGCCGGCAACAACATGCGGCGCTCATCATCGAGCGAATCCGTGTCCTGGAGGGTCTCGGGCGCGCCAACGAAGCGGAGAAGGAACGCATTCGCGCGCAGCGGTTGTTTCCTACCGTCGCCGAAGACTGACGTTTATTGTCGCCTCTCTGTTGGCGTGTTTGTGACGCCTCGCTGAGTCGTCATTCGCCGTTGTAGTGGAGTGCGACGCCCCGGCCACCAGTGGCCCAAACATTGGTTTCGTTTGTGCCGGTTACGCTGTACAGGATGTTGTCGACGCCGGTGTAGAGCTCTTCGACAACGCCTCCCTGGACTTTGTAGGCCTCGCCGTTTGCACCGACAACAAACGCCAGGTTGGATGCTGCGGACGGTGCCCAAACGGACCACATGTTGGCGTTTGTGTCCAGGTCGATGGACTGCCAAGCCGTGCCGTTCCAGCGGAGCAAGGTGCCGTGAGCGCCAGCGACCCAGATCTCGTTGTAGTCAACGCCGCTCACACCGTACAAGTCGGCATCCACGTCGATCTCGTCCAGGGTCCACTCTCCATCGATGAGCCACGCAATCTTGCCGTCATCGCCAACGGCCAGGCCGGTGGTGCCGTCGTACCAGACATCGGAAAACTTTTCGTGCCCCAACTCCGGGTCTCCGACCCACTCACCGGACACATTGCGCCAAGGACCCGCGCCGCCAACCGCGATCAGGTCGTTGGCGTTGCCACCATCGACGGCTTGAAACAGGGCCGTGCTCTCCGTCTCGGCTTCCCAGGTGGACCCGTTCCACTCGATGATGATCCCGGCGGCGCCCACACCAACCATTTTCAGGTTGTCCACGCCGCCTTCGCCCCAGATGCCATTCAAGTCTTCTTCGTCGATGTCCAATGGGAGGTTGGTCCACGCGTCGGCGGTGTAGCGCCATGTTTGACCTTCCGTGGTCACCACCACCAGGTCGCCCCCAACTGCGTGCGCGTCTTGAAAGGTCACGGATGTGCTGTGGCGCCGGTCGTCCCAGACCACCACTTCGATTGTGTCGTCGATTTCACCGGCGGTGTCTTCGGTCTTCTCGGCTGGGTCCCTCACGCCCTCGGCCTCGCAGCCAAGTCCAAAAAGGGAAACAAGCAAAATCGGAGAAATGGGATGGTTCATGGTTTCCTCAATGAAGTCGTGCGGGCGGCCTATCGTATCTGTGATGCCCTGTCGTGGCCAAGCGAACGCCGTGCACCCGGATGATACTTGCTTTTGAGCAGAATTTCATGATTTCTGAGACCGAGGAGCCCGCGCACACCCGCGCCCACCGGCCTCCGTGCATGCGCCGTCCGACGTCACGGTTCAGCGAGGGCGGTGACCATGGCTTCTGCCTGCGCTTTGTAGCCGGGATCGCGGGCTTCTTTGTACGCCTTGCGGGCCCAGTGATGCGCGTCTCGAGTTGCTCCCGCATCGATCGACAACTGCGCCAGACCGAGCCACGCCGGCAGGGTGGCCTCCTCCTGATTTGGCCATCGCCGCGCAAGGGCCTTCCACGCCGCTTCCGCTCCGTCGGCATCGCCTGCACCCAAGAGCGCTTGAGCGCGCACATTGGTGGCCGAAGCATCCCAGGCAGGGCCGAGTTCGATGGCGTCTTGCGGGTCCAAGCTTCGAACCGCTGTGGTCCAGTCGCCTTGCTCGGCCGCAAGCTGCGAACGGCGAATCGACGCTTCGAGTCGGACTTCGGGGTCGCTGTGCAGCACCAGCTCATCGAGCAGGGTGGCTGCGTCATCGAGGTCTTCGGTCATGCCGAGAGCGCTCGCGAGTCCGATTCCCGCCCAACCCTTTTGCCACGGTTCCCTGGCCACGCCACGGGCTTCGCGAAACAGTTCGGCGGCCTCGGCTGCTTTGTCCACCGCCAACAGAGCGTCTGCCTGCCCCTTCAGTGCCGCATACTGTGCGTCGGGGTGGGCCCCCGCGAGCTCCGCCAAAGCCCGCCAAGCGTCTTCGGCCTCTGGGTCTTCGGCTTCGCTGAGTGCGGTTGCTTTTGCCGCCATCCAGCTCCGGTTTTCCGCGTCATCGGGGGGGGTCAGTCCGTTCAAGTGCTCCATGGCGAACCGAGGGCGTCCACGCCTTCGTTCGATTTCGGCCAAACCCATGCCGGCATAAAACGCCTCGGGCGAGTCCGACGAGACCGCTTGGAGAACCCGCTCAAATTGCGTTTGTCCCTCCTCAAGGCGCGCCACGTCCACCAATGCGGCGCCCAGTTCCACCAACACGGTCGCCCGTTGACGGTTTGTGATCGGCAACGCGAGTGCCTGCTCAAGTTGCGCGATCGCGACGTCGCTCCGGCCCGCCGTTCGGGCCTGCCCGGCGGCTTCAACGAACGCCATCCAAGCCACCTCGGGTATCTGCTCGGCTAAACCATCGCGTTCCGCTCGTGCGGCCGCCAGTTCAACGGGGCGCTCCAACAACTCGAGCGCTCGCAGCTGCATGCTCAGCAAGGGCAGCCTCAACGCCGGGGTTTGGATGTCGTTCAGCGCTTGCTGGATGGGGTCCAGCATCAGTTCGGGAGCGTTCATTTCGACCGCGCACCGCGCGATGCCCAGGACGGCATCGGTGCGAACGTCATCCGCGGGTGCGCCATCGACCACCCGTGCGTAGGTCTCCAAGGCCGCCTCCCAGTCCTGGGCACGCTCTCGAACCTCCGCGCAGACCACTTGCGCCGATGCCGCGGCAGCGGCGTTGGGCGCGGCGGTGATGGCGTTGCGGCACAGGCTGAGCGCCTCGTCCAGCGCGTTGACTTGGCTCAGGGAGGCAATCAGGGCAAGGCGCGCCTCCGGTGCGCGAATGTGTCCGGGCGGCAGGGCTCCAACCAACTCCCGACTCAACGCGACTGCGGCATCGTTGTCGCCGTCCTCGGATGCCATGTCGCTGAGTTCTTGCAGCGCCCGCACCTTCCAAACGGGGTCCACCTGTTGGTCGGCCACTTGCCGGTAGAGACTCTTGGCGCGGCCGCGCTCGGACGATGACCGAGCGACCTCGGCCAGCCCAAGCAGTCCTTGCACCCGGGTTTCTTTGTTTTCCGCATCGGCCAGCGAACGGAACGCCGTGGCGGCTTCTTGCCGCTTTCCACCCTGAAGCAGCCCGTTGGCAACAAGCAGTTCGAGCTGCAGTCGGTCGTGCGTGGTGTTGGGTTGAGCCAACAGTTCACGCCACAAGTCGAGCGCATCTCGGAGTTCGCCCATTTGCGCGAGGCTCTCGCCGAGTCCGGCCTTTGCCGCCCGCTGTATGGTCTCGGGGGTGTTCGGACCGGTCGCAAGGGCTTCATAGATGGGGTGAGCCTCGGCGGCATTCCCCGCATCGAGCAGTTGCCGCGCTTCTCCCAGTTTTGCGTGCGCCATGACCTCGACGAGTGCGTCTGGGGCCAGGTCGGCGAGCATGGTCTGCGCTTCTGGAGAGTCTGCATCGGAGAGCACAACGGAGGCCAAGGAGATGCGTGCTTCATCCAATGTCTCGGAGTCGAGTTCGTTGATGGCGATGACGGCGCGGTAGGCGTCGATGGCGGCTTGCGTTCGGTTTTCTTTTTCAGCCACTCGCGCATGGATCAGCAACGCCCGTCCGCGAATCCGGTTGTCATCAGCAGCATCCAAAATCGTGGACAAGAACCGGTTTGCTTCGGCGGTGCGGCCCTGCCGAAGGTGGAGGTCGGCAATCGCGAGGGGCGCTGCCTGGGACGCAATCGAACCGTCTGTGGCTTGCTCGAGCACGCGAGACCACGTTGCGATCGCGCCTTCGTAATCCCCGGACCGATCCTGGGTTCGGGCCCGTGTTTCCATCAAGCGGAGCCGCAGGTCGGTGGGCACATCCAACTTCTCCGCGTTCTCGATTTCGCGGATTGCCGCAACGGTGTCACCGCTGTTTGTGTAGAGCTCGGCGAGGGCGAGGTGAAGGTCGGCTTGAGTCTCGGAGAGGTCACCCATGGATGAGAAGACCAGATCGCGTGCACTTTCGTCGGTTACGCCAAGGGCCAATCGATTTTGATCGTAGAGCACCATGGCTCTTGCGCGTTGTTCGGTCGGCTGGTCGACTTCCGTCACCAAGGGCTCCACAGCCTCGAGCGAGTCTGCCCAGCGTTGGTGTTCGTTGAGGAACACGGCCATTCGCAGCCGTGTCTCGTTGGCCGCGGTGGGCAGGTCTTCCGCGGACTCCAGAGCATCTTCAAAAAGGGACTCCGCTTCATCCAGTGCGCCGGAGGCTTCCGCCATCAAAGCGGCTTCAACCAAGTAGCCGACTCGGTCCTCTGCGCGGCGGGCGAGTGCCGCCAGCTCAACGTACCGCTTGCTCGCCTCGGCGGGGTTGGTGTTTCGGAGATCTTGGGCCGCCACCTCCAGTTGTGCAGGATTGATGACGTCCTCTCCCGCAAAGCGTGCGGCCAGATACGAGACCATTCCCAGGGCCAAGATCGCGGTCCCAACCTGGACCGGGCGGGCCCCGATTCGACCCAACAAGCGGTCGAGGTGCAACTCGTCGACGGCGGCACCCAACTCACGCAGCGCGTCCCGCTCGCGACTCGCCAGGCCGAGTACGCCCGTCAGGTTCGTGCCCACTACGCTGCTGCCCGACCAGCGCACGCCTGCGACGTCTGCCTGGGTCAGGACGGCTCCGTCCAATACCGCATCCACGAGGTCGACGTCTGGGAGACGGGCGCCGCGGAGGTTGGCGTTTCGGAACACCACCCCCCGCAACTTTGCACCGCGCAGGTCTGCACCCGTCAGGTTGGCGTCGGTGAAGTCCGCGCCTTGAAGGTCGGCGTGGCGAAGGTCGGCGTCAACAAACGACGATCCTTGGGCGGCGGCACCGGCCAGGATGGCGCCCCGGAGTCGCGCTCCTTCCGCGTTGGCATCGGTGACCATGACCTCGCGGAGATCGGTGTCCCGCAGTCGCGTGCCCGTCAGGCCACAACCCCGAAGCGTCGCACCGCGCAAGTCCGCCTTGTCCAGGTTTGCGCCATCGAGTCGGGCATCCGTGAGGTTGGCTCCGGTCCAGCCGGCAAAGGCCAATCGGGCGCCCCGGAAGTCCCGACCGGAAAGGTCGGCGCCGGGGCCGCCGGGGAGCCGCTCTTGAACCTTGGCTGCGGCTGCTGCGCGCGATGCGGCGCGTTTCTCGGCTTCGGCTGCTCTGCGTGCTTGACGCTCCAGCGCCGTGGCGCGAAACCGTTCTTGGACATCCGCGCGGACCCGTGCAGCGATTTCTTGGCTTTGCTGTGCGCCGGACCGGATGCCCGAACGTGCGCGCTGGTTCAGCTTGGCCGGTATTTGTTGCAAGCGCGCCAGTTCCCGGGCGCCCACGGCGCGCAGCCGGTGAAGGCCGGCATGCAGTGGGCGGCTCGCCGTGCGCACCACCCCGATTGCCGGCTGTAAGCGGCTGAGCCCGCGGGCTGCGACCGATCCCGGTGCCAAGGCGAGCGCAGCAAGGATCGTACCCAACAAGGCGGCCACCCTGCCCACGGCCAAGGGTGGTCGGGATTGGGCGCCCGCAAGCTTGAGTGCCTCGACCAAGTCGCCTTGTGTCCACCGAACGCGTGCGCCGCGCGCGCTGACGCCTTGGGCCGTAGCGCTGTCCAACAGCGCACCGGCCAAGTCGGCACCGTCGAGGTTGGCATCATCCAGCTTGGCTCCCGTGAGATCGGCCCGTCGGAGGTCTGCGCCTTGCAAGTTTGCACCCGCAAGGTTCGCTCCCTGCAGGTTTGCTTCAAAGAGAACCGCTCCCCGCAGGTCGGCGCCGGTCAGGCTGGCCTGGCACAGGTTGGCGCTTTCGAAATCGGCGTCTCTGGCCTGAACGTTGTTGAGCGTGCCACGCGCCAGGCTGGCTTTTCGCAGACGGCAGCCGTGCAAGTGTGCATCCGTCAATCGGGCGTCATCGAGCACCACAGCTTCGAGGTTTGCCATCACGAGGTTCGCGCCTCGGAGATCCTGCGCCGACCAGTTCTCTCCAGACAACCGCGAGCCGCGCATGTACGCGTGCGTTGCGGAGTTGGAACCGAGCGGGAGAGACGTCACGACTCCATCGTATCGCGGGTGGGTCGGGTCGGGTCGCTCTGGCGTGTGCTTCTTGCCGTTGACGGTTCTCTGCCATAAGCAAATCCAGCGGTCGGTCCGGCGCTCCGTCGGCGGCTTCGCGTCCCCCCTCTATCCCCCGTGCTCGTTGGATCTCATGGCGTCTCTCGCTGTGGTTCATTCATTCACGATCCCCGAGGAACATCATGGACAAGTTGGTCATTGAAGGCGGCGTTCAACTGAACGGTGCGGTTTCCATCAGCGGTGCAAAGAACGCCGCGCTTCCGATTTTGGTCGCGACGCTGCTGGCCCCCGGTGAGCACGAACTTCACAACGTGCCGGAGTTGGTCGATGTGAGCTTCATGTTGTCGCTCCTCGGCCGGATCGGATGCCCATCGTTGGTGGGCATTGGGGGAAGGCCCGACCGGATTCGCCTTGACACCACTCGGCTCGCATTTTGCGAGGCCCCATACGATGTGGTGCGGAAGATGCGCGCGAGCGTGCTCGTCTTGGGCCCCTTGTTGGCTCGGTGTGGTGAAGCACACGTGTCGTTGCCCGGCGGATGCGCCATCGGGGTTCGCCCCATTGACCAACACCTGAAGGGGCTGGAGGCCCTCGGGTGCACCTTCCGTTTGGAGGGTGGATACGTCCACGGCAGTGTGGACCAGCTGGTGGGAGCGGACATTGAGCTCGACGTTCCCACCGTCACGGGTACTGAAAACATCATGATGGCCGCCGTGTTGGCGGACGGCATCACCACCATTCGCAATGCTGCGGCCGAACCCGAGATCGTGGACTTGGCCCGGTTTCTCCGCTCAATGGGCGCGCGAATAAAGGGAGAAGGAACCGCGACATTGGAGATTGATGGGGTACCGGCGCTGCGACCCGCTCGTCGGCCGTATTCGATCATGGGGGACCGAATCGAAGCGGGGACCTACCTCTTGGCCGGTGCGATCACGGGCGGCGATGTCACCGCCAAGGGTGCCCCAGTGGCTGACATGGGTGCGGTTCTCGCCGTACTGGAAGAGACCGGGTGCACCGTCGAGTGCGACGGCGACTCCATTCGCGTGTGCCGTTCGGGGCCGTTGAAGGCCGTCGATATTTCGACGCAGCCCCATCCCGGATTTCCCACCGACATGCAAGCGCAGTGGGTCGCGCTGATGACTCAGGCTTCCGGCACAAGCGTGGTGGAAGAGAACATCTTCGAGAATCGCTTTATGCACGTGGCGGAGTTGCATCGTATGGGCGCCAACATCGACCTGTCGGGAAACACGGCGACCATCACTGGTGACGCAACCCTGACCGGCGCCACAGTCATGGCCACCGACCTGCGGGCCAGTGCTTCGCTGATTCTGGCGGGTTTGGCCGCAGACGGCGTGACAGAAATGCTGCGCATTTACCACCTCGACCGGGGCTACGAGCGTTTGGTGGGCAAGCTGGAGCAACTCGGTGCATCGGTCCGTCGCGTTTCCGAAGACACGACGGTCGCCGTCGGCGCAGCGGTGAAGACCAGCGCCGTGGTGTGAGGGGCCCGTGCCAATTCCCCCCGAAGTAATTCAGTCGATCCGGGAACGGGTGAACATCGTTGAACTTGTCGGCGAGTCCGTCACGCTCAAGCGAAAGGGGAACAGTCACGTTGGGCTGTGCCCGTTCCATCAGGAGAAGACGCCGAGCTTCAACGTCGTTCCCGGCAAGAACATTTTTCATTGCTTTGGGTGCGGTGAAGGCGGTGACGGGATCGCATTTGTGATGAAGACGAGGGGTGTCGGATTCATTGAGGCCGTGAAGGAACTGGGTCAACGCGTCGGTGTGGAGGTCGAGGATCGCCAGCTCACCGAGGTTGAACGGCGACGAATCACCCGACGGGCAAGTTTGTTCGATGTGTGCGAGGCGGCGGCTGGGTTCTACCACTCCACGTTGATGACGCGGCCCGAGGGTCGACCGGCCCTGGAGTACCTTCGCGGTCGGGGCCTTACGGAAGAAACCATCGCGGCGTTTCGGTTGGGGTTTGCTCCTGCGCGATGGGACGGCGTCCAAGAACACCTTGCCCGCCAAGGCTTCGATCGGAACCTGATGGCGAGCGCTGGACTGATCCGTTGGCGGGACGAACGGAATCCTGGTCGAGGCAGCTACGATCTGTTTCGGGGCCGGGTGATGGTGCCGATTCTGAACGAACGGGGAAAAGTGGTGGCGTTTGGCGGCCGGGTGTTGGAGTCTCTGTTCGGGACCTCGGATGCCATCCGCGAGGGTGCCCCCAAGTACGTGAACTCCCCGGAGACTGAAGCCTATCGAAAAAAGCAAGTGTTGTACGGCCTACACCAGGCCCGACGTGCGATTCAAAATCGGAATCGAATCCTGGTCGTGGAAGGCTATTTCGACGTGATTTCGCTGCATCAGGCCGGTTTTGAAGAGGCCGTCGCCACCTGTGGAACGGCGCTGACCCCCGAGCACGCGCGGCTCATCCGGCCCCTGACACAGACGGTGGTGGCCCTCTTCGATACCGATGAAGCTGGGCTGAGGGCGGCCGAGAAGTCGATGCCGATTTTCGTCAAGGCGGGCATCGAGCCGTATCGATTGGTTCTGGTTGGAGCCAAAGACCCCGACGAGTTCATTCAGGTCAATGGTCGCGACGAGTTTGCGGAGGCGCTTGCGCGGCCCGAGTCACTCTTGGAGTTGTTGCTGACCCGTACACAGGGCCGACACGGAGCATCTCCACAAGGGAAACAGCGGACGGTCGAAGATTTGGCACCCATTGTCCGCCTGTACGAGTCGGCAGCGCAGCAGGCCGTCATCGGCCGGTTGTCCAGTGCCCTGGCGCTGAGCGAGAGCGTCATTCGTGAATGGGTCGGACGCGCGCGG
>JAYZVA010000126.1:0-18768 GCA_036156175.1 Myxococcota bacterium
CTCAGGCCGTTGTCGACTACCTCATCACAGTGGGCGTCGATGCCAGCAGACTGCGCGCCCGAGGGCTCGGCGAGGCTGAACCCCGAGCAGCGGGAACCGACTCGGAGTCGAGGGCGGCAAACCGACGGGTGGAGTTCGTGCTGGTGTCCGACACGCCGTGACTCAGTCATGCAGCGGGACGGGGTACATCTCGAAGCCCACCACGTAGTGATTGCCGTGGTTCTCCGATCGGCGCGACGCGGCTTCGACTCGGACGTACACCTCGGGCTCGGCCACTTCGACGTCAAACAACACCGCATCCCCCGACTCATTCGCAACGGCCGTACCGATGACATCGGCGCCATCCGCATCGCGCAACAGCGTGACCGTCGGCACCAGTCCCGACCCAATCGTTCCGGCTTGCACGTGCACGCTCACAAAGCCCGGCATGCCGGTCGAGAGCCGAAAAACATCCCGCGTGTCCGCTGCATTGAGAAGGCCATAAATGGTGCCGCTGCGGTAGCCTGGATGGACCGTTGAGTCCGTCAAGGACAACGAGTCAGCCGTTGTGCCGTCGTCGTTCGGCTCCGACTCCGACGCGGGACTTGCCACCATGGTCGCGACGCCGACGTACAGGGTCCCGGCGCCAAACGCGGGGCGCTCATTGACCACCGAAAGCGTGTAACGCTGGCCAGCAGAGACTGGAACCAAGAGGCCCCCATCATCAAACCACGTACCGGACCCGTAAAAGTATGGTTCCGTCGACCACGCAACCTCTTCACCCGATGCATCCATCAGCGTGATCGAAGGCTGAATGAGCAAGGAACCGACCCGCCACAACGACCACCCCATGAGGCCGGTGGACGGCGCATTGAACGCCCACGAGTCAACGTCGCCCGCGGCTTCCATGGAACCCAGAAACTCGATGTGACTGCTCTCCCCAACGACACTGCTCCGAAAACCCGCCGTCCCGTCTCCAAGACGGTCGCTCGCTTCTGCGATCGTGTCGTTTGGCTCGCCATCGTCCCCCTCGACGACAATCCCATGGAGCTGGTACTCGCTGCGCTGCTGAAACGACGACTCCGATGACACTTCGACGTACACCGGCGCCGGTCCCACGGAGTGCACCCAGATGCCGGGATCGCTCCCGGCGGCGTAGTAGGGCATTACCTGACTGCCCCCAAGGGCTGTGCCAGAGGGCGCGATCAGCCTCAGCTGAAGGTCGTCTGCACCGGTCGAACGCGCGGAGACGAAGCCAACTGTCCCGCGAGGCAGGGCGATGGCGTACACGTCGAGGTCGCCCGCATAGTCAATCGCATCTGTCGCGAGCGGGAGCGACTCGCTCCACGACACCCATTCCCGAACCGAAGCTGCCGCATCGATCGAGTTGCCAATCGGGTCGCTTGGGAAACCGTCGGGTTCACCGATGCCGGTGCCCGTGTCCGCTCCCGAACCGCCCCCCCCATCGCCCACTGGGTCATCCGCACCGCCCGCGACATCCCCGGTGTCGCCGCCAGCACCCTGACGGCCAAGGGATTCATCCTTCGAGCAACCGGCAGACGCCAAAACGGTGGCCAAGAAAAAGTTCTTCATGCAGGCATCCTATCAGGCGCAAAATCCAGGTAGACCGAGTATCGTCATGATAGTGTTGTTCGACCAAATGAGGAAGACTCCGTGGCGTCAGATGACGACAAAACCGGCCGCGATCTAGACGAGATCGAAGACATGCACGAGATCACTGTACGGATCTCCATGCCCCGACCTGCAGCGGTTCAACAGAAAGTCATCCCCACTCTCCGGGTCGTCGCCGGTCCGGACATGTTGTCCTACATCACCATTCCCGAGGACACGGCAATCGTCATCGGTCGGGATGAGGCCGCCGATCTTCAACTGGTTGATGCCACCGTGTCCAAGCAACACGCCCGAATTCACCATCAGAACGGTGGAGCCATGTTGCTGGTTGACCTCAACTCCACCAACGGCACTGCCGTCAACGGGCAGCCGGTGACCCGAACCATCCTTCGCCCGGGCGACCACCTCGAGATCGGCGGCGTGTCGCTCCGACTCGACATGTTGTCGACCGAAGAACTCGGGCACCTGCGGCGCGTCGTATCGCGCCTGGAGGCCGCAAATCGCGACTCGCTGACCGGCCTGTTGGACCGCGCATTCATCGAAGACGGCTTGGTTCGATTGGTCGAAAAATGCGAACGTGCCGAAGTCCCCATCTGTTGCACCTTCGTCGATCTCGACAAGTTCAAGCAAATCAACGACCAGTTCTCGCACAAGGTCGGGGACGAAGTGCTGATTGGCATCTCGCGCTTGCTGATGCTGGGCGTGCGGGAAAACGACCCTGCTGTGCGGTACGGTGGCGACGAAATCGTGTTCTTTCTGCCCGGAAATACCGAGACCAAAGCGGTCGAAATCTCCGACCGAATCCGCCGGTCCGTGGCGGGCCATGACTGGGATCGTACCGCACCGGGGCTGCGCGTCAGCTGCTCACTGGGAGTGGCCCAACGGAAGCCCGGCGAGAGCATTCACGCGTGGATGAACCGGGCCGACCAGGCCGCGTATGAGTCCAAATCAAAGGGTCGAAATCGGGTCAGCGCAGCCAGCGATAAAGAATCCTGACCGCGGCCCACCGCAAGCGCTGCGACGCAGGATCCCCGGGCGACCGGTGGGTTTTCACCGAGAAATCCTTTGGCATTTGTCGATTTCATCCGAATACTTTTGGTAAGGGGCGTGGCGTTTCCATGGGTTTGAACCCCATCGCCACCGTTGGACATGGGGATCGAAACACGCCCGGGGACATTGGAAATGCCGCCGTCTCGGACGAGACCATGCTGTTCACTTTTGCCATTACTGCCCTCTTGGGGACCGCGTCCGCAGCGACGGTCGAGGAAGCCGCGTCGCTCCTGTCGCGGTACCCGCAGGGGGCGATCCCGTTCAGCGAGCAAACGCTCGCGGCCGTGGCCACGCTCGGCGCCGAAGGCGGCGAGTGCGAACTCGCCATTCTCACCGACATGGCGGCTCATGAAGTGGGGCCAATTCGGGAGGCTGTGCGCACGGCAACGGATGACCTGCTCAGCCGGCTGCGGCTGGCGGCACGCACCCGCTACCGCGCCCCCTCTGACCGGCAAGTCGCGGCGTGGCTGAACGACAAACAGCTGGTGGCCGACGACGGCCGACGACTTGGGCGATACGAACAACTCGCGATGGCCTACACCAGTCTGGCACTGGACCACACCATCGGCGTGCACACGGGAAATTGGAAGGCGGTCGCCGAGCGACTGGAAGCAGAGGGGCACACCACACTGGCGCTTCAACAATACGCTGCGGCCGTGATGGCTGGAGAGTTGGACGCCATCGATGAATTTGCGGGCTTTGGGCTGAATGCTGAGCGGGTGATGCTTGGCCTGTTTGTGTCTCTGCCGGCGGACCTCCAGCAGTCGTCACCCGCATACGCTTGGCTTCGGCTCAACGGCACATTTGAGACCGTGTCCGTGTTCTCCGACCAGGCGGGGCGCGGCACCGCATTCCAACGCGCCATGGCGCTCGACTCGCTCAGCGAGATGATCCGCGGCGGTCACCTCAATCGTGCCACTGCCGCGAAAGCCCTGTACCGCATCGAGCGCAGCACCCGAGACCCGCATCACGCGATTCGAACCCTCGCGCTCACGACGCTGGTCGAGATGGGGGACTAACCCTCGAAGGTGTGGTACCCGCCGTTTTCGACTTCCCCGTCCTGGGTCGCCAGCCAGTAAATCGACTCGGCAACTTGATCTGGAGTGAGCAGCTCGCCAGTGGCATTTTCGGAGGCCAGGTGCGCCAGTGCTTCATCGACGGTTTTATCGGAGCGTTCGGCGATGAACTCACACGCTTCCTTGGTCATTGCCGTGTCCACATACCCGGGGCAGATGGCATTGACACGAACTCCGGCATCACCGACCTCGGTGGCAAGCGCCCGGGTGAACCCGATCATGCCGTGCTTCGACGCGCAGTACGCGGCCAAGTAAGGGAGCCCGCGGATCCCAGCGATGCTCGCGACATTGATGATGCGCCCCCGACCGCGCGACACCATGCCCGGCAGCACCTTCAGCGCGCACAGGAAGGATCCGGTCAGGTTGACCTTGAGGTGTTCTTCCCAGACGCGGACGTCGGTCTTCATGACCCGCGAACTTCGCACCATGCCCGCGTTGTTCACAAGCACATCTACGGGACCCGCCGCCATGAACGCGGCCTCAACACTGGCAGGGTCACCAACATCGACTCGCACAGCGTAGGCGCCAATCTCATCAGCGAGGGTCTCGATCTGATTCCGAGACCGCGCCATGATGGTGACTCGGTATCCCTTCTCTTTGAACAAACGGGCGGTGGCTGCGCCGATTCCGCGCCCGCCACCGGTGACCACAACATGAGGGGCCTTGGGCATATCTTTACTCCTGGGCCAGAACCGGGATGTCCCGCCTGGCGAGGGCGCCCACTTAACACGAAACCGGCCGTTGCGCCCGAAAGACGAGCGTCAAGCACGGCTACAGGGGTTCGCCGACTCCACGATAGCCGCCGGCAAAGTACAACAGCGGTTCGAGCGCGTCCCGCTCGCCGAAGCCGACCGCGTGTTCAACCAAACCAATAAAAATCGTGTGGTCCCCACCGTCTCGGGTCCCGTACAGCGAGCAATCGAGATGCGCGAGCGCCCCGTCGATCAGGGGTGCTCCGCTGACCGTGCCGCGGGACACCTCAAGATCGGCCCATTTGTCTTTGCCTTCCGGAAATCCCCAGCCAGCAAAGCGGTTTGAGAGATCCTTTTGATCGGCCCCGAGTATGTTGATGCCGAATCCCGTCGCCTCCATCAACTTGCCGTGCGTGGCGTTGCCATTCTTCACGCACACCAACACAAGCGGCGGGTCCAGCGACAGTGAACAGAATGCACTGGCCGTCATGCCGTGATCGTCGGCTCCCCCCAGCGTGACCACCGTCACACCGCTCGCGAATCGTCCCAGCGCTGCCTTGAAGTCATTTGGGTCTGCGGCCATGCCTTCCTCCGGTGATCCCACGTAACCCCCGGCGCAGTGAGAGTCGCCCGGTTAGTTTGAATGCATGCCAGCCGCACCCACCACGCCCGCCGACGCCGCATCCACTGCCACGCGACTTCGGGTCGTGACCGCTGCTTCGTTGTTCGATGGGCACGATGCCGCAATCAACATCATGCGACGGTTGCTGCAGCAGATGGGCGCTGAGGTCATCCACTTGGGGCACAACCGAGCGGTCGCCGACATCGTGAAGGCGGGCATCGAAGAAGACGCCCATGCGATCGCCATCAGCAGCTACCAAGGGGGCCACAACGAGTTCTTTCGGTACATGGTCACCTTGCTGGAGGAACAGAACTGCGGTGACATCAAAGTGTTCGGCGGCGGCGGCGGCGTGATCGTCCCCGACGAAATCCGCGCACTGCAGTCCGCCGGTGTGGAGCGAATTTACTCTCCTGAAGACGGCCGCAGAATGGGTCTGCAGGGCATGATCGCCGACATGATCCGGCGGTCCGAGTCGGACCATACGCTTCGCTGGTCTCACACCAGCGCTGCGATTCAGGCGGGTGACCGCCGGGCGTTGGCGCGGGCCATCAGCATCATTGAGGCGTCCGCGACTTCCCCCTCAGACGTCCCGACTGACATCGCCTCGCTGCTCGACTCGTCGCCGTCGTCGTCCAGCCTGGTCGTTGGCATCACGGGCACCGGAGGGGCTGGCAAGTCGTCGCTCACCGACGAACTGGTTCGACGATTCCTCGCCGACCGGACGGACCAGCGCATCGCCGTCTTGAGCATCGATCCCACGCGAAAACGCACCGGTGGCGCCCTGTTGGGCGACCGAATTCGCATGAACAGCGCGCGCAACGAACGCTGCTTTGTCCGTTCCTTGGCCACCCGGCAAGCGGGCGTCGAACTGTCCACAAGCGTGGGCCCGGCAATCCAGCTGTGCAAGGCCGCCGGGTACGACCTGGTGATCGTGGAAACCTCGGGAATCGGTCAGGGCAGCTCGGCCATCACCGACGTCTCGGACCTCCATGTCTATGTCATGACGCCCGAGTACGGCGCGGCAACCCAGCTCGAAAAAATCGACATGCTGGACTTCGCCGATTTGGTGGTGATCAACAAATACGACCGTCGAGGAGCCGAGGACGCGCTCCGCGACGTCTCCAAGCAAGTCCAGCGCAACCGAAACGCGTTCGACCAAGATCCGAGCACGATGCCGGTATTTGGAACCGTGGCGTCCCAGTTCAATGACCCCGGGGTCAACGCGGCATACCGCGCACTGATGCGCATGGTCGACGAGCGGGCCGGCCGAGAATTCGCAAGCACCGTTCCCGACCCCGGCTTGCGGGCCTCACCGCCGCAGCAACGCATCATCCCTCCAGCACGGCTGCGATACCTCGGAGACATTTCGGACGCGGTTCGTGGGTACCACGACTGGGTGGACGCCCAGGCAAGACACGCAGAGGCCGCGCAGCACCTCGCCGGCGCTGCCGAGCGGCTGACCGGCACGGCCGCAGACGCGGCCCGAACCGCGAAGGGCGACGCAGAAGCCCACCTCGATGCAAAAACCACCGCCGCGCTGCGCGCCTGGCATTCGATGCACGATGCGTACAGCGGCGATGAACTGAGCTACACGGTCCGCGGACGCGAAATTCGGCAACCGCTCACCGAAACGAGCCTGAGCGGCCTGCCGATCCCTCGGATTGCGTTGCCCCAGTATCGGTCCGATGGCGACCGCGTTCGTTGGTTGATGCGAGAGAACCTTCCCGGCCGTTTTCCGTACACTGCCGGAACGTTCCCCCTGAAGCGAAAAAGCGAAGAACCCAAGCGCATGTTTGCCGGCGAGGGCGGCCCCGCCAAGACCAACTCTCGGTTTCACTTCCTGTGCAAGGGCGAAGCTGTCCATCGGCTCTCCACGGCGTTTGACTCGGTCACCTTGTACGGCCAAGACCCGGACCAACGACCGGACATCTACGGCAAGATCGGTGAATCCGGGGTCTCCATCGCCACCTTGGACGACATGAAGGTGCTCTACAGCGGGTTCGACCTCTGCGCGCCCACCACTTCGGTGTCAATGACCATCAACGGACCGGCTCCGATCTTGTTGGCGATGTTCTTGAACACCGCCATCGACCAACAGGTGGACGCATTTATCGAGCGGGAAGGCCGGCAACCCGATGCATCCGAGCACGAGGCGATCCGAGTTCAGGCACTGAGGGTCGTGCGAGGAACGGTTCAAGCCGACATATTGAAGGAGGACCAGGCGCAAAACACGTGCATTTTTTCGCTCGAGTTTGCCCTGCGAATGATGGGCGACATTCAAGCCTGGTTCATCGAGCACCAGGTTCGCAACTACTACTCCGTATCGGTGAGCGGCTACCACATCGCCGAGGCGGGTGCGAATCCAATCAGCCAACTCGCCTTCACACTGGCAAATGGGTTCACGCTGGTCGAGTACTACCGGTCTCGCGGCATGGACGTGAACGCATTCGCACCAAACCTGAGCTTCTTCTTCTCGAACGGCATGGATCCGGAGTACACCGTGATTGGCCGGGTCGCGCGCCGAATCTGGGCCATTGCGATGGACCAGCTGTACGGTGCGGACGAACGCAGCCAGAAGCTGAAGTACCACATTCAGACATCCGGCCGCTCCCTGCACGCCCGCGAGATTCAGTTCAACGACATTCGAACCACCTTGCAGGCGCTGCTCGCCATCCAAGACCAATGCAACTCCCTCCACACCAACGCCTACGACGAAGCGATCACGACCCCAACCGAGGGGTCGGTCCGCCGGGCCATGGCAATCCAGAAGATCGTCAACCAAGAGTTCGGCGTCATCAAGAACGAAAACAGCGTCCAGGGTTCATTCTTTGTGGAACAGCTCACCGAGATGGTCGAACAAGCGGTGCTGGCTGAATTTGAGCGAATCGACCAACGTGGCGGCGTGCTGGGCGCCATGGAGACCCAGTACCAACGCGGCAAGATCCAGTCGGAGAGCTTGCACTACGAGCACCAAAAGCACTCCGGAGAACTCCCGCTGGTCGGCATCAATACGTTTGTTGACCCGACCACCGAGGCCGATGACTGGGAACCGGAGACCGTCGAACTGCGCCGGTCGACCACCGCGGAAAAGGACGACCAGATCGACCGCCTGAACGCGTTCAAGCTCCGCCATCAAGCCGAATCGTCCGATGCGCTCCTTCGCCTTCAACAGGTGGCCACCACGGGTGGCAATATTTTCGGTGAGTTGATGAATACGGTCCGCGTCGCAAGCCTCGGCCAGATCACGTCGGCACTCTACGAGGTCGGGGGCGAATACCGCCGAAACCTCTAAGGCGGTGATGCTACCCTGTATTCGGCCGAACAACCGGGAGACTCGGACGGTGACGCAAGCTCGTAGAATCGGACCCTTTGAACTCGCTGAATGCCTGGGCGAAGGCTCCGGGACCCGGCTGTATCGCGCCATCCGGCCACACGGTTCGCGCCCACCGTACGAAGTCTGCATTCGGATCGCGACCAACCCGCTCGACCCAGTGGTCGCCGCCGCCATTCGGGCGGAGTACCAGACCCTCCGCGCCATGGATAACCCTCGGATCCCTCGAGCATACGGGCACTACCCGGACGAATCGGCGCTGGCGATGTCGTATTACGCGGGCGCCTCACTCTCCGATGCCATTCAAGCCCGCGACGACGGGCTGGTGACGATCACCATCAGCAGCGCCCTCGACTTCGCGATTGAAATCGCTCACGGCTTCCGCCACGCGCACAGCATGACGGGCCCCGCGAACCGGAAGATCGTGCACGGGCACCTCGGCCCCCAGCGAATTCGCATTACGCCTGCGGGCGACCTGGTCCTCGTGGGGTTCGGGTGCGTACCTCGAGGTCGACACCCCGCATACACCGCCCCCGAAGTGGCAAATGGTTCTCCGGCAAGCCCACGTTCGGATCAGTGGACACTCGGAGCGATGTTGGTCGAAATGATCGTGGGTGAACGGCTGTATGCTGCCGCAGCGAACGTCGACGAAGCGGTTCGGGAAGGCGATGTGGCGTATTGGGTGCAGCAAGCCGCCGAGCAACATCCCGAACTGGGCGACCCGCTCCGAACCATGCTGGCGGCGGACCCCGCGCAGCGGTTTGCTGAAAACCACCAGCTGTTGAAGGCATTGCTGACCGCGGGCAGAAAAATCGGGGGAACCGTCAACCGGCGTTCCTTCGCCACGGCTGTCATGGCTCACAGCAATCGGTTGTCCAAGGTTCGGCCCGAACGGGCATCGCTGAATTCCGCATCGCTTGCATCCCCGCAAGCCCATGGCCCCGCATCGGCTGTCGGGAGGCGCGCGCACACCGACCCACCATCGCGCCCGGACCCTTTGCTGCCCGAACACCCCTGGGCGCAGCCGCTCATGCAGCCGCTCCCCGCGCCGTCCTCGACACCCCCCGCTCCCCCCTTGGCGCCGCGATACCTGCCGAGCGAGGTCGCCGGGACCGTCCTGGGCGGCATCATGATGGTGCTGGGGGCGGTCTACGTGTTTATGGTTCTTTGAGCCATCAGCCCCCTCTTCAATGAGTGTTTCCGAGATGAACCATGAACACTTCACGCTCGTCACGGAAGGCGTCCGCGTCATTCCGGTCCGCACGCCCACCCTACCGCCCGCCACGCACACGAATGTGTGGGTACTGGGGGAGCACCACGTCACCGTAGTCGATCCGGCGAGCCCTTACCCTGAAGAGCAAGCGCGCTTGGACGCCATCCTTGAAGAAGTGCTCGTCGAGCGCATCATCTTGACCCACCATCATGCCGACCATGTGGGGGGCGCCTTGGCACTGAAAGCGACGACCGGCGCACGGATATCCGCCCACCCTCTGACGCAGCAACGGCTCGACTTTGATGTGGATGAACTGCTTCATGGAGGCGAGATCGTATCCACCGACGCGGGCTTTTGGCGGGTGGTCCACACCCCGGGACACGCGTCGGGCCACCTGTGTTTGCACAACCCCGGGAACGGTACGGTGGTCATGGGCGACATGGTGGCGGGGCTTGGCACCATCCTGCTCGACCCACCCGAAGGCGACCTCTCGCTGTACCTGAACAGCCTCCATCAGTTGAGGGAACTCAATCCGCGACGACTGTTGCCCGCACACGGTCCGGTGATTGAGAACGCACTGGGGTGCATCGACGAATACATTCACCACCGCACCATGCGCACCGAGCAGATCGAAGCGCGACTGGCGGAGGTCGGCAATGCCACGCCAAGTGAGCTGGCCGACTCGATCTACGGCAGCCTGGTCCCACCAGCCTTCTTGCCCATCGCGGAACGCCAAGTCTTGGCTCACCTGCTCTGGCTTGTGAACGAAGGGCGAGTCCAACAAACGGGGAATCGATTCCGCGGGTGCACCCAATGAACGGACTGTTCATCACAGGCACCGATACGGACGTTGGAAAGACCGTCGTGACGGCGTGCATCGCGGCGGCCCTGCGCGCAGGCGGCCGCGCCCCCACAGCGGTCAAACCGCTGGCAACGGGGTCGCCCCCTCCCGGCACTGATGCGGAGATCATCGCCGCGGCAGCCGGGCACGGACCAAAGGTGTTCGCGTGTTTTCCAGAACCCGCCTCACCCGAGCGGGCGGCGCGTCAAGCAGGGATCGAGCTGGACGAGGAGGGCTTTCTGTCCTGGATGCTCGCGCAACGCGGTGACCCATTGCTGGTGGAAGGCGTAGGCGGTTGGGCGGTCCCCTTGAACCAAAGCATGACGGTCGAAGATCTCGCGCTCCGTCTGCGGTTGCCCGTCGTTGTCGTTGCGGCCAATCGGTTGGGCGTCCTGAACCATGCACTGCTCACTGCCGAAGCGGTCCGCGAGTGCGGCCTCACCCTTGCCGGGGTCGTGATCAACAACGGAACCACACCGCCCACGCCACTCCAAGACTGGAACGTGGATGACTTGCGCCGGTGGCTTGGACCTGCGACGCCCGTAGCGACCCTGGACCGGGTTCAACCCGGATCGGAAGCAGTCGCTGGCGGCGCAATTCTGCGGATGCTTGGCCTGACGCCAGGCTAATCGGTCCGCGCTTCAAAGCAGGCGACCGTGCACCGCTCTACCGCAGCCGCCATGCAGCGTTCTTCAACCACCGCCGGGTCGGTGGGCGTGAACGCACTGGGGTCATTGGCCTCTTCCGCCGCCTGCTTGGCTTTCGCATCCGCCTCTTTTGCACCCTTGTGACAGGCCTTGTAGTCCACCCGCCCTGGGCTCACGTACACATCAAAGTCGCCGTGTTCGCCGTCCATGTCTTGAAGCGCGAGCTCGCATCGGTCGGCGCACTCGTTGAAGTGACTGACCGGCGGGTACATTCCCAGAGCCAGCCCGCCCACAAACATCCCCAGTGCCACCGTGCATCCCGCCTTCGAGATGTTGGGCATCGGGATCGGAGAGTTGTGCGCACCAACGTAGGAGAGCGCGGCCACGACGGCCGAGAGTCCCAACAGCACGAACGAAAGATTCTCCAACATCAGGCCGATCTCCTTGGAGCCGTTCCCAGCACGACCCCCAGCACCCTATCACTGGCGCCAGAATGATTGCACATTAACCGGCGGATTGGGTCCGCGTCGAAAAGCCTTACATCACTCCTACAACCAGAAACGGGGCCACCCGCTGAACGGTTTTCGGACCAATACCCTTCACCTTCGCCAGTTCCGATAAATCATCAAACGGTCCGTTAAAGGCTATGTATTCGATAATTTTTTCAGCGCGTTTGGGCCCAATTCCGCCCACTGTTTGAAGCGCGGCTGCGGTTGCTGAGTTGAGCGGCACTCGTTCACCAAGCGCCAGCCAAGGCGTCTCACCCACTTCGAACGTGACGGAGCCTTTTGCGGCGCCCGTGGCCGACCAAATCCACGTCGTTGACGATTGCTGCACCATCACCACGGGCGGCACCCGCTGCTCGAACCAACGCGACGCGAACCCAAACGCGACCACCAGAACCATCACCGTCGCCGCGGGTCTACCCCCCATACGCGGCCATCCATTGGTCCAACACCGCGTCGTGGTTCGGACCCACTGCCGACACGAACGCCTCTCGTCCCGAGTCCGCGTGGCGAAGGTCGACGACAAGGTGCTGCTCCGGCAGGTGAAAGTCAATCCGAGACGCCCACTCAACCAAAGCAACCCCTGGCCACCGTTCCAAGGCTTCATCCAGCCCAATCGCAGCCACTTCATGGACTTCCAACCGATACGCATCTGCATGAAGCAACGGCAGTCGACCACCATCGTATTCGGCCATCAGAATGAATGTCGGGCTCACAATCGATGCCGGAATGCCCAACCCGGCACCAACGCCTTGACTAAACGTCGTTTTTCCAGCTCCGAGGTCGCCGTGCAATGCCACCACGGTGCCGCCGATCGCGGTGCGCCCCAGCGCCTCCCCCAACGCCAGGGTGTCATCGATCGACGCCAGTGAAAGCCGTTTCATAGCGGGGTCTTATCCAAGTGAGTCCGGTCCGCACTGTTCGAAATCTGTACAGACCGAAGTTCGATTGATAGACACGGGTGCGGCGCCCGCCCAGCGGTGACCGTTCGGAGCCCTTCTTGACCTTTTTTGAAACATACGGCTTGCTCGCGGTCTTCGTCGCCCTCATCACGACGCCGGTGGGCAATCCCATACCGGAGGACCTGAGCCTTCTTGCCGGAGGAATGATTGCGGGTACCGGCCAGGTGACGGTGTGGGAAGCACTGGGGGTCGGCTACGCCGGAGTCGTCATCGGCGACTGCGTCGCATGGGCAATGGGGCGGCGTGTCGGCCTTCAGCCGGGGGGATTTTTGTCTCGTGTTGCGGGCAAAAAACAAGTCGCACGCCTCCAGCGCTTTTACGAGCGCTTCGGCGACCGCACAATCCTGATCTGCCGTCAGTTGCCCGGGTTCCGCCTCCCCTGCTTTTTCATCGCCGGCGCCAGCGGCATGCCGATCAAACGATTTTTGTTGATCGACGGCAGCGCCGCGTTGATCACCACCAATGTGTTCACCTGGCTTGGGTTCCACTACTGGGAGGACCTCGCCAATGTCATTCACTGGCTCGAACGGTTTCGTCAGGGCGTGCTCGTGCTGGCGGTCTCGGCCGGGGTGATGGTTGCGGTGCGGATCATTCAGTACCAACGGGAACGGCGCGCGCTGGGCACCGAGGAGTAGGTCACGACTGCGCCAGCATGCGGGCCACCCTGTGAACATCGCCCCGCCGAACCATGACTCCAAGCAAACGATTCCCCTCAAACGCCAACCAATGAGCGCCATCACCAAGGCCTTCGGGGCCACCAACGGTGCGACCCCGAAGCCGAAGTTGGCTGAGATCAACCGGGTCGAGAGACCACCGGGGCAAGTGGTCCAATGCCTCATCGGGTGTCGTCAGCAACTCCCCAATGGCCGCTCGTCGAATGGATGTGTCGCACCACGGCACGCGCGCCACACCTCGGGGGGGGCGCAGGACCGCGGTCCAATCGGAACGGCCGGCCGCGATCATCGATAGCTGGCCAAAATCAACCGCGTTCGACAACCGAAACGCGCCACTGGCGACCCGCCGCAGGGCCACAAGGTGGCCCACGGAACCGAGTGATTCACTGAGCTCTTCCGCCAAAACCCGCACGTAGGTCCCCCGAGAGCATTCCACCTGAATGTCGATCCAGTCGAGACCAACATCGGTGGCCCGCAGGTTGTAGACGCGGATGGGACGCGGGGCCGCCGCCACAGACTTGCCCTCACGGGCGTATTTGTACAGGGCTTTTCCCCTCACCTTCACGGCGGAGTACTGCGGTGGCGTCTGCATCCGTTCGCCCACGAACGCCTCAGCCGCCCGCTGCACACCATCCAGGGTGAGCGCCGGCACGCCCGAAGAGCGGATGACGGACCCGGTCAAGTCGCCCGTATCGGTTGCCTCGCCAAGGCGAATGCGGCCCACATAGGTTTTGCGCGACTCGTCCAAAAACTGGATCAACCGGGTCGCCGACCCGAGGGCCATGGGAAGGACACCCGTTGCAAACGGGTCGAGCGTGCCCGTATGGCCCACCTTTTTGATGCCCAGCAACGCCCGAAGAACCGACACCACATCGTGGCTGGTGATCCCGGCGGGCTTGTCCACAACCAGGAAGCCGGCCTTCATTCCTCGTCGAGTTCCCGGCGAATCGATGTCAACAACGCGTCCATTGCGAGCGCTTGCTCGCCTTGGGTGTCGACGTGAAAACGGAAGCGGGGCGTGTACTTCATGCGCACGCGCTTTCCAACCTCTCGCTGCAGAAAGCCGGAAGCGGCGTTCAGGATCGCACAAAGCTCATCCGCATCACCCTGCTGGCCGAGCGGCATGAAGCGAACGTCCGCGTGCCGCAAATCCGGGCTCACCTTTACGTGCGTCAAGGTCACGGGCTGAAACCGGGGATCCTTCAGTCCACTCAACAGTGCGTCCGCCAAGGCCATCTGAACCTGGCGGGCCACTCGCTCCATTCGCATCGATCCGGCCATTGCGGGCGACTATGGGGTCACTCGATTCGTGTCAACGCGATAGTGCCTCTCATGCGCATGCCACTGGCCATCATCGGACCGGGTCGACTGGGTCGGTCCGCCGCGCGGATTCTGAACGCGCAAGGGGCGGAGTTTGTGCTGATTGGGCGGGGCGAGCGTGCTCCGGCCGCCGCAGTGACTTGGCTCACGGTGCCCGACCGGGCGATTGCAGCCGTCGCCGCCGGGGTCCCACCGGGCGGTGTGGTCCTTCACGCCTCGGGCGCTGCCGACCACCGAATCCTGCGGCCCCATCCTTGCGTCGGATCGTTGCACCCACTGATGAGCTTTCCCGGCCCGGAAATCGGCATGCCTCAAACGGAAATCCCCGCAGCAGTGGCCGGCGACGACCGTGCCATCGCGGCGGCCACGGACCTGGCTCAACTGCTCGGGTTCAGCCCAGTCGAGGTGCCCGGGGATCGCGCGCTCTACCACGCCGCCGCGGTGACCGCAGGCAACTTCGCCACTGTGCTGTTGGTGCAGGCCAGCCGCATGCTATCCGCGGCAGGGGTCTCCCAGGAAGAAGCCCGCGCCCTGCTCGGACCCTTGGCGATCACTTCGCTCAAAAATGCCATCGACCACGGCGCCGCGGCACTGCCGGGGCCCGTTGCCCGCGGCGACAACGAGGTGATCGATGCGCACCTCGACGCGCTGACCCAGCTGGACCCCGCATTGTCCAGCTTTTACCGTGCGCTTTGCGAGTCCACCCGCGCGATGACAACAAAATAAACCGGCCGACCATCAAGCAAAGTCGGGCGTCATCCGATGACCCAATGGACCGGGTTTTTGATCGGTGTTTGGAACACTGAATTGGAATCCAGTGTTGTCTTTGGTGAATACGGTGGTATCATTTCGATAGGCCTTAGGGGAAACCGCTTCATGCTTGATGCTTTCATCATCGAAAAGATTCAAAAAGAACGCGAGCTGCGCGACGGAGACCGGACGCCCTTGCGGATTGAAATCTTGAAGGAGCCCGCCCACGACGCGACGCCGGCGGAAGAGAAAGACACCGAACGCGGCATCGCCATCATCGACTTCACCATCTGAAGCCGCGGGTCGTCGTGCGCGCGGCCAACGCTTCAGCGGTTGATTCGAGCCAGTCCCACCACCAGCGAGATGGCGTTCCTCAAACGGGCGCTGCGACCTTCTGCGGAGCCACTGGGCAGGCACGCTTCGATGCCCGTGCGGTTGTGCGTGACTCGGATGGCGCCGCCCTCTCCGAACACCGCGTTGAGGACCGAGTCAAGCTCACGCAGGGCCGGGTTGCCGTTTGCGGAGACGCACTCGTAAAACCGACCGGTGGCCACCACCACACCGGGCTCCTCCACCGTCAACCCCCGAGGCCAGATTGTGACGTTTTGTCTGGCGGGCACACGGGCTCGAACCCATGCGGATCCGCCCATCAGCGGTTCGACAACCACCTCGATTCGAAGGCCGTCGAACTCGGCGCTGAGGACCGCGCCGCCCTCCGCCAAAACGGCAACCGTCGGATTGCTCGAACCGGGGAGCGCAGCGAGCGCATCGGCCATCGCCAGGCTGCACCGCCGGATCCGCGCGCGACGGGACAACCCGGTCACACCCATGATGACCACACCGGTCCCAACAAACGCCACGAACACGGCCATGCGCGACCCCGCAATGCGCGCCGCTTGTGGATTCATGCCCGCCGCGTCAAACACAACGGTGAGGGCCGTCGGGCTCAACGCCAGGGCCACCAACGCCACGGCGACCACCGCAATCCCCACGCCTCTGATCCCAGTCACCTTGCTCTCCTCACCCCGGCATCATGCCACGGTTTTCAAAACACTTCTTCGATTCATCAGGGGCGATGGCTTGCCTCCAACAGGCCAACGGGGTAATGTCGACGGCCCAGCCGGTCCGCGCGCCCCACGGTCGCGTGCCGTCCCCTGACCACACTTACTCAATCGGAGTCCAACATGGCTCGCGTATGCCCCCTGACCGGAAAGCGCCCGAATGTGGCCAACAAGGTCTCACACTCGAACATCAAGACCAAGAAGCGGCAGCTTCCGAACCTGCAGACAAAGCGCATCTGGAGCGAGTCCCAGGGGCGCTTCATCAAGCTTCGGGTCTCAACCAGTGCGCTCCGCACGCTCCGACGCATGACCATCGAAGACTTCGCTCGCAAGAACGGCTTGGACCTCAACAAACTGTAGGGTTCAGCCCCTGTATGGAAAGCGCCGCCGTCACGCGGCGCTTTTTCGTTCCAGAATCCTCAATCGGTCACGAGCGCCAATACCGCTGCGAGCTGCCCCCTCGAAAACGGCTTCTGCAGGTACCGCTGCCCCTCCGATGGGCTGTGCAACAGCCCGCTCGTGAGAATGGTGCGTCCCGCCATATCGGGCCAGCGACGGTGAATGACCGACAACATGGTCTCGCCATCCATGTTGGGCAGCCGGTGGTCCGTGAGAATCACATGAAACAAGTCTCGATCGAGGCAGTCGAGGGCTTCCTCTGCGCTGTGCACCACCACCACGCGGTGCCCAAATGTGGACAACATCCAGCTCACCGTTTCCGCCATGATCGGGTCATCATCCACCACCAAAACGTCGAGCCCGCGCGGGAGATGAACATCGGCGTTCGCATCCAGTGGCGTCAGCCCCTCCTCACCGGGGAAAAACAAATCGATGTCGGCGTGGTTGCCAGCCTCATTTTGGGCCGTCATCCATCCACCATGCTCCTGCACGATGCCCCAAGAGATGGTCAACGCAAGTCCTCGCGTCGGATCAATGCGCTCACGACCACTCGAGTACGGCGACCGCAAGTTGTTTAGAATCTCCAGCGGCCAGCTGCCCATCGACGATCGAATGCGCAACTGAACAGCGCCGTCTTTGGCTTCCGTTACGACCACGGAGAGGCCTTGTCCAGCGGGCGTGATGGCCGCCGCGCTCGCCAAGAGATTTTCCCAAACCAAGCCGCCTTGTTCGGGATCGATGAAGACGGTCAAGGACGGGTCGATGTCGACCTCAATGGCCACCCGATCAAGTCGCCGACCCAACGCCGAGACGGCGGCATCGAGGTGAGGCCGCAACGGAATGCGCACCGGACTGGGCACGCGAGGTCGAGCGAAGACTTGAAGGTTCTGAACGATTCGTCCGACTCGTTGGCTGTGCTCCTCCACAATGCTCAAGTGCCGGTCTCGCATCGATGCCGGCATGTCGGGCATCGCCCGCAACATCTCGAGCCGCCCCTGGATCACCGCCAACGGGTTGTTCAGGTCGTGAGCGACTTCTGCGGCCAAGCGACCAACGCTCGCCATGCGGCGGACGTAGCGCAGTTCCGCTTCCAGTTGCTCGCGTTGGCTGCGATCTTCCAACAGGACAAACGCGGCATTGGGTCCGGCACGCGATATTGAAAACCCCATGACTCGGCCGTCTCGCTGCCGCACAACCGAGCTGCCTCCTCCGATGAAGTTGGACTGGCAGAGACCTTGGAGCGCCGTGCCCGTTTCCTCGTCAAACAGCGCGGCCACCGGTTGCCCAATCACCCCTTTCGTCAGGCCACCAAAGTGTGCCAATGCCGCATCGTTGAACCCAACAACGCACCCGGCCCCATCGACGGCGACCACCACAAACGGAACGTTCTCGAACACGCGCACGGGCGACTCCTTGCGGAGCCGGGCCACCTCCAACTCGAGCGCGCGTATGCGGTCATTTTGGTTGTCCAACCTGCACCTTCTCCGGTTGTCCCTGCCCGTAACTGACTATCCGGTCCGCTGAAGTCTTGCTGGGTTCTACAGCCGAACGCAGACGGCAACACCCTTTATCTGCACATCGTACGATTGGACCGATGCGGATGGGTTGGTGTCGCATGAACCGTCGCGCACATCAAAAACCCACCCATGGTACGGGCATGTCACCTTGGTGCCGTTCAAGGTGCCTTCGCCGAGCGGGCCGTCCCCGGGGGGACACGTGTTGGCCAAGGCATAGAAGGCTCCATCCACATTCGCCATGCAGATGGCCGTGCCTCCTGCGATGACCTCGGCCACCTCTCCGGGCTTCAGTGCTTCCACATGAATGACAACCTCGAACCCCTCGGGTGGCGTGACGTCACGCGGCGGTTCGGGACGCGCATCGTCTCCCGCGGATGGGGCGACCGGCGATGGTTCATAGGACGGCGCCGAATACGCCGAATCGGGCGTCCAGTCGGGAGCACCCCCGCCGCTGCCGGCGATGAACGAACGAATTGCGCTGCGGATTCCATTTTCC
>JAYZVA010000127.1:0-37279 GCA_036156175.1 Myxococcota bacterium
TGGCGGCCCTGTGCCTGAGGGAACTCGTGGGTCCCGGGTTGCATCACTCGCCCCCCATGAACGCCACAGTGTTGATGGCGGAGAACAAGCTCAGCGTCTTGGGCACCATGCTGAGCAAGCTCACATGGCCAACCCCCCTCACCGACAGCCTTCACATTGGGTACCTGGGTCCGGTGAACCTGCCCGCGGTGACCGCTGCGGCGTTCTTCATCCTGTTTGTCGGCATCGCAGGGGGTCGCTGGGCACGCTCGGGCCTGACGTTCTTCGTGCTGGCGTTCATCCCCGGTCTCATCGCAGTGGCCAGCCGATTTCTGATTGGTGAACGGTACCTGGTCATGCCTTTGGTCGGCCTGCTCATTGCCTTCGCAGCCATATGCCCGCGCTCCCCGCGGCTGGCATGGGGCCTGCTCGGGCTCGTTCCATGGGGGTTGATCGCCCACGATCGGGTGCGGGATTGGTCCAGCGATCTGACCCTCGCGGAATCGGCATACAGCGCGCAGCGAACTCCCTACACCGCCGCTTGGTACGGACGCGAGTTGCTCGGCGCCGGGCGGCACGCGGAGGCATTGCCGTACCTTGATGAGGCCACAGCGGGCCAACGCCCCACGTGCAACTTTTCTGCCGAGTGGATCCGAGCCACAGGCGTGGCGCAAGGCGTCGATGCGGCACTGGACACGGCCCAGACCGTCTGGGACCGTGGATGTGCGGCGGCACCAGGGGTGCGCGGAGCGTGGGCACTGGCGTTGTTGCAGGCGGGCGAAGTCTCCCGCGCAGATGCCATCTTGACCCCCCGACCGGCCACCTGCGACCGAACCCTTGCCGTTCCGATGATCGTTGTGCACACCGTTTTGGGCGAGGAGGCTGCTGCGCAGGCATGCGCCGCAACATCCGGTATGGATGAGACCGAGCTTGAACGCCAGGTGACATCAACGCTTCAGCGACTCCCCACCGCAACGGACCGCTCCAACTCAGGCGGGTGAGCCACCGAGTCACCCGCTCGGGTGGCCGCACACCGTGGTGCACACCGGCCTCGGGTCAAAGTTCACCGGTTGCGCCACAGCGATGCAACGAACCGGTACAATCGTTCGGTGTGTGGAATTGCAGGATACATTTCGCCCCAGGGCGCATCCGACTGGGACGCGATTGCGGCGAAGATGGTGGCACACATGCGCCATCGCGGACCCGATGACGATGGGGTGTTCGCCGACGGCCGTGTGGGCCTGGCGCACGCCAGGCTGAGCATTCTCGACAGGTCTTCGGCGGGGCGCCAGCCGATGCACGCCGGCGGCACCCACTTGACCATCAACGGCGAAATTTACAACCACCGCGAGCTGGCCGAGCGGTTTCAACTCACGGATTCACTGCGCAGCGGATCGGACTCCGAAGTTCTGCTCCGACTCATCGACACCATCGGAGTGGAGCGTACACTGGACTGCATCGATGGAATGTATGCATTCGCGGCTTACGTACCCGCTGAGCACACCCTGCACTTGGTCCGCGACCCCTTTGGCGTAAAACCGCTCTTTGCACTGCACCACGACGGCGCACTCTGGTTCGCGTCGGAAGTCACAGCGTTGTTGATGGTCCCCGGGTTTGTGCCCCGACCCAGTCCCGATGCCCTCCATCATTTCTTGTCCCTGGATTACATCCCCGGCTCCCTCACCGCGTTCGATGGAATTGTGGAGATTAGTCCCGGTGCCTGGTGGGCCATCGATGTCCGAACCGGTGCAATCACCAAGCGGTGCCACGCCGAGACGCGCTGGGAAACGGACTCGTCCATTACGGTGGCCGAGGCGACAGCCCACAGCCGGGCGCTGCTCGAACAGGCAGTCGCTCGCCAGCTGGTGGCCGATGTCGAGGTCGGCGTCATGCTCTCCGGCGGCTTGGACTCGAGCACCATTGCTGCGTTGACCGCGCAGATCCGGGGAGGTGGTGACTTTCACACCTTCTCGATTGGATTTGAGGACGACAGCTTCAATGAAGCCCACCATGCGCGGGCAGTGGCCCAGCATCTCGGGACCACACACCACACCGTGGTGGTCCGCGCAGAAGACGTTGAGCGGCGCTTGAGCGGAGTCATCGCCGCCATTGGGGAGCCGTACGCCGACGGGTCAGCCCTTCCCACCGCCATGCTCGCCGAAGTCGCACGAGAACACGTCACCGTCCTGCTGTCGGGTGAGGGCGGGGATGAAATGTTCTCGGGCTACGATACCCATGCCGCATCCGTCGCTCGGCGGTGGTACCGACGGTTGCCAAGATGGGTGCGCACCGGTGCAATCAGGCCCACAGTCAATCGGCTCCCGGTGAGTCACAACAAGCTGAGCTTTGACTTCAAAGCCAAGCGATTCACCTACGGAGCCGAGTTTGACCCAGCCCGCTCCCACTTCGAGTGGCGGTCCGTTGTCCGCGAGGCCGACAAGCCCAACCTGGCCTTCCTGCCAGAGGGCCTGCCGCCCACGCATCAACTCTTTCAGGAGGAATATGCCCGCTGTTCCAGCTCGGAAGAGTTGCACACGCTGTTGCACATCGACCGCAGTTTTCACCTTCCAGACGACCTGATGGTGAAGAACGACCGGATGACCATGATGCACTCCATCGAAGCCCGAGTGCCTTTCTGCGACCGGGATCTTGTCGCCTACCTCGCGCGGGTGCCACCGGCGCACCTGATGGACGGTCTGACACCCAAGCGACTGCTGCGGGAAGCCATGGCCGATGCGCTCCCCTCCAGCATCGTGAAGCGAAAAAAGATGGGACTGGAGATGCCCTACTCCCGCTGGATGCGCGGGCCGCTCCATGGGTTTGCCAAGGGAGTGCTCGACCCCGATCGGGTTCAGCAGACAGGACTGCTGCGACCCGACGGCGTCACCGCCCTGCTCGACGATCACATCGCGATGCGGGTCGACAACGGTCGGGCCTTGTGGGGGCTGATCAGCTGGGTCTTGTGGCACGAGCAATGCATTCAGGCACACTCCACCAGTTAGACTGAGACCATGAACACCGACGCTCCCGTTTTAGTGGTCGGGTCCGGCATCACGGGCCTCAGTGCCGCGTGGCTGCTCGCGCGTGCGGGACGAAGGGTTGAAATCCGGGACGCGGCCAGCGAACCCGGAGGACTGCTGGCCCCCATCGAATTCTCGGGCATTCCCTGCGACCGCGGCTCCCATCGGATTCATCCGAGCGCGCATCCCTTGCTCCTGGAGCTCACCCGAGACGCCGGATGGGACGAACGACCGCGGCGGGGTCGACTGGTTTTGGCGCAGTCGCACATGCAATACCCGCTACAAATGACGGACTTCCTGCGGGGCCTCGGTGCCAAGACGACCGCCCACATGGGGTGGAACTTCTTGACCCGACCAAACGCGCTGCGGCGCTTCAAGTCGTGGGAAGACGATCGCCAGGACGCGCGAGCGGACATGGGGTTTGAGGACTTCGTCACCGCACGCGTGGGACGGCGCGCGTACAGCCAGTTCTACGCACCGTACGTGCAGAAAGTCTGGGGCCTGCACCCCAGCGAAATTTCCCAAACAGTGGCCAAAGCCCGCGTATCGACGGCTTCGCCGATGTCCACAATCAAGAACGCTGTCTCCCGGGCTACCACCCAGGACCACCATTTCTTGTATCCCCGCGACGGCATGGCGGGCTTGGTCGACTACTTCATCACCGGGCTCGAGGTCGCCGGAATTTCGATCCGATACAACGCCCCAGTGACCGCGGACGACCTGCGCGACTGGGACGGACCCGTCGTGTATTCGGGGCACTTATCGGATCTTGCACCGGCCGAGGGTCTGGAACACCGAGGCTTGTACATTGTCCATGCCACGTTGCCGAAACACACCATCGGTGAAACGGACACCTACTATGTCCCGGAGTCCGACTACTGGTTTGGTCGCGTATCGCAGCCCGCGCAGTTCTCATCGGAGTTATCGACGGAAGACTGCGACGTCATCTGCATGGAAATTCCAGAGGGCAAGTGGGGACCAGACCGCGACTTCACTGCCGATGTGGACTCGCTGAATCGCCAACTGCGCGCGGCCCGAATCATTCCCGAGTCCGCAGCAATCGGTTCGGTCAAGCAAACCTTCCTTCCCCGGGTGTACCCCCTGTACACCCGCGGATGGGCGTCCCGATGGACGGCGGCGCTGGCCGCCGTGGGCCGGATCGGCAACGTCTTCCCGATCGGCCGCCAGGGGCTGTACCTCCACTGCAACATCGATCACTGCGTCCACATCGCCGATGAGTGCGTGAACCATCTGCAATCCGGCCAAACGGCCGCCGCATGGCTCGAATCGGTTGAGCGCTTCCTCGAACTTCGCGTCAGGGATTGACCGACTGGTCGAGCTTCCAAACCGCGATTTGTTGCCCCTGACCATCCCGGCGGAGCACCTGGAGCCAAGGCGGGGGCAGGCTGGTCCCGCGAATGCCGGGGACGCGAGTACGATTGCCCACAATCATGTAAGCATCGGTCTGACCGTCCGGATCGACCAACCACGACGCGCACCGTTCCCAGTCGTGTCCTTCGTGATTCCGCTCACCACCGTGAAGACTCCGAGGCAGCACGGCAACCTCAACGTGGCTCTCGGAACAGTCCAACATCACGGCGTCGGGCTCCATGGTCGAGTCGATCATGCGGACGATCGGGGCCATCATCTGGTAGGTGGACGACGACTCGAGCGGGGGTACCGCCGTGTGTTGCGGTCCGCCCGACCACAGCCAACCGAGTGCGCCGACGGGGCCGATCATGGAGAGGCGCGTCCACCACCCGTGCCGGACCAGCGTGGCCCACAGCTGCACCGCGGCGAGGGGCAGAATCACCGCAGCAGGAGCCGCGATCTGCATCATGTAGCGTGGCGTAACAATGATCCATCGCGACATTGCCACGGTCATGCCGACGAACGGGACGAGGGCCAGCATGGCGACCCAAGACTGGTGGCGACCGCCGCGCCCCGGCAGCAGGGCAAACGGCAGGGCAAGCAGGCTCAAGAACAACCCCCAGGGCAGCCCTTCGTCGACCCGTGTTTGGTTGTCGGCTTGAAGCGCAGAGGCGCACGGCTGCAGCAAGCCCGTCACGCTGATCACGGCGCTGGGTTCATTGGCGCACGCCGCACGAAGGGCGGGGTCGGGACTGTTGCGGAGCTTCGACAGTTCAATGCCGCGCAGAATCTCTGCAACTTCAGCCGTCTTTTCCCGGGGTACGACCCGCAGTTCCGCTTGCAAGAGTGGGCCCAGTGCAAGCCCTGCGGAAAACAACGCAAACAGCAACGCCGAACGCAGCCGGCTTCCAGCCATCACCGCGCCGGTCAACGCAAGCAGGACGAACCCGGGCAATAAGGTGACGGTTCGGCCGTCAATGGCCCATGCGAGACCGGTGCCCACGCCCCCCAGAAGCGCCCAAGGCCACGTGCGCCAGCGCGCCATCCCCACCACGCCCGCCAGACCCAACGCCGTGGTGCCGCTGAGCAACGGATACAGATTGACCCACCGCGAAGCCGCCGCCAACTGCGGCGTCAGCGGAATTGCACACGCAGCGACCCCACCGACCCAAGGTCCCGCCAGCGCTCGACCGAGAAGGGCCGCGCCAAGGACAACCATCACCAAGGCGACCGAAGAGATCACCATTCCTGCCCATGACCACCCCAGGTACGGCCCCAGCATGGCCAGCAGGTACGGGTACAACGGTTCCAGCCAAGTGCTGTTCATGGTCCCCGGATGGAGGTAGGCCCAGGTTTCGCGGAGGTAGCGTTCCCAATCAAAGCCGGCGGGCCAGTCCATGGGAACGAATGCCCGCCCGTGGTACCACAAGCCGAAGCAGGCAAGGCCGATGCCGAGCAGCAACGGACCTTCCCGACGGAGGTTCGCGACCATCAATCCAAGTAGCCGGAATACGATGACCAGTCGCCGTCGGGGTACCAGAAGAACAGCATGCCCCCACCGGTCAACGTCCCCATCACCTCATCGACCACGCGGTCATCCACGGCAGGACACCCGTGACTCAGTCCGGCCATGCCCCAGGACGCCACATTCTCGGGGCGTGCGTAGGTGGCGCCGTGCACGACAATTCCGCGCATCCGAACGTTGTCGTTGTACCCGGCCTCGAGCCCATCCAAGCGAAGTCCAGGCCCGACCGTCGAGCTGTTGTACCGTTCGGCAGCCTTCATCATGCCCAGGCTGGACTGTAGGCTCTCGTTGACGTTCGAGAACGACGTCGCATACGCGTCAGAGGTGGGGCTGGAGTTCACGCCGTGGGTCACGTGCAGGTTCCACAACAGGGTGCTGTCAATGAGATCAAGCACCCACATTCGCCGCTCTCTCGAGTGCATCGAGAAGTCGGTGATGGCGTAGAACAACGATTCAGGATCGCCGTTCTCGAAGGCCACACCCATCGCGTAGAGCGCGTCCGCCGCGGGCGCTTCATCCATGCCCATCGCCATGAGGTCCTCCACAGCGATGAAGCCAAAATTCAGTTGGTAAGAGCCCTCGTATTCGGTGCCCCCGCTGGTCCAGGTGTCGGCCACGACCCAGTAGTGACCGGCCTGAACGTAGCCGCCAGCGACCCAGTGGCCGCGGGAGATGCAATCGTCACTGGACTCGCTGGCAAGCAGGTGAACGTCAACGTCCGCACCCGTCTCCATGTCGGTCAATTCAAGCGACAACAACCCGTCGTTCGGGATTGTGACTCGGTACACAACCTCTGCTCCGCTCTCGTCCGTACCCGGAGCGCAGTCATACGAATCAAATGAGCGACGGGTCGACGCAGATGTATCTCCAGAGTGTGTCGCAGGAAACGAGTCGATGCAGACCACGCCATCGGGGCAAGGCAAGTCTTCCACCGGTGACTCACCATCCGCATCCGCATCCGCATCCGCGTCCGCGTCCGCATCCGCATCCGCATCCGCATCCGCATCCGACTCGGCGTCCGGTGATGCGGTGTCGTCCAACGCAACCAACTCTCCATCCAGGTCCTTGTCGAGCGTTGGCGTCGCACACGCCGCCATCAACCCGGTCAACCACACTGCACGCATCGCAACCTCCTCGTATCGTTGTAGCGTCCAGTTCCCCCGAGTGCCACGGCGGGGCCAAAGCGGCGACCAAGCGACACCGAATTGTCGCCTGGCGCCGCGAACCGATGAGCCGCTCGACTGCGGACCGTTCTGGTGGAAGACCCCACCCTCAATAGCCAATGCCCGCTTTCTTGTAGACGAAGTGCAGCAACCACATGGGGCCCACGAGCAGAAACTGGAGGTCCTTCAAGAAGCTTGGCTTTTTCCCTTCAATCTTGTGTCCAATGAACTGACCAATCCAGGCCAACACGAACACCGCTGCACAGAACTGCCAAAGGGGCACGGAAACCGTTGCCACGACCCACTCCGTTGCGACGACCATCGCCACGCTCACCCCCACCATGCCCAAGGCCAACGCAACGCTCATGCGGAGGTACCACACAATCGTGCCCGCGAGCAGCACTGTCGCCCAGTTCAAGTACGCTCCGGCTGGTGCAGGAAGCAACCCAGCCAGCGGACCCGCGGGAATGGACCACATCAATCCCACTGTGCTGAAAAAAATCAGCGGTACGCAAAACCAGTGAATCAGTTTGTTCTTGGGGTTTTGATGACTCTCGCCGTACTCGTCCAACAGGGCGTCAACTTGCCGCATGAGGCTCCTCCGTCTTGGGCCCAACCGATGGGCGATGTCTACAGCTCAACAAAGCACTCGACGCCCCCGTAGAACTCCATCGCAAAGGCCGGATCGGGGCTGTAGTCGAAGGAGGCGGTCGTGTACCATGAGCCCCAAACCAGCACCTGTCCGGGCGTCCCCGGAAGACCGGTCTGACCACCGCCGCCCGATCCGCCCACGTCCGCGCCGCCCGAAGCACCGTCCGCGCCGGGAGCCGTGGTGAACCCGCCGACCCCGGTCAGCGACGCCCCCGCGCCCCCGGTCCCGCCGATCCCACCGGCGCCGCCGAGCGCATGAGCGTCAATGCTGCCCGATCCGGCCGCCCACTCGTCGGCCACAATCAGCACGCGACCGCCCTGAGCGCCTTCGCCGCCGTCGCCGCCGCCGCCGCCGCCGGAACCCGCAACGGAGGCAGTGGCCCCCGGACCGCCGGCTCCGCCCTCGCCGCCATCGGCCGTTATTGCCGCGCCAGCGGCGCCGAAGAGCGCGTCCGCGAGGACGACAACGACGCCGCCTCCAGCCGCGCCTTCCCCGCCATCGGAGCAGCCGCCACCCAGCGAGTCACCGCCCGGCCCGCCATCGGCACATCCTCCGCTGGCACCAAGTTGCCCGCCGTTGCCAAACAACAATCGCTCCGCATCAGCGTCGTCGCAGGCCTCAAAACTCTCGGCGCTGGCGCCACCGCCGGCGCCACCTGCGCGAGACGCAAAGGCGCCGGTGTGGAAGCCACCGTCGCCTCCGATCGTTGCTCCAGCCCCGCCGGAACCGCCGGTCGATTGTCCGACGCCGCCGCCACCACCACCACCGGCAGCGCCTGCGGCGTACGCCACCTGGCGACCGCCGGAACCGCCGCCAGCACCGCCATCGCCGACGCCACCGACACCGCCCGTGCATCCGAGGGTCTCGCAGGCCGCTCCGCCCGAACCACCGGCACCCGTGGCCGCCGCATTGCGACCGCCCTGGTGCTCACCGTAGCCGTCGCTCGCCGAACCACCGCGGAACCCGCGGCCATCCATGTCGATCGACGCGCCCGACTCCAAGGTGATGGTCTGCGCGCGGAACACCAAGACTCCACCCGTGGAGCCATCGAACGGACGCGCCGTCAGCGTACCCCCGGCGCGCACCGTCAAGTCGGCAATGTGGGGGATGCGTATGGCCTGGTGCCGGGAACCGTCGGAGGTGTTCACATCGTAAAGCAGCGGGTCGCGCAGCACGAGCGTGTTCCCGGAAATGCGGTCCACTTCCACGACCATCCACTCACCCGCACCGCTTTCGATGCACCCATCCACCACACCGCGGGTGGTCTGGACGAACACCTCATCACCGGCGGCGAAGCCCGCTGTGGTGTCCAGCTCCAGCGTTTCGTCGCCAGCCCCGTTGTCGCCCACCACTCGCGCCGCCGTCAGGTCGAGTTCCGCACCGCCGTCCACGGTGACGCTGCCATCGGTGCCATACCCGCCGATGGGCGGACACTGCTCTTCAATCACAACCCCCGCGGAGCCGGATGGCCCGTAGTCTTCACCGTCGTAGGGCGTCACCGTGCACACCCACGCCTCGCCCCCGGCGGTGTGAATCGCGCCGATGGTATCACCGGGCCGATCCGTGGTCTCGGTTGGTCCGAACGCTTCGCCGTCCACAGTCCAGGTGAAGGCATAGGACACGGGATCGCCATCCAAATCGAACGACTCCTCCGCGATGACGCAGACCAATGTGTCGTCTTCCTCAGGGGCTGCGGGCTCAATGTAGACTTCGGGTGCCGTCGGTGGAGTGTTCTGTATCTCCACCACATTTGACCCCACCTCAAGGCCATCATCCACGCCGTCGCTCGGCACCACGAAGCACTGAATGAAGTCGTGCTTCACATGGTAGGTCGATGCCAGTGTATCGCCCGTTTCCCCCGCGACCTCAGCGCCGTTGATTTCCCATCGAAAGCGGTAATCGAATCCGACGGAACCATCCGCGTCGGTGGTGGTGCCGGGCGTACAAAGCATGCCGTCATCGGTGTAGGCGGGCTCCGGGGTCAACACCACATCGAGAAGCTCCGGCGCCTCATTCGCAATCACGACCGTGGCCGACTTGGGCTCTCCATCTGCCTCGCCGTCATTCGGCGTGACCGTGCAGGTCACCACATCGCCGCCCGAGAACCCGTCCGCCAGCATCGGACCCGACCCGGCGACTGCACCGTTGATGGTCCACGAGAATCGCGAGCTGTCCGGGTCACCATCCAGGTCAAAGAAGCCGTCATAGCTGCATGACAACGCGTCGGTTGCTGTGGGCGTACCGGGCTCAATTGAGACCGACTCAATGGACGGCGGGGTGTTCTGAACGGTCAGACAATCCGTATCGCTCCCCGATTCCTCGACCCCATCCGTCGCCACGACGGTGACGCACCACTCCTGTCCCTTCACGGTGTCGGCGGCGGGAACGCTGGTCGGTGAAAGCGCGGCATATGGCTCACCATCGACGGTCCACGTGTAGGTGTACACAATCGGATCGCCATCCGGATCGGTGGCGAGACGCGTCAACACGGCGAACAAGTCGTTGTTGGTGTAGGCCGGGTCGGGCACGATCTCGACCTCTGGGGTGGTCGGACCGGCGTTCTCGACAATCGTGATCACCACCGTGTCGGTCGCGGTGTTGCCGTCCGAGTCGGTCACGGTCACGGTGATGGTTTGTTCTCCGGGACTCAGCCCATCCGTTGAAAAACCCGCAGTCCCCTCGCTGTCCGCCCCAGCGGTGCTCAGCACACCATCGACGTCGCTTTCCCAAACAATATCAAGCGCAGCTTCGTCGTCTTCGAGGTCGCTCACCAGCGCCTCAAAGTCGATGCTCTCGCCCACCTTGAACGTGTCTCCGCCGTCGGGGCTCGTGATCACCACGGCAGGTGGATTGTCGGTTTCGTCCTCGCCTTGAACCACGTATGCAATCCAGTCAACGCAGGTCGCCCCCGCCGTGTCGGTGACGTAGAGGCCCACAATGTGGCTGCCGACTGGCAGTGCAGTCGTTGTGACCGATGCATTGCCGGCCTCGTCCGCCGGGTCCGAGCCCAGCTCACCAATGGTGTCGGTGAGCCACCGCACATCGAGTGCCGGTGGCGCATCTTCGGCATCCGACACGGTGCCAAGGAACTCCACGACCTCGCCAGGCTCCCCCACGGTCCCGGTGGGTGGTGCGGTGATCTCGCACTCGGGCGGCGTATTGCCGGGGGCGTCCTCGCCCAAGTCCCGTACCACCACCACGTCTTCGTCTCGGTAGCCATCCGGGTCGATGACCTCGACCCGAACCACCGACGACGCGCCGGTCACGGTGATGTCGCACTCCGTCCGGGCATCCTCAGAGATGGGCGCATCCTCGCACACCAATGCCCCATCCACATACCAGTTCACCGTGAGCGAACTCAGGTCGTCATCGGGGTCACCAACAAACGCCCGAAAGGTTTCCGTCGCGCCGTCTTCCACATAATCGCCGTCACTGTGGGAGGTGATCTCGGTGAACGGCGGCATGTTGCCGGGATCGCATGTGTCTTCGGACGCGCTCACCAAAACGCCGTCCTCGCCCGCTTTGTCCGATGAGCATGCAACCAACCAGGCGGCAACCACTGGAATCCACAAATTCCTCATCCGACCTCCCAGCCAGTTCTCCGATCATACCCGAGCGAAGCCGCTCTCGGCGGCTTTCATCAGACGCTTTGAAGCGCACCGGCGTAAAAACCATCCAGGATGGACTGGTATTTGGCTTCAACGACCTTGCGCTTCACCTTCATTGTCGGGGTCAACTCACCGGTTTCCTGAGTGAAATCCGCGGGCAAGATGGCAAATTTCTTCACCGTCTCGTAGCGTGCCAAGTCGGCATTCATGGCATCGATCAAGGGCGAAATCAGCGCCCGCACGGAATCGCTGGCGGCCAGCTGTGCAATCGACTGACCACCCATGCCATTGGCGTTCGCCCACTTCTCAATCTCTTCCTCGTTCAGCGTCACCAGGGCGGAGCAGAAATTCCGGCGGTTGCCGTGGACCAACACCTGGCTCACGAGCGGACTGGACGCCTTCAGCTTGTTTTCCAGCTTCTGGGGCGCAACGTACTTGCCGCCCGAGGTCTTGATCAGGTCCTTCTTGCGGTCGGTGATCTTGAGAAACCCATCTTCCACGATCCCGATGTCACCCGTGCGCAGCCATCCGTCGTCCAGCATGGCGGCGGTTTCTTCGGGACGATTGCGGTACCCCCGCATGATGCCCCGGCTCTTGATGAGGATCTCGCCGTCCGCGTCGTCCAACCGGTACTCGACGCCCTGCAGGGGCGGCCCGACCGTGCCGAACTTGTACGCATCCGGCCGATTGACGAAGCTGGCAGCGCAAGACTCGGTCAGGCCGTAGCCCTCCAAGATGTGGATGTTTGCCGCGTGGAAAAACTCGGCAATTTCGCGGCTGAGCGGAGCACCACCCGAGATGAAAAACCGAATGTTGCCCCCAAAGGTTGCCCTCAGCTTTGAGAACACCAGCCGGTCGGCAACCGCGTACTTCAGCGCCAGCAATCCCCAGGGTTCGCCGCCAGCCTGCCGAATTCGGCTCGTGGCGTACCCTTGCTTCATCGACCACTGAAAGATTCGGAGCTTGAGTCCACCGGCCTCGTGCGCACCCGAGACCACTTTGTTGTAAACCTTCTCAAACACCCGCGGGACCGCGGCCATGAACGTGGGTCGAACCGCGGCCATGTTCGCGACGAGGTTGTCGATGGACCCATCGACGACGGTGGTGATGCCCATCTTGATGGTTGCAATCTCCAAGACTTTCGCGAACACGTGCGCCATGGGCAAGAACAGCAACTGCTTGTCGGTGGCCGACATGGAGCCCATCGCCTCCATCGCCTCGCCCTCGAAGACCCAACAGTCGTGAGTGAGTTCCACACCCTTCGGACGCCCCGTCGTACCCGAGGTGTAGATGAGCGTCGCGAGGTGCGAGGGCTCCACCGCCCTCGCCCGTGCTTCGTACCGGCTCGGGTCCTCGTCGTGGACCGCTCGACCCCGTTCCTTCAGTGAATCGAGGGTGATGACCCAACCGTCAGCGGAACCCGCTCCGTCAAAGACCACCACGTTCAGCACCGACGGCATGTGCTCGCGTTGCTCCAGCAGCTTGTCGACTTGGTCTTGGTCCTCGGCAAACACGATGCGGCTCTCCGAGTCGGCCACAATGTAGGCGCACTCCTCGGCGGTGTTGCTGGGATAGATCGTTGTGGTGGCCCCACCGGCGCACAGCACGCCAATGTCGGCCAAGAGCCACTCGACCCGCGTGCCCGACAAGATCGCGCAACGTTCTTCCGAGGCGATTCCGATTTCAGCGAGACCCAGGGCGATCTCGCGAACGGCCTCCCCCACTGCTTTCCACGTGAGCTCCTCCCAGCCGCCACGGAGCGGGTACTGGAAAGCAATGGAGTCGGGCGTCGATCGAACGCGGTGCAGGAAAATGTCGGGAACGGAACGGAACGACTCTACGCTCATCAAACTCTCCGGGCGAGGCATTCCTGTAACGGGGTCGGCAAACGCGGCAATCGTGCGTCCGGTCTGGTGCCAATGGTCGCTCCCTGATGGAGCGGTTATCCACCCCTCATAGGGAGCATTGCATGACCTTTTTTCGTCTTCTCAGGCTGACCGAACAAGGAATCCAAGCCCTCCGGAACCAACAGGAAGCCGTTGAGGACATCACGCGGATCATCACCGACAATGGCGGCAAACTCGTGGGCGCTTGGTTCACGCAGGGCGACTACGACATGATTTCAATCGTCGATGCGCCCGACGACAAGACGATGCGCACCATCTCGGCGAGACTCGCCGTGAAGGGGCTCTACACGGGCAAGACCCTGCCGGCGATGCCCATCTCCGACTTCATTCGCCGGTTTGGCGACGGGCCCGAGGTCTCCATGTTTCTGGAGACCTGGTTTCGTGCCGGCCGATCCGACAAGCGGCGGTAGCGACCGAGACTTGCGGCGCACCCATCCCAGGGGTACACCCCGGCATGTCCAATTCGAGCCGAATACCGGGTTTCTACAAGCTGCCCCCAGGGGAGCGGCGCACTGCCATTGAAGCCCACGCAGACCTGGGGACCGACGAGGTCGCGGCCCTCGATGCAAACGCCCTGTCCATGGAGTCCGCGGACTTGATGGTCGAGAACGTGATCGGCACCTTCGCGTTGCCGCTCGGTGTCGGGCTCAACTTCCTCATCGATGGCAAGGACGTCGTTGTCCCAATGGCGGTCGAAGAACCCAGCGTGGTGGCGGCGGTGTCCAACATGGCCAGACTTGTCCGGCAGGCCGGCGGTTTCACGACCGAGGTCGATGACAGCTTGATGATTGGGCAGGTTCAGCTGATGAGCGTGAGCGACCCCGCGGCAGTGGTCCAGCGCATCGAAGCCAACATGCCTCACCTCGTGGCCATTGCATCGGTTGTTCACCCACGGCTTGTCGAGCGCGGGGGTGGCCTCAAAGACATGTACGTGAAGCGGGTTGACTACGACGAGCCCGGCGAGCCGCCCGAGTCGATGGTGGTGCTGGAGTTTGTGCTCGACTGCGTCGACGCCATGGGCGCCAACATGGTCAACACGGTAGCGGAACGGCTGGCACCCGACCTCGCCGAAATATCCGGCGAGCGGGTGGGATTGCGAATCCTGTCCAACCTCGCATCCAGCCGACTCGCTCGCGCGTTTTGTGCGCTCCCGGCGGCGCTGTTCGATGGGCCGAAGCTCGAAGGCTCCTCCGTGATCGAGGGCATCGCAGACGCGTATCGCTTCGCATGGGCGGATCCGTGGCGAGCCGCGACCCACAACAAGGGCACGATGAACGGCATCGATCCGATTGCAATTGCCACGGGCCAGGACTGGAGGGCCATCGAAGCCGGCGCGCACGCCTGGGCGGCGCGGGACGGTCAGTACCGCAGCTTGACAACCTGGAAGGTCCGCGACGGCACACTGTACGGGTCGATCGAGCTCCCCATGCAGGTGGGAACGGTCGGAGGCACCCTCAAGACGCACCCCACCGTCGCCGCCAATCTCAAGATTCTCGGGCACCCGCGTGCACGCGCGCTGGCGGGCATCATGGCATCGGTCGGGCTTGCCCAGAACCTGGGCGCCCTCCGCGCCCTGGCGACGGAGGGAATCCAACGCGGTCACATGCGAATGCACGCGCGCCATGTGGCGGCCGAAGCCGGAGCAACCGGTGACGAAGTGCGGGCGGTGGTCACCGCACTGGTCGATGACCAGGACTTTTCTGTCGAGGCAGCCCGCGCCGCCTTGGCGCGCATTCGGTCATGAGTGTCACGGCGTTTGCGCCCGGAAAACTCATCCTCATGGGCGAACACGCCGTGGTGTACGGCCACACCGCCCTGGCGATGGCCGTCGATCGGGGCCTCGAGGTGACGTTGACGGAACGGGCCGGCCCCACCGGCTTGGACGACACCCGAATTGAAGACGAGCGGATTGGGCAGGCGCTGCGGAGCCTGCTCCCGGACGAAGGCGTGGGGGTGACCATCCGCTCCAGCATTCCAATCGGACGCGGAATGGGCTCCTCTGCAGCGCTCGCCGTTGCTCTCGCACGGGCCACCCTCGCGCGAGAAGGCCGGCCCATCCATCGCGAGGCGCTGAACGAGCGCGCGTTTGCGGTCGAACGGATTTTTCACGGCTCGCCATCGGGGATCGACCACACCGTGAGCATGAGCGGCGGCGCCATGCTGTACCGACGGACCCCGTCTGGACCGGTGTTCGAGGCGTTCGACCTGCCCGCGCTGCCCATCGTCGTCATCGACTCGGGAACCGCCGGCAACACCGCCACGATGGTGCGCTCCGTCGCCGAACGGCTGCCCGACGTGCGCGGCCACCTCGAGGCCATGGGAGCCCTGCTTCGCGACACGCTTCCCGCGCTTCGCGACGGCGACCTCCGTGCGATTGGCGAAGCATGGAACGACAATCAGCGTCTCCTTCGGGCCATTGGTGTCTCCACGCCGGTTCTGGATGCCATCGCGCGCGTCGCCTGCGAGGCCGGTGCGACCGGTGCCAAGCTCGCCGGTGCCGGCGGCGGCGGTGTGGTCATCGCGTTGAGCCCCGACCCGAGCGCCGTAAAACGCGCGGCCGGGGCGCAAGGCTGGTCCGCCTTCGAGGTCGCATGCATCGTGCCTGATCAGCCCGCGGACGCGGACCGGTAGGGAATGCATTCTTGGAAATCAACGCACGGCACGCAGCGCAACGCATCTCGATTGAACCGCTGCAACAACGGAGGCCGATCCCCCCCACCGCCACCGGGCCACTCACAGCCCAAAGAGGGACACATCGCGCGATACCGATGAAAAGATAGCTGCGAGAACCCTTTTCGCTGACTCCCTTGAACAGCCCAACCGGCGGGTTTCCGTCGGCGCGCATGCACGGGCTTGAAACTGTCATCGATACGCTGGTACGAATTGACCGATGTCAAGGGGATCTGCCATCATCCGGTCTGCATGGGCACTGTGGTTGGGCGCCGCTGCGGTCGGATGCACGGGGTCGTCGCCCGGAACGCAGGCCGCGAAGTTCGAGACCGACGCGCCCGCGGCAACGGGAGACGAACCCTCCGTGAATCCCGATGAGGGCGGAGACACGGGTCCGAACGACGACCGGCACACCGACACCGGTGAGGCGACGCCCCCACAAAGCGAGCCGCGCGACACCGGCGCCGCGAGCGACGAGTCTCCCACCTCACCGGAGGACGATTCGCTGACGGAGGCTGAGCCAGAAGACACCGGCCACACCGCGACCGAAGTCCATGAAGACGACGGAGCCGACGACGATTCTGGGGCTGACGCCGTTTTGGAAGACGATGAATCCGATGGGGACTCGGGCGACACCGGAGAAGCACCCGACCCGGCCGGCGAGGACGTCGATCCGGACCCTGCGCCGGTCGCCGGCTCGGATGAAGAAACCGATACCGGCATGCCGACGTCGGGCGATGGTGCGACCGATCCCACCGGCTCGGGGTCGGCGCCAGGCGGTGGTGAAGCACCGCCGGAAGCATCCGATCCCCCATCCGTCGGAGACACCGGTACGGCCGCCACCGACGGCGACGAAAAAACAGACGTCGATGATGAATCCGGGGACGATGAAGCCGATCCGCCCGCGGACGAACTGCCCGAACCGCCCCCAGCCGGCGACCCGCCTGTAGACGAAAGCCCCGACACGGACCCGGTTCCCGGGGACTCTTGTGGCGACGGTTTTGTGATGGACTGCGGACTGGTGTGCACACTGGATTCGTACATTGGCGATGGCATCTGCGACGACATGAGCCGACCCTTCGGCGACTGGTTTGCCTGCCCCCACCTCGATTGGGATGGAGGCGATTGCCCATCGGGTGATTGGCCTCCGGCGGAGCCCCCTGGAGAGGTTGGGAGCCCGTGCGGAGACGGAATGGTTTTGGATTGCTCCCACACCTGTCATTCCACCATCTGGCTTGGCGATGGATGGTGCGACGACGAGACCAGCCTCTACGGCATTCACTTTGACTGCAGCACCTTCGGAGATGATGCGGGAGACTGCGCCACGGCGCCGTGATTGGAGCCGAACCGGTGCGGGACCTTGCAGCAGGGCAGGTTGCCGCGTGTGCGTTATGCCCCGCCCATGAACGCAACGGCCATCGCTCACCCAAACATTGCCTTGGTGAAATACTGGGGCAAACGCAACCGGAGTCTGAACCTTCCGGCGGTTCCATCCGTCTCGGTGACGCTGGCCCCCTTCGAGACGCGCACCACAGTGACGTGGGGCAGCGCCAAGGACGCGTTTCAGATCAACGGGCATGCCGCCGTCGGCGATGCTGCCCAGCGAATCGGCACCTTCTTGGACTTGGTCGACCCGGACCGCCCGCCAGTGGCCATCGAATCGACGAACAACTTTCCGACGGCAGCGGGCCTGGCGAGCAGCTCCAGCGCGTTCGCAGCCTTGGCGCTGGCTGCGACTGCGGCGGCCGGCCAGGAGCGCACCCTTGCGGAGCTCAGCGCGTTGGCGCGCCAGGGATCCGGCTCGGCGAGTCGAAGCCTCTGGGGCGGCTTCGTCACCTGGACCTTGGGACGGGACCCCGACGGCCGGGACTCCCACGGCATTCCAATCGCGGACCAATCGCACTGGGACCTTCGAGTCCTGGTGGCGCTGGTGTCGGACCAGAAGAAAGCGGTCTCGTCTCGCGCGGGGATGAACCGCACCCAAGAGACCAGCCCGCTGTTCGATGGATGGGTTCGGAGCGGACCGTCCGACGTGCTCCAGGCCGAAGAAGCCATTCGCAACCGGGACTTGGAGCATCTGGGGACAGTCATGGAGCACTCCACCATGAAGATGGTCGCGACCATGTTCAGCGCGCAACCGGCCGTGATGTACATGAAGCCCGCCACCGTGGCTGTCTTGCACGCCGTGCGGGACCTGAGGCAACGCGGCATACCGGCGTGGAGCACGATGGATGCCGGGCCCAACGTCAAAGTCCTGACCACCGCCGATGCCGCCCCTGCCGTTTCGGCTGCGCTCCGCGCGCATGTCTCCACGGTGCATGCACTGACGGTGGGCGGACCCGCCCGGATCGCATGACCACCATCGTCGCCCCAGGCAAGCTCATGATCGCCGGCGAATACGCCGTGTTGGACGGCGCACCCGCCATTGCCCTCGCGGTCGACCGCGGCGTGCAGTGCACCATTCGGGTGGACGACCGACTTCGAATCGAAACGCCAGACGGCGATGACCGCTTCGTTCGACCCCCACTCGAGGGGCACATCGGACACTACTCGTTCCGGGCGTGGAATCCCACCGATCTGCCCGAGAAGCCGGGCTTCGGTGGAAGCGCCGCTGCATGCGTGGCGGCTTGCTTGGCTGCTGGACGACCCGCCATCGATGCCGTTGGCATTCACCGCACGGTTCAAGGCGGCGGCTCGGGTGCGGATGTCTTGGCGAGCGTTTGCGGCGGCATGGTCCGCGTCGTGGACCACACAGCCACGGCGTTGACACCCATCAAGCCCGTCGTGATTTGGTCGGGCAACAGCGCGAAGACGCAGCCGCGGGTGGAGCACTACCTGGCCATCCGAGACCGCGCGGACTTCATTCGCGCATCCACCGACATTGTGCTGCACTTTGCCGATGACCCCATCGCCATGCTTCGCGAAAATGCGGATCTCCTGATGCACATGAGTGTGGAATCGGGTCTGCCGTACATGACCCCATCGTTGGCAGGGATTCGCACCCTTGCCCGGCGGTATGGCGGCGAGGCCAAGCCGTCGGGAGCTGGGGGGGGCGACTGCGCCGTCGCACTGTTTCCCGACCTCGAAGCCGAGCACGCCTTCATCACAGCGGTAACCGCGCGCGGCCGGGCGGTGATCCCCGTCAACGTGGCGGGCCCCGCCGGGCTTCTGGGTTAGGTGCGGCTCATGACAACGCAACCCGCCATCTCCAGCCGAAAAGCCGACCACATCGATCTGTGCACCGATGGCGACGTCGCATTCCGCGCCAAGACGACCTTGTTTGATGCCATCGAATTTGTGCACAACGCCCTGCCCGAGATGGCCGTCTCCGACGTGGACCTGACCGCGAACTTCGCGGGCAAGACGCTCCGAGCCCCCATTGTGATGGCGGCCATGACCGGCGGGGTTGACCGCGCCGATGCCATCAACCGCGACCTGGCGACCGTGGCGCAGGAGTTTGGCATTGGTTTCGCCTTCGGTTCGCAGCGCCCCCTTCTCACCGATGGCATCACGGACGGCTATCGCGTCCGCGATGTGGCGCCCGACGCCTTGGTGCTCGGGAACATTGGCGTCGTGCAGGCACGGGCAGCGCGCAGCGAGGCCCTGGCCGAGATGTTGCGCGTTTCGGGCGCCGATGCCCTGTGCATTCACCTGAACCCAGCGATGGAAGTCGTGCAGCCGGAAGGCGATGATGACTTCACGGGGGGGCTGGAGACCATCGACCGCCTTGTGACCGAGATGGATGTGCCCATCATCGTCAAAGAGACCGGGTGCGGCCTGTCGAGAAGCGTCGGTGAGCGTGTGCGCGCACTCGGCGTCGAGTGGGTCGACACCAGCGGCTCCGGCGGCACAAGCTGGGTCGCCGTCGAAGCCCAGCGGGCCGAGGGACGGCAACAGGCCCTGGGGAACACGTTTTGGGACTGGGGCATACCCACAGCCGCCAGCGTGGCTCAGTTGTCGGGACTGGGCCTCGGCGTCTGCGCGACCGGCGGTGTCTCCAACGGGTTGATGGTGGCAAAGGCGATCGCATTGGGCGCCACCGTCGGTGGAATCGCTCGCCCGTTCCTACAGGCGCACGCCGCCGGTGGAATCGACGGGCTTCGCACGATGGTGCGCCGGGTAATTGACGAAGTTCGCATTGCGGCACTCCTCAGCGGCTGTCGCTCCATGAACGACCTGCGCTCGGTCCCGCTCGTGATCGATCCCCGGCTCCAACGCTGGATTCCAGCGGAATCCCCACTTGCACAACGGGTCCTTCGCTGATGGACCTCCGCTCCGTCCTGAACCGCGTGCCGGGCCCGGTCAAGCGCGCCGTGAAGAGCGCGTTGTACCCTGACCTCCTCGAGGTGGGCAGCGCAGCCCCGAACTGGACTCTCCGCGCCCACGACGGCAACGAGCACACGCTGCCCGAACACGGTTGGGCAGTCCTGGTGTTTTACCCCGCCGATGACACACCGGGCTGCACCATGCAGCTCGCGGAATTTCAACGGAATGCCGAGGCATTGAATGCGCTTGGCGTGCGCGTGTTTGGTGTGAATCCCGCGTCAGCGACCGACCACACGGCGTTCGCCAACAAGTGCGGCTTCTCCTTTCCGCTGCTGGTCGACGACGGTGCTCGCGTGGCCGCTTTGCACGGCTGTGCCCTCCAGCTGCCCATCGGAACCCGGGTCATCCGGACGGTGTACCTCGTTGACGCGCACGGCCGGGTGCGAATGGCTGAACGCGGTTTTCCGTCTCTGGACACGGTGCTCGCCATCGTTCGGCCGTCGGGCGCGTAACGGGCTGACGCCCCGCCGGTGTCAGGCGCCTGAAAACGCCGACTGCAGAAAACGCTCGAGGGTCACGCGGTGGGTGAAGTACCGTCGGGCCACCTCGGGGTCCATGACCACCTTCCGCAGGCCATCTTCCGAGCTCAGGATGACGTTGAGTTCCACCGCTTGCAGGCCGTAGTGCTGGATGTACTTGCCCATCACCAGCCCCAACGCGCCAAGGTCGCGGTCCAGTTCACCGTCCCTGGCCATCACCTTGAGATTGAAGCTGACCTGGTCGGGAAGGTCCTGACGGCGCCCCGCCCACGTCAGAATCTTGACGCGGACCGAGCGGACATCCACGCGCACGCGCCGCAACTCGATGAGCAGCGCATCCTCAAACTCGCCCTCGCCCGGAATGTCAAGCAAGCCCTCCATCAGCTGGTCGCGAAGTTCGTCTTCCAGCGTTTCGTATGGATTGACTGCGGCGGCGGCGGCTTCGCCATCCAGCGGCGGGATTGACTCAACCACCTGGGCGGTGGCGGTGCGCGGTGCGAAGTCCGCCGTCGCATTGATGTTCACGAACCACACCCACATCATCAAGACGGCGCACCCAACGGCGGCCAAGAGCGCAATGCCGCCCCACCGCACCGCGGGGGGGCGCATGGTCTCCGAGGGTCTCGGCTGGGGCTTCAACGCCACAGAGCCAAAGTTGTTGAGCTTTCGCGGTTGAGGAAAGTCGATCACCTTCGCTGTGGGTCGCCGCGTCGGCGCCGCCAATGGGTGGGTCGTGCTTGCGGGCGTGATGGGTTGGTCGGCCAGGCTCGGCGGGTTTCGCGCGGCGGGAGGCGGCACATCGACCGGCGTCAACGCAGCCGCGGGCAGCTCCGTGACGACCTCGGCCGGCGGGATGGTCGGTGCGGGCTCGAGCGGCGCCCTTGGAGCCACCGGTTCGGGGATTTGGAACGCGTCCAGCACCCCTTCGTCCGCTTCATCATCCCATGCGGCCCAGACGTCACCCGCGAACAGCGCCGCCACCTCGGGCACGCTGTCTGCCGTCACCCATTCGGATGACCCGGCTTGGCGCACCATCGTCGCGCGCCCCAACTTCCCGGTGCGCACAGCGGCGACCAAGTCGCCCGCACTTGGGAGCGTAAACCGGCCGTCCTCGCCCTTGACTTCGAATCCATCCATTGCAGTTATTCTTCCCCGTCCACACCCTCCGGTCAATGCGTAGTTGGGCTGAACGGCCAGATGAGATACACTCGGGGCGCTCGAACCCTTGGACTGGCGGCGCCCCCGTGGCTCCGGATGCCGGCTGAGAGGCATCGGCCACATTTCTCCATCCACTGCTGCCCGGTCATCGACCGTGCGAGAGGTCCCCATGCGTCGAAACACCGTACTCGACCTTCAAAAGATGAAGGCGACAAACGAAAAAATCGCGATGATCACCGCCTACGATGCGACGATGGCAAAGCTGGTGGATGCCGCCGGAGTCGACATGGTTTTGGTGGGCGACAGCGTTGGCATGGTCGTTCAAGGGCTTGAAGACACCCTCAGCGTCACCCTCGATGACATGATCTACCATGGCCGTTGCGTCGCGCGGGGCCTCCAGCAGGCCCACCTGACCGTCGACATGCCGTTCATGAGCTACCAAGTCAGCGCCGAGCAAGCACTCGAGAACGCGGGACGTTTGGTTCAAGAAGGCCGGGCGCAATCGGTGAAACTGGAAGGCGGCGAGCGCTCGGCCGGTGCCATCGAAAAGATTGTCCAAGCGGGAATCCCCGTGGTGGGCCACATTGGCTTGACGCCCCAGTCTGTGAACACCCTCGGGGGGTGGCGCGTGCAGGGGCGGGGCGATGCGGCGGCCGAGCAACTGCTTCGCGACGCCCAGGCCGTCCAAGAAGCCGGTGCATTCGCACTGGTGCTGGAAATGGTCCCCGCAGAACTGGCCCTCGAGGTCACGGCGGCCCTCGACATCCCCACCATTGGCATAGGCGCGGGTCCCGAGTGCGACGGTCAGGTGCTCGTCTGCAACGACCTGCTTGGCTTCGACCTGTCCTTCTCGCCCAAATTTGTGAAGCGGTACGCTGAACTCCAACACCCCATGACCCAGGCCATTCGCGACTACGTGGGCGAGGTCCGCTCGGGGACCTTCCCGAGTGCTGAACACAGCTTCCACCGGACGCGTCCAGGCAAAAAGGTCACGCGGCTCTACTGATGCGGCGCATCGAACACCCCGAGGCGATGCATGCGGCCGCGCTGCGGCTCCGTCGCGAAGGCATCCGCGTGGGATTCGTCCCAACCATGGGGTTTCTTCACGAGGGCCACCTGAGCCTCATGCGACTGGCTCGAAAACACTGCGACCACGTGGTGGTGTCCATCTACGTCAACCCGCTCCAGTTTGGCCCGAACGAAGACCTGGAACAGTACCCGAGAGACCTTGAGGGTGATGCCGCCCACTGCGCGTCGGCGGGCGTGGACTCCCTGTTCGTGCCCACCTCGCTGTACGAAGACGACCACAGCACACGGGTGTGCGTCGACGAATTGACGCAGGGTCTCTGTGGCGCGACACGACCGGGACACTTTGATGGCGTCACCACCGTAGTCGCGCGCCTGTTTGGGATCGTGCAACCCGATGTCGCAGTGTTCGGCGAGAAAGACTTCCAGCAACTTGCGGTCATCCGCCGCATGGTGCGCGATCTGTGCATGCCCATCGACATCATCGGCGGACCCCTCGTCCGGGATGATGACGGCTTGGCGTTGTCTTCCCGCAACAAGTACCTCGACGCGGTTTCGCGCACTCGAGCCCTGAGCTTGCACCGGGCGCTCCACGCCATCAAAAAAGCCACCACTCCGTCTGTCGCCGAACGCCTGCAGCTGGGGCGCGAGCTGCTCGATGCGGATGAGGTGGACTACTTGGCCATCGTCGATCCGGATAGCCTGCGGCCGCTTGAGGTCATCGACGGTCCAGCCCGCGCGTTAGTGGCCGCACGCATCGGGACCACCCGATTGATCGACAACCTCGGACTGTAATGGACCTCTCGACCGCCCTGCTCTGCGCCGTCGCTGCCCTCCTGGGCTTCAACAACCTGCTGTTCAAGATCCCGCGGTGGCACATAAAACGCCTCGCATTTTGGGCACTTCAAACGCTGAATTTGGCCACCATCGTGGCGTTGCTGGCCATCGGCATACCCGGCTTCAGTGGCGCGACGACGGCCATCAACTGGGTGCTGGGTTTGCTCTTGGTGATGCACGTTGTCAGCAACAATGGGAAACTCGTGCGGGCCGTCCGCGACGCGCCACTGGAGGTTGACCCCGATGTCGAAGCCAAGCGCGAGCGGCTCAAAGCAGCCTTGAATCGCGGAAGCGAAGAGTAGCGTCAGGAGGTGTGGCCCTGCACGATGGCCAGCACCTCGGCTTCTTCGAGCACCCGGTTCGTTGCCTTGGCTTTCGACCGAATCGCGGCCACGAGGCCTTCTTCTGGCTCATACCCCCGACTCTGAAGCCAAAAGACGATGTTCGAATCGCCCGCCATGTGGCCAATCTCGATTTCTTGGGCGCGGCCAAACCACGAGGCTGGTACGCCCGAGTACACCGCATCGGCCAACCAGTCGTCGCCCTTCTTGATCGCTTTGATGACCGCCGCAGCATGAACACCGGTGCCCGTGCGGAACGCGTCTTTTCCAAACACAGGGTAGTTGACTGGTATGGGCCAATCGCACGACGTTGAGGCCAAGTCGACCAGCTCTGCCAACCCCGACAAGTCGCCATCGTGCACGCCCAGCAACTTCAGATTCATCAACATCAAGTCAAGGGGTGTGTTGCCCACGCGCTCACCCATGCCCAGTACGGTGCCGTGAACCCGATTGGCGCCCGCTTCGATTGCACTCAGCGCGTTGCCCAAGCCGAAACCGCGATCGTTGTGGCCGTGCCACCCCACCCGCGTTCCGGTGCCCAACTCATCCACGAGCCGCTTGGTGAACCCAATGAGGTTGAACACCCCGTTGGGGGTGGCATGGCCAACGGTGTCGCACACGCAGAGGCCATCCGCTCCTTCTTCCACGGCCGCGGAGAACAACCGACGCAGCGTCTCAGGATGGCTGCGAATGGTGTCTTCGGTCACGAAGGTGACCTCCAACCCGGCGTCTTTGCACATCTTCATGGCGGTACGCGTCCGCTTCTCCAAGAGGTCCTCGTCCCACCCCTCGGTGTAGAGGCGAATCGGCGAGGTCCCCAAGAATGCGAGCGCCTCGATGGCCACCCCGGTGCGCTCGGCGACCTCAATGATGGCCTTGATGTCGTTGGGATGCGTGCGGCCGGCGCACGCGGGGCGAATCGAGAGGCCCTCATCGCGGATCAACTCGGCGATCAAGACGCAATCTTCGACCGCTCGGGGTCCGGCACCGGGCAGGCCAATGTCCAAGTGATGAACCCCAACCGAGTCCAGAAGCCGAACGATCTCCAGCTTGGCTTCGATGGGTGGGTCGGTCACGCTCGGGCATTGAATGCCGTCGCGGAGCGTCTCGTCGAGGTACTCCACTTCCCCCATCGGAGGGCTCTCGGTTGGTCCCTGAACATTCCAGTCGTAGATGACTTCATCGTGTACCGACATTGGCTTTCCTCGTATCCTTACAGCGCTTCAACCACGACCGCGATGCCCTGACCGCCGCCGATGCACGCCGAGCCCACGCCGTACTTCTTGCCGCGTCGCTTGAGTTCGTACAGGAGGTGCATGGTGATGCGCGTTCCGGAAGCCGCGAGGGGGTGCCCGATTGCCACCCCTCCGGAGTTGACATTGGTGATGCTCCGGTCGAGTTCCAGTTCGCGCTCGCACGCGATGTACTGCGTCGAGAAGGCTTCGTTGATCTCAACCAAGTCCATCTGCCCGAGGCTCATGTCTGCTCGCTTGAGGGCTTCGCGAATGGCGTATACCGGTCCGATGCCCATGAATTTGGGGTCAACCCCAAAACTGGCTGAACTGATGAGACGGCCGATGGGACTCAACCCCCGCTGTTCCGCGATGGCGGCCGTCGTCATGATCATGGCGCCCGCGCCGTCGTTGATCCCGGATGCGTTCGCGGCCGTCACCGTGCCGTCCTTCTTGAACACAGGGCGAAGACCGGCCATGGCCTCCGCACCGAAGCGGGCACGAATCTTCTCGGGTTTCAGCGGCGAGAGCTGCGGATGCTCGTCCACATCGACCGTGACATCGCCCCGACGGCTGGGAATGACAACGGGCACAATCTCGTCGTTGTACAGACCGTTTTCGTGCGCGTTGTGCCAAGCCAACTGGGACCGAAGCCCGTACTCGTCGGCGTCTTCCCGCGAAATGCCGTACTTTTCGCCCAGGTTCTCGGCGGTGATGGCCATCTCGCACCCGGCAACCGGGTCCATCAGGACCTCGCGGAGGTAGTCGTTCATTTCCGTTCCACCGAGCTTAAAGCCGCCCCGTGCGCCCCGAATGGTGTGGGGTGCTTGGGTCATGTTTTCCGCACCGCCGGCCAACACCATGGTCGCCTCACCCAACCGCAGCAGTTGGCTCGCCTGAGCGAGCGACTCGAATCCCGACCCGCACAACCGGTTGACGGTGACTGCGGGAGTGGGCACCGGCACACCGGCCTTGAGACCAATGTGACGCGCACCGTAGATGGCATCGGCGGAGGTCTGCATGACGTTTCCAAACACGACGTGGTCGACGTCGTCGGCACTCACACCGGCCTGTTCAATCGCTGCCTTGGAGGCGATGACCCCCAGGTCGATGGCACTGACTTTGGACAGCGAGCCAAGAAAGGTTCCAAATGGGGTCCGCTTTCCGGACAAGAATACGATGTCAGACATGGTGTCTCCTACACATTGAACAAATTTTTAAAGTCGTGCCAAAACCGCATCACCGACCTCAGAAGTCGACAATGCGCCCCCAAGCTCTGGGGTGATCAGGTCGGCACGCAGGCATTCGGCCACCGCCGCATTCACGCGATCCGCGTCGTCGGTAAACCCGAGGTATTCCAGCATCATCCCTGCGGTCAAGATTGCAGCCAGCGGATTGGCAACGCCTTGACCGGCAATGGCCGGCGCCGAGCCGTGCACCGGCTCGAACAGGCTGACGCTCCCGGGGTGTATGTTGCCGCTGCCCGCCAGTCCGATTCCGCCCTGCAGGACTGCGCCCAAGTCGGTCACGATATCTCCGAACAGGTTGTTGGTGACCACCACCTCGAACTGCTCAGGACAACGGACCATTTCCATCGCCAGGACGTCGACGTACAGATGGCTCGACTCAATGGTCGGATACTCGGCGGCGACCGCCTTGAAGACCCGCTGCCACAGGTCATGACCGTGCCGCATCGCGTTGGATTTATCGGACATGCAGACCCGCGTCTTGCCGTGGCGTTCGGCGTATTCAAAGGCCGCGCGAATGATGCGCTCGACCCCCTTCCGGGAGTTCATCTCGGCTTCGATCGCCACCTCGTCGGCGGTGCCCCGCTTGAACTGGCCGCCGATGCCGGTGTACAGCCCTTCGGTGTTCTCGCGGAAGACCATGATGTCGATGTCACTCGGGCCCTTGTCTTTGAGCGGGCAATACCGTGCGTCCAGCAGCCGAATCGGTCGGAGGTTGATGTACAGATCCAGCTGGAACCGCGCCCCGAGCAAGATGTCCACGGCATGCGCGTTGTTCGGCACGCGCGGGTCGCCAAGCGCCCCCAGATAGATGCAGTCAAACTCGTCGCGCCAACGGTCCATCAGACCTTCCGGCATGGTGACGCCCTCCGCCAGGTACTTCTCGGCACCCAGATCAAACCACTCCAGGTCCAAGGCTGGCTGCAGTGCCGCGAGTACGCGCACGCCTTCGTCGATGACTTCCCGACCAATCCCGTCCCCGGGTACGACTGCAATGCGGGCCATGGGCACCTCCGACGGCCCCGATCCGTATCCGGCTTTCGGGCCTTAGTCGAGGGTCACAAGCGTGAGCCCCAGACACATCTCATCGCCGGTTCCATCCCCCCAATCGACGTCGGTTTCAGAGGGATTGTCCCAACTGCAGTCGAGCCGAAGCTTGTCGCCCTGCTTGACTTGCAAGGGTTCCGAGAACTGGTAGTTCCGCTGCCAGTTGAAGTCCCAGTCGTCAATCTGAATCATGCAGTCCTTTTCGCCGTCGGTGCGTTCCAGCTCCATGCGAGCGGTCCGGCCCTTGGTGTGCATGTGAATGTTGGCGTTGTGAAACACAAGGTCCCGCGGCATGGCCTGTTGATACGAATGGGAGGCACCCTCCGCACCGCTTGGAATGTCCATCCCACCGAAGATGACCCACTGCGGGTTCGTGAAGGGCTGGATCCATCCGCGGCGCTCCACCTCGGTCTCCACCTGGAAATCGATGGAACTCTGGTCGGCGCCCGTACCCCCGGACGCGCTGTTGTAGTGCATCTGAAGAACCAGCATCTGGTCCGACTTCATCTGGATGCCCACGCCATTGGGCAACATTCCTTGAACCGCGCCGGGCGCCCAAGCGCCCAACCAGTTCGAGCTGATCTGTTCCACCGCGCGGGGGCCACCAAAGCAGCGGTAGCCGGGTCGATCGTCTTCGGCTTCGAGCTCGGCAATGGTGTCCATCGCCGAATCGGGCACGATGTACGCAATCATGTGGTGCACAAGGTCGGCTCGCCCCGGATTCACCGTGTATCCCGTGACATACACGTCTTCGTCCAGCGGCCAATCCACGGCGAAGCAGCGGTAGTCGTCGGCCGATTCCGTGTCCACCTCGTACGGCAGCGGCAGCGAGAGGGTCAGGTCCACACGCTCCAACGATCCCGCCTCGGGGGGGGCGCCCACCCGACTGTCCGTTGCATCGCCCTCCGGCGCATCGCCAGCGGCCCAGTCGACGATGGCGGCGATTTCATCGTCTGTCAAACTGATGTCATGTTCGTATTCGGTGCACCCGTCCACGGCCTTCCACGGCGGCATGCGCCGCGATGAAACCGAGTCGGCGACGGCGTCTTTGATCAAGCGAACCTCGTCATAGGTCTCCAGAGAGAACCCACCAATCCCCCCGGGACTGTGGCAACTCGAACAACTGGATTCCACAATCGGTCGCACATCCTGGTGCCAGGTTGGACCCGACGAATCCCCAAGCGCAACGGCTTCGGCACCCGAGTCATCGGTCGTTTTCGAGCATCCCAATCCGATGATGAAACAGACCGAAATGCTGGCGATGAGTGAGCGCATGGGGGCCTCCTGAATGCTCCAGTTTAATCGACTGGCGGCGAAATCGGTGAGTCAGTGGTGCTGAGAATGTCGTTCATGGCTCGCAAGGTTCCTTCCAGCGCATTGACCACGAACCGGTCGACCATCCAACCGGGAACGATGGTCTTGAGCTCGACATCCACGAAAATCAGCACCTTGGCGTGGTTGTTCTCGGGACGAACGGCCCACTGAATGTCGTGGCGCACAAAATCGTCGCTCGAAACCATCTTCGAGTGCCACCCATCCGCGGTGGGACACCGCTCGGATACGTACCTCAACTCCCGCCGCATGGCGCGATTGGTCACCGCCAACTCCGCGCATCCATTGGCCAGTGGGGTCACCTTTACGTCTCGAATGTTTTTTCCCAGGCGCATCGTGACCGACTCATCGGCCAACAGCGACCGAACCGCGTTCACCGAGTGCGGCAGCTCCGCGGACACCACAATCGTTCCGTCTCGGTGGCTTCGGTCGACCTCGAGGGCGACGGCGGGAAGCGAGAATACGACAACCGCACACCACATCGAACGCAGCCCTCCGGGACCATTTTACACCCGCTTGCCGCGCAACCGCGGCCAGATCTCCATCCACAAGTTGCCCACCAACAACAGACACCCGCCAAACAGCAACCACCCATCCAGCGATGTCTGGCCGACCGCGAGCGCAATCAGCGCCGCCCACACCGGCTCGAGCGAGTACAAGATCGCCGCCCGCACGGGACTCAAGAATTTCTGAAAGTTGGTGAGCAAGGACAACGCCACGAGGGAGCCCAGCACCCCCGCTAGCAACGCCGGCCGAATGAACCCTTCTGCCCCCAGCAACGAAACCAACTGACCGCTCGTCACAGAGGGCTCGAGCCCCCAGCCGATTCCCCACAACACGGCCGAGCCGAAGGTGACCCAAACAAAGCTGGTCCACGCAACGGTCAGGGGTGGGCTGCGCCGCGTGATCTTGTCGGTGGCAACGATGTGCCCGGCGAACAGCACGGCACACAGCACCGTGAGCCATTCCGGCAGGTCAAAACTCAGCTGCGGAGGCCCAGAGATAAACGCCGCACCAACGGTGACGAGGCCAACCCCAATGATGGCGACCAATCCGGGCGACGTCCGACTCATGACCGCGGCAATCAGAGCCGTAAAGGCCACATACAGCGAGGTCAGAAACGCGGAAACGGCCGGGTCGACCCCGTCCAGACCAAACATCTGAAGCAGGAATCCGGCCAACAAAAAAAACGCCAAGATCCCGCCATCGCGCCAAGCAGAGCCCCGCCACATGCCCACCCGAGCACCGGAAACCAGCGCCGGCATCAGCACCGCGGCCACGCCAAACCGGACGGTCATGAACACGCCCACAATCAACGGCAGGGCGTCGCCCACCTCCCCGCTTGCCGTATCGATGGCTTCCTTCATCCACGAGAACGTCCACCCCCAAATCACGGTGACAACGAGCAGCGCCATCAACGCCTTTTTTGCCGATTGGTTCGCCACGGTAGACTCCTTGGACGCCCTCGAAATACACAACTTCCACCCAAACGCCAACAACCTTGTCATGATGAAGGCGAGATTTCTGTGTCTGACGTTCCCTCCATCCGTGTCCGCATCGCAATCATGACGCTGAGCAGCGTGTTGACGGCGGCCGTCTGTGAGGGCCTGATCCGGGTGATTGACGGAAACGCAACCCCGATGATTCGCTTGTTCGAGAGCGACAATGCGGGGCACATTCGCCTGAAGCCAAACGGCAAGGCGCGGATTGCACGCGCCGTGGGGGACCCTTGGGAAATCCACACAAATGCCGACGGGCATCGCGCGGCGACGAAGCCGGTTCAGCCCGAATCCTGGATCGTGGTCGGCGACTCGCAAGTCATGGGCAACGGCGTAAACGACGCGGATGCATTCCCCGCCTTGCTGACGCTGGACGGCATGGGCGTTCGAAACCTGGGCGTGCCCGGCTACGGCGTCGCCGATGCCCTGTGGTCAGCGACCCAACACCTCGATGGCCACCCGGCGGCAGGCGTCATCGTGTTGGTCAATCAAATGAACGACTGGGATGAGGTCAACGCACCGGTTGGGGAGCGCTACCGGGCGCGCGGCGGTTGGCTCATCGATGCCGACGATGCCGATGGTCCGCGGGGGCAGTTCCTCGGCAGCCCCTTGTCTCGCTCGCACCTCATTTTTCTGCTGGGGCATTTGGCGTTGAAGGACCGGAACGCGATGCAGCCCAGCCCCCCAACGTGGATGACGGCACCCGCCGAAATGCGGCACAGCACCATGCTGATTGCAAATGCGATCCAGACGTTTGCCGACGCTCACCCAACCACGAACGTCGTGCCGGTGTACCTGCCCGCGGACATCTATGCGACCCCGGACCGCGCCGAGTCCTCACCGCTCTCGGTGTTCGCGCCGGACCTCCCCACTGCCCCGTGGGACGACGACCGTCTGCGAGACCAGGTGATGGTGGCATTGGCTGCCTTGAGGCCCATCGATCTCACCGACGCCTTGAGCAGCGGTGAGCACTTCTTGGACGGCGACTACCACTTGTCGGAGCGGGGCCATGCCGCCGTCGCCTCGACCATCACAACGGCCGTCGAAGCGGCTCGAGCTCCGGCGGCAACGCCCGCACCAACAGCAGGAACACCGCCCCCAGACTGAGCCCCAGGGCGAATGCTCCCTGGTAGCCCAGCTGGGTCGCCAGCACGCCGGAACCAAACGCTGCCAGCGACTTGCCCCACACCTCAATGCAGGCGAGCACGGTGAAGTGCGTGGCGCCCGCATCGCGCGACACCCAGCCCATCATGCAGGCAAACATCACCGTCGTCAGTGCACCCCCCGCACAGTGCTCCGCAAGCGCCACACCAATGGCCGTCGCGGGGGTGACATCCAGGATGCCCATCGCCATCAGCACCTGCGCGGCCTGCGGGGCCATGCGCACGGCCCCGGCAGCCATCAGCAGCGGGATGAGCCGAACCCTCATCGCCAACACACCGCCGCCCACGGAGCCAAGAATCGAGGCGCCCATTCCCCACGTGCCCAGCCAAAGCCCGAGGTCCGCTGCAGCAATTCCGTGGTCCATCAAGAAGGGCTTGAACATCGCGTCAATGATCGACTCGCCCATTTTGTAGCTGGCGATGACGGCGACGACCGCCATCATTCCCGGCTGAAGCATGGCGGCCCGCACCGTGGCGACGACGCTGCGAATCGAGGGTCCAGGCGCGGAGGCTGGATGCCCCGAGCGCGCGGGCTCGGGGGTGGCCCACAGCACGACCGCCACACCGGCAATGATGAGCGCCATGCACGCGAAGGCCCCGGCCCAATCAATCTGAGCGGTCAACCACACCAAGACGCCGCCCGAGACGGTCATTCCCCCCTTGAAGCCCACCACCTGGGCGGCATTGCCCACCCCGAGTTCGTCGGGTGGAAGCAGGTCGACCGCCAATCCGTCGACTGCGATGTCTTGGGTGGCCGCGAGGGCGTTGAGTGCAAACAACAGGCCCATCAAGAGCGGCAGCTGCGCCGGCAAGTCGAGTGTTGACGCCACCAAGAAGCCGAGCGCCATCGCCAGCTGCAGGGGGACAATCCACCGTTTTCGTGAGCCCGAATGGCCACCCCGGGACTCCACAAACGGCGCCCAAAGAAACTTCAACGCCCATGGCAATGCGAGGGCCGTCGAGAACCCAATGGCCTCCAAACCGACGCCCTGTTCGCGCAGGAAGATGGGCAGCGCCCCCACTTGAAAGCCAAATGGCATGCCTTGGACCAAGTACAGCAGCCCAAGCAGCGTCAACCGCCTCCAGCGGTGAGCGAGCAACCCCCGTGTCTTGTCTTGCTTTCCGTTCACGCACACCTTCGAAGACAGCTACAGTAAGACCGAACCCGACAAATCCCAGGTCACCATGGTCGCACGAATCGCTGTAATGGGCTTGCTCGTCACGTGGACGGTCACCGTGCACGCAGCGGATGGCGACACGGGCATGTTCGGGCTCAACCACGGGGTTGATGAAGACGGAGACACCTGGCCCGACGAAATCGACTGCGACGACTCCGACCCAACCGTCTACCCCGGAGCACCCGACGTCCCCTACGATGGCATCGATGCGGACTGCCAGCGCGATGACGACTTCGACCAAGACAAAGACGGCTACGTCGCGGACCGCCATGTGGGAGAGTGCACCCACCCCGACCTCAATCAAAATCTTGGTGCGCTGCCGGGGGGCGACTGCGACGACACCGACCCCACCGTCAACCCAAGCTCGCTCGACCGTTGGGGCAATGGCGAAGACGAAAACTGCGACGGTCGGGACGGCGGCAACTGCCGGGGAACCGACCACTCCGCCTTGCTGGTGATGCTGCCGGGACTGCTCTGGCTGAGGCGCCGACACTAGGGCCCCACCCGCGCACCATTGCTCCCTTGTTCGCTCGGGCAATGCGCGGCGAAAAATGCCCTGCTGACAACTTTTTTCGACGAACAATCAAAATCGTTTTTCAACCACGAAACGATCGACAGATCCGATGTGCACCGATCTAAGTGTACACACAAGAACACCACACTCGACGCGATCGGGTGTTTTTTTTATTTGCACCGTTTGCAGACATATTTCACGCAGAGTACAAATAGGCACGACCTACGGATGAGGGCATGAACAACAAGGCTCAAACTGCGCTGCGGATCGAGTTGGACTTGTTGAATCGAGCTGAGTTGCTTGTGCCCGTTCTGCGTCGGGACCCTCTGGTGAGGGCCCTGGGGCAGGTCTCTCGGTCGTCTGTGCTCCGCGTCGCGCTCGCCAAAGGTCTGGACCTACTCGAGCAAGAAACGGGCACTGTCCCTTCCCCCCCTGTCCCCACCGCCACCGAGCCCCCTGATCCGAGGGGCTCAGTGGTGGTTTTTTCCGACGACTGGTCAGAGCTGCGGCAACAACCCGTGCTCCCGCCGCCCATCGCACCGCCCGCAGCCGACCCGATGGCTGCCGGACGACGAATTGAAGCCCTGCACGCGCAGGGCTTCTCGTTGCGGTCGATCGCGAAGCGACTTCAGGATGAAGGGATCCCGACCCGTCGAGGGGGCGAGTGGCACGCGTCGACCGTGCGTGCGGTGCTGCAGCGCATCCAAGGCTGACACCCGCCGAGACAACCGCCCATGTGCCGACACCCAAACCGGGGGCACGATCAATGATTTCAACGACTTGCCGAACGGCATGGGCGTTGCACAGAGAGGGGTGCCTCATTCACCTAGGAGGGACCATGGGCACCATCAATACTGCATTTGTACTCGGAAACGTCGGCGCAACCCCGGAGCTTCAGCACACCACAGACGGCCATGCACACTGCATGCTGAGCATCGCCACCCACCGGCGTTGCAACCCCGACGACCGAAGCGAGCGGACCACCACTTGGCACAAAGTCAAACTCTGGCGCCACAATGCAGAGTTTGCGAGCCAGTACCTTCGCACCGGGGACCCCGTGGCCGTCGAAGGCCGAATTCAGCACGATGAATGGATCGGTCGCGACGGCACCGAGCGGTCGCAAACGGTGATTGTCGGGACGCGGGTGACCCTGGTGGGCCGACGCGATGGCCGCGACCGGGAGCTGGCGGCCTAGGTCGCTCGCCTGCGCATCCGGGTGAGTGCCCACGCCGCAATGGCCAAGGGCACCGCCCACCACACCGTGGCTTCGCTGCCAATCCAGCCAAACTCGAATGATCCGGTCCACACCGGAAAGCCCACCAAATACCCGGCGCCATGGTGGTCCTGAAGCATGTCGACCAACAGATGCAGCGCCATGCCTCCCACCAAGTTGGCAAAGACTGCTCGCCGGACAGACTCTTGAAACATCATGGCAACGAGATACGCCAAAATCAGCATGCCCACCGGCTGATGAAGGGGTTGCCAGCCGTGCGTCGCAAGCGCTGGCAGGCGGACCAGGTGTACATGAACGTACCCCAAGGCGATTGCAGGAACGCGCGAGCAGAGGTCTGGCAGCACGGTTCCGAGAACAAACACCGCCGGCATCGGGCCACGAGTCAACGCCTTGAGCAGCACCGCAAGCGCGCTGTGAGTGACCAAATCAGCCACGAATCACCACCGAACCGTTCGCCACCCCAAACCACCGTCGAGCAACCACCGCGCCCCAAACCAGCGCGGAGACGCTGAGCATGGCCTTCGCCGGGCGGAGCGGGTGGTCAATTCGCTGCTCGGCCGTCACCGAGCGATCTTGGGCTCGGAATCGCCCGCGCACGGTGACCGAATCGCCAACGGCCAAGCCGTTCGAGTCGCCATTGACCGGGACCCCTCGGAGGCTCTTTGAGATCTCGTAGCGGGATGCGCTGTGAATCCGCGTCACCTCCCACAGCGGGAACAGAAGGGGCGCGCCGTCGTGGGCCTCGGGCTCGGCGGACGCCGCCCGAAACCCTTCGGAACGCTCGGTCGCAAACCCCGTGTAGTGAACGCCAAGGAGGACCAACGCCGCAACGGCGAGCACCATTTTCAGGAATCGATTCCGATCGGAGAACATCGCCAATCTGGTAGCCCCACCGTCGTCACCCCGCTACGATGGGCCCTCATCAGGAGCGCTCGTGGAGACTGCATTCACCGTTTGGTGCACTGGACTGCCATCGTCTGGAAAGTCCCTGTTGGCCGAAGCCCTCGCACCGGCCATCGTCGCGCGAGGATTTCAAACCGAGGTCATCAACTCTGGCAAGATGCGCCAGACTCCCCTCGGAGCCTCGCTGGGCTTCTCGAAGGACGATCGCGACACGAACATTCACCGCCATGCGTTCGCGGCAAACTTGCTGGTCAAGAACGGCGTCGTCGCCATCGTCTCTGCGGTCAGCCCGTACGCCGAGACCCGCCGCGCCGTCCGCGAAGAACTCGGCGAGTACGCCGAGGTGTACGTGTCGACGCCAAAGGCCGCATGCATCGACCGAGACAAAGACGGCGCCTGGGCGAAAGCACTCCGCGGCGACATCCGCGGATTCACCGGCGTTGACGACCCCTACGAAGCACCCACCGATCCCGATGTCACGGTGGACCTCTCGCAGCTCAGCATCGAAGCGGCCGTGAACCGGGTGTTGGCCGCGCTCGAAGGCCTCGGTTGGATTCCACCGGTGCCCAAAGCCTCGTCGGAGGATGCGGGGCTGCTCGACCCCACCTTGCGGTCTAACTGACCCGCACTCCCCGCTCTTCGCTCAATCGACCCACGATGGCAGCGGCACGCACGCCGTTGTCGCGGAGGGCCTGCAGCAGTGCTTCTTCCCGGGTCGGGTCCACGGCGAGCAACAGTCCCCCGCTGGTCTGCGGGTCGCCCAACAACTGCCGCTGAACCGGCGTGACGCGCGCGCCCCACTCCACCCGCGCGCCAAAGTGCGCGAGGTTGCGGCCGGTGGCTCCGGGCGCGATTCCGGCGGCCAGTGTCTCATTCGCACCCTCGAGCACGGGCACAGCACTCACGGAGAGATCCAGCCCCAGCTCTGCGCCGTCCGCCATCTCCATCGCGTGGCCCAACAACGAAAACCCAGTGACGTCAGTGGCCGCGGTGATGCCGACAGCGGCGGCCGCTTCGGCCGCCGCCCGATTGAGGGTGGCCATCGTATCCACTGCCACCGCAGCCACCGAAGCGGACACCGCGCCTTTCTTGATGGCCGTGGTGACCGTTCCCGAACCAATCGGCTTCGTCAGCACCAAGGCATCGCCCGCGCGCCCCGATGAGTTTCGCCACACCCGGTCGGGGTGGACCCGCCCGGTCACGCTCAGCCCAAACTTTGGCTCCGCGTCGTCGATGCTGTGCCCCCCCACAATTTGAATTCCAGCCTCGGCACAGACCGCGGCCCCGCCCTCCATGATGCGTGCGCCCACGTCTGCACCCAGCTTGGCGAGGGGCAACCCAAGGATGGCCAATGCGCTGACAGGTTCGCCGCCCATCGCGTACACGTCCGAGAGGCTGTTCGCAGCGGCGATGCGGCCAAAATCAAACGGGTCATCGACAATCGGCATGAAGAAATCCAGTGTCTGGATCACCGCCACGTCATCCGACAAACGCACAACGGCGCCGTCGTCGCCCGTCTCGAGGCCCACCAAGATGTTCGGATTCGCCTGGCGAGGAAGCACGCGAACAATGCGTTCCAGGTCCTCCGGACCCAGCTTGCACCCTCAACCGCCGCCGTGGCTGAACTGCGTCAAACGAACGTCCATCCTGTTCTCCTCTTCACCACGCAGGCGAAATCACTCGGTCCGGTATCCGGCCACCGCTCGGTCCGGTAGTATCGGGTTGGCCGTGCCGGTACGACCGTCGGAACCGCCCCCACCCACTCCCCCACCCAGCGGACCCCATGCATCGCTTGATTTTCTTGCTCGGATTGACCGCTTGCGGAAAAGATGACACCGACTCCGGCAACGGCACCCCCGTGGGCGTCT
>JAYZVA010000128.1:0-9768 GCA_036156175.1 Myxococcota bacterium
CGACACATCAATGACATCGATGGTCGTGACGGGCGCCCAACCGCCGTCTCGCTCGGTGTAGTCCGAGGAGTAGGCGATCATGCGATCGCCGTGCAAGAACAGGTCGGATGTGTTTCCGGAGAGCCGGACTTGGCCCACTTCGTGACTGTCTTCGACGGGCCAGCTCTGCACGATTCGGAGGGTGTCTGAGGTGCTCATGTAGATGAATTCACCATCGGTCTTCACCAGGTCGGGCTCGTCCACGCCGGCCTCTTGGATGTTCGTTGTGGAGTAGTCCGATGGTGCGGATGCGGAGGAGTCGCCCTCGGCAACACCGGAGTCCTCGAAGCCGCCGAAGTGGTACTCAAAGCTGCCGTATTGGTGCATGAACGAGTCCGCGAGGTGGTCCTTCATGGCGTCGCAGTTCGCAAATTGCTGGAGGTCGACCTCGGGGTCACCGCTGGGCCCGGTTGGGTCGCAGGCGGTGAGGGTCAGAAGAAGAATGGGGCTGATGGTGCGCATGGTGACTCCGGGTGCGGGTTCGACCCAATGCATTGCAGGAGTCATGCCAAACCAAGAAAGATCAATGGTTTCAGGGATTTGCAATGATCTGAAGCGCATCGGATGGTTCGTCATCCTGAGAATCGCGACATCTGTGTCAGGGATTGGATGGCAACCGGAACACCCGGCGACCCGCCGCGTCGAGTTCGGCGGTCAAGCACGTGTCCAATGACTTCACCACCGCCTCGCTCGCGCCCGCTCGCAGCACAATCCACTCCACGTTGAGGGCGCGCAACTCGGCGACGCCGTCGCACGGCACCGCCGGCGCCCGGTCCGCGCTCAAGGACCGAAAATAAGGGTTTGCGGCAATGGTGGGGTGGGCGGTCTCGATCCCATGCCCCTCAAGTTGGAACGGTATGGGTCGTCCATGGGCGGTCTGTTGAAGGAACACATCGCCGTTGAACCATGCCTGTGTGCCATCTCCGCTCATGTAGGGGATGTCGATCACGGCGCCCGTGCCTGGCCGGTCGCCGATGTGGAGTGCGGTGGGGTGAAGCCGGGCCTGAACCATCGGAACGGGCCACTTGCCGGGAGACGCCAACAGCGTCTCGCAGAACACCGCGATCAAGGCGATGCGCCGGTGGGACGCCCGGCACGACGCCAAGCCGATGGCCGCCAGCAGCCCGGCGCACAGCTGCACCCCCACGGCGAACCGGTCCACGCTGTGGATGGTGGCGTTGACCAGGGGGATCACCCAGTACGCCAAGAGGTAGACGGGGTTGGGAACCCCTCCCAGGGTGCGGGCGTGGTCGAGGTACACCCTCGGCCCCATCGACAGCAGCGCAAACACGGCCATCCCCGCGAGGAGCAGCCGGCTGCCGGGGCGTTTGTTGCGCACGGCGAGGGACCCCAGAAACAGCAAGACCCATCCCGGATAGGCGGCGTACATCAGCTGCTCGGTGCCGGCTTGGCTCACCCGTCGGCCCCATGAACCCGGCAAGAAGAAGTCGACGAGCGCCATGCTGTTGGCTTCGGGCACATCGAGGGGGCTGAGGGGGCTGGAGTGAAAGATGCTCAGGGTGCGCGCTTTGATGGCGTCGTCTGCGCTCACTGTGCCGGAAATTGCGGCATACAAGGGAATCGCGATCGCCAAGGCCGTGCCGAACAGCACCCCAAACCGGAGGAGCCGGCGGGGGTCCGAACGAAGTTCGCGATGATTCGCCAGCCCAAGACAGCCCAACAGAAGGCCCGCCGTGATGCCGTGAGACCAGCAGGCTGCGCCTTGGACCATCAGCAAGACACCGCCCGCCAGGGGCCAAGCCCATCCCGGATTGCGCCAGGTGTTGCGCGCCGCCAGCACGATCAATGGCAGGGGCCACACCACCGCTGTCTCGCTCACCCCCGATGCGAGGGGAAAGCACAACATCCACGCACTCACGGCGAACGAGAACCCCGCCAACCACTGCGCGGACCCGTCCAAGTCCAACGACCGAGCCAGCGTCTTGGCGGTCCAGGCTGCCAACGCCACGTTGAGGATGACCACCACGTTGTAGGTCAGCACCGCGCCAAGCCATTCGCGGAGGGGCCACCCAAGCCATGCATTGATGGTGTCGAGGCTGAAGAACGCGCCACCGGTCGGGTGGTGAATCAGCGACGTCGTCATCGCAAGCGGCTCACCCGCATCCAGTTGCTGATGCACGATCCATTGGCTCCAGACGTGCTTCAGCGCGTCCGATGAACCCGACCCGATCGCCGCATCGGCGAGGTGAATGAGGTTTGGGGCAAACACCGCTGCGACGGCCGCCGCCAGCCACGCGTTGACGCGGGTCATGCACCCTCCAGCAGGTTCGTGAGGAACGGCGCCAGTTCTTCGGCCGCGATTCGATGACCGGCTGCGGAAAAATGCGGATCGAACAGCAGGTAGGGGCGTTGGTCTTCAGCCGCTTGGAGCGCCGGTGTGAGATCGATGGACGGGATGGCAGAGGGCACGGCATTCAGCAACGCGCGGGCCGGTTGGTCGATCTGGTCCGGTGAGTACTGCAGCCCAAAGGCCTCGAAGGTTGCATCCCTTCGGGCGGTGTGGACCACGTACGCGGGAGGAACCAGCGCCACACCGCACCGCACCGCCAGCTGCCGACACGCATCGTGAAATCGGCGAAGGGCGGACTGCGTGGGCGGCAGCAGCGGTCCGAGTGCGCCCGGCAATGCAAACGGGGCAACCTCGTCGCGAAACTCTTCAATTCGGAAGTCCTCGTCCATCCGAGACAGGTCGCTGTACAACAGCGCGTAGGCCACCACCCGGCTCGCGCTGCCCACGCGCTTGATGAATCGGCTTCGCTGCGGCGGTGGAGCCCGGACCGGCGGAGGTGTGGTTGGCAAGCCGGGCTGCTTTTCCCAGCGGGCATTGTCGCGAAGATCATTGCCGGAATACACCGTCAAGAGAACGGCATCGGCATTCGTTTGGGGCACCAAGCGCCGCATCAGGCCCGTGGCCTGGTCGGTTCCATAGCCGGGGACGCCGGCATTCATGACCCTGACCGACTCGCCCAAGGCCTCGTCCAGCAGCGCCGGGAAGGTGCGGTCATCGGGAACCTGCATGCCCAAGGTAAACGAGTCACCGATTGCCAAGATGCGACGTTCTCCTGCCCGCTTTTGGGGCAAAGACGCCCCGCGGATGCCGAGCTCGTTGGTGGTGAAGTCGGGCGTGGACACCGACGGGGCGAGCACCACTCGCAGGGCGGGATCGTCTCGGAAGGCCCGGTTCTCCAGCTCGCCGATGGTGGCGGCCAGCACAAACTCGGGCCCCAGCGGGGGCATCGCACGAAGCACCGCCTCGACCAAGAGCAAGGCCGCAACGAAGCCGCCCCCCGACAACAGAAGACGGGAACGGAGGCGAGATGGAGAAGGCCGAACCATGGCGCATCGTACCAGCGGCGAGTTCACGGGTCTGGTTCGCCGGGGGAATTGGGTCGGCGGCGTTCATCGCGGCCCTGCTCGACGCTCTTCTGCGATATCCTGTGGTCAACGAGGGTCCTGCATGGCCGATCACATTCACTCGCTTCCGCGCGTTGGGCGATTCTCGGAGCGCACCATTGATGCGCGCACGTACACCGACCCGGCCGTGTTGGCGGCCGAGGTCCAGTCGGTTTTTCGCCGTGCGTGGATTGCGGCAGCGCCCAGCTGGAAGCTGCGCGGCGTCAACCGCTACGCCACCCTCTCCGAGGCGGGCATCGATGTGGTGGTGACCCGCGATGCCGACGGCACGCTGGCCGCGTTTCACAATCGCTGTTTGCACCGTGGGTCTCGAATCGCGCACGGTTGCGGGAAAACCACGAAGCTGAAGTGCGGGTACCACGGGTGGATCTATGACCTGAGCGGTCGGTTGCGACATGCCCCTTCGGCCGATGGGTTTGGCGACGTGAACGTGGCCAATATGCGCCTTGTTCGGGTTCCGGTGCGCGAGTTTGCGGGGATGGTTTGGGTCAACCTGAGCGAGGAACCGGAGGACTTCACGGCCGGGCTTCGGGGCATCGATGCCGAGCTTGAACCCTACGCGCTCGAAGACATGGAGCCGATCGAAGAACGGGTCTTCTCGATCCCGGTGAACTGGAAGGTCATGTTGGAGAACGCGTTCGACTACTACCACGTCAGGGAGGTGCACAGTCGGACCATTCATGCCCACGTCAAGAGCCGCCCCGAGATGGCGCTGTACGGCGACCACGTGCGGCAGAACGTGCACATCGCGCCGTACGCTTGGCGACGCTTCATCGATCGGCGCTGCAGCCGCGGCGGCCCGTACACCTTGAAGCAGGTCTCGCAGCTGTACAAATACACGCTGTTTCCCAACACCATGCTGAACGTGTTGCCGTATCACCTCACCGTGATGCGGTTTTGGCCCGATGGTGTGGGCGGTACGCGGCTGCACTACGCCTTCTGCAAGCGCCGCGGCGCGCGGGGCATGGAGTGGCTGCGGGCGCACGGAACGTGGGTGGCATCCCGCGTAATTTTGGCCGAGGACGTGCGAATGTTGCATCGGTGCCAGACCCGTCCCGATTCCCAAGCGGTGCGGGTTCAGCTGCTGCACGATCAGGAGGCTGCGGCGCTTCACCTGCACCAGACCTTGGCGCGATGGAAGGGCGCGGTCGAACCCGCCCGCTGAGTGGGCGAAATTTGATCTGAGTCGTGCGGCGCTTCAAGGGCGAACGGAATCGTCCGAAGAGCAGGTATGAGGCTGCACAGACTCGAATCCGACCCCTTGTTCGATGCCTTCCCCGGGCTCGAGACGGAACGGCTTGTCTTGCGTCAGCTGACGGTCGCGGATGCACCGGCGCTGTACGACATGATGGCGCATCCCGACGTGGCGCGGTTCACTGCACGGAAGGCCCTCCACGAGGTCGGCGATGCGGTGGACGTGCTGCGGGGCGTGGGCCTTGACTACGCGACCCGCCGATCGATTCGGTGGGGCGTCACGTTGAACGGGAGCAACACCATCATTGCAACGGTGGGGCTTCATGATTGGGACCGGTATCACCGGCACGTCGCCGTGGGGTTTGACCTCAATCGGGCGCACTGGGGCCACGGATACGGCCAAGAGATGGTCGCGGCGGTGTGCGCGTACGCGTTCGACCACATGGGTGTGCACCGGATCGAAGCCCAAGTGATGAAAGGGAACCGCTCATCCCAACGGCTGCTGGAATCCATCGGCTTCGAAATGGAAGGGTTGCACCGGAAGCGGATGTACAAAGACGGGCTGCAGCACGACGTTCAGGTCTACAGCCTCGTCATCCACCGCACCGAGTTGATGCACTGAGGCGGTGAGCGCTCACTCCTCGCCCCCGGTTTCCGGTGGCCCCTCTGCCTGCACCGCGGCCTCTTCGTTGCGCTCGGCTTTCGGTCGCCGAATGGTCGTGGTCCCGGGATCGCGTCGTTCCCCGCCGGCATCGGCTGCGGTGGGCTCCGCAGCGGGCTCGGTGTGTCCGGCGGCTTTCATCATCTCGGTCGCCGCGCCCGACTCGATCAAGGCACCCAACCGCTTCATGTGAATTTCATAGGCGGCGCGGGCTGCGCTCTCTTTGGGGCTCCGTTCTTTTGCGCTCTTGATCGACTCGAAGGCGTGAAAGATCTGGCCTTGGCGCTCCCACATGTCGGCCTGGACTGCGAATGCCGCGTGGTTTGATGGTTCCCGCTTCAATGCTTTGGCGATGATTCCTTCCACCGCTTCCAGGGTCCCGGCCCGCACCAAGGCCCGGGCGCGCTGGACCAACCCCGATGCGGTCTCGCGACGCTTGAGCGCCTGGCTCAAGAACCACAGGGCCTGCTCGGGGTCACCCCCCTGGTCGAGAATGAGCGTGGCGGCCAATTCCTGTGCGGCCGGGTAGCCCTTGTCGATCTCGAGAGCTGCCTTGACCGCCTCATCGGCTTGGACCAGAAGCGCGTCGCGGGCGTCTTCCGACGCAATGGCTTGATCGCGGAGCAGCGCGGCTTTCCGGGCCAGGTGCCGGGGGTTGTCTGCGTCGATCGCCAGGGCTTCGTCGATCGCTTGGATGGCGTTGTCCCAACCGACGACGCCTTGAGCCGTGTAGGCCTCGCCCAACAGGCCGTAGGTGTCCGGCATGAGGGGTTCCAGGGTCATTGCGGACTTCAACAGAACGATCGCTTCGTCGATTTTGTTTTGGTCGAGGTAGATGGTGGCGAGCCGGCGGTACAGGCGGCCGTTCGCGGGAAAGGCCTTGATGGCAAGCTCCATGGCGCGGGCGGCCTTCCCGCGCGCACGGGTGCGGCTGTGGATGTCGGCTTCGACCATGTACACGTCTGGAGTGGGGGCGCGGCGCTGGGCCTCATTGAATGCGCCCGCGACCTGCTCAAAGGGCGCCTTCTCCGCATGGCGCAGTTCCGCATCGAGCAACAACAGCTCGGGATGGCCGGGGTGGTGTTTGAGCAAGCCGTTCAGTCGGGCGCGCGCAATGTCGAGGCGCGCCTTCTTCCGACGCATCATGCCCGCAATGCTGCTCACGAATGGGTCGAGGTCTGGGTAGGGCAGGCGAAGCACGCTTCGCTCTCGCCGCGACTCCACCAGCAGACGGTTCCCTTCTTGAACGCAGGCAAACCCCAGCGTGAACTCGCCCTCTTTCTTCTCGTGGTCTCGCGACCGCGCGTGGAAGCGGCCCCCCAGCGCTTGCATGGCGTCGAAGTCGTAGATGGCACGGAAGTCCAGGTGCTTGGCGACCATCGCATGCACGTAGTAGCGACGGTTTCCATCCACCGGCGTCTGCTCCAGCAACCCTTGAGCCACCAAGAACAGGCGCGCCTTCCGGTCCAGGCCAATCTGGCGGAGGTCCTCGGTCGTGGCGGGTTCTCGAAACAAGGCGCACGAAGCCAGGTGCGATCGTTGTTCGTCCGTCAGTCCGTCCATCCGCCGCTTGATGTGGCGGCTCAAGGCGTCTCGGCGGTCGATTTCATCGAGCTTCAAGAACCGTTGCTGCTCCAGCAGCGCGTCCACATCGCCCTCTTCTGCCGCGCTCAGGGCGAAGAACCGGGCGGCCATCGGGTGGCCCAGCGTGCGTTCGGCGATGGGGCCGAACCGGTCCCGCGGGCACTCCGGAGCGTGATGGGCTTCGAAGAGGGCGTGCAGCGTGCTGCCCTTCAATCCGCCGAGTTCAATGACTCGGAGGTTGGCAGACGACCCTTCGGTGTACAGCTGGGGCACGACGGTGGTGGTGAACACCAATCGAACGGCCGGCTGGCTCTCGAGGATGGCCGCGACCACCATCTCGAGGCGCCCGGCGGCATTGAGGTGCCCGCGGCGTTTGTCGAGAAGCGAGTCGATTCCGTGGAGCACCCAGACCGAGCCCGCCAGCGCGTCGTTGGCGAGCGCTTCGGCCGCCAGAGCGGCGATCTCGGCCGGTGTGGGGGCTTCGTTCCGCTTGAGGGCGGCATGGAGCGTGTCGACCCCCGCCTCTTTGGTGCAGGCGGCGATGCGGGCGAGGAGCGTGTCGGCGCCCGCGCCTTCCCCAAAGGTGAAGTCGGGCCACCGGGTGACCTCGGCGGTCGACAGGGCGTGCTCGACGAACCAGCGCTTCCCGATGCCCTGGGGACCAACCACGATCAACGGGCCGCCCGCTTCACCGAGTTGACCGCCCAGCACCTCGCACTCGTCTTCGCGGCCGACGAACTGTGCACGCGGGGCTTTGAAACCGAGGTCGGACCCTTTCTTCTTTTTCGCGACCGGCGCCGCGGCGGGTGCGGCCGGCGCGTCGATCACCGGCAGGGCAGCCACAAAATCGCGGGCGCGAAACTTGAGCCCCTCGACCTTGAGCAGCCGCATGTTCATGGGCATCATGAAGGGGTTGAATGCGCGCGCGGCCACGAACACTTTCGGCTTGGTGCCCGCCGCCTTGATCAGGTCGCCAAGCTCCGACAAGGCGCGGCCATCGGAAGCACCATCGGGCTCGACCAACACCAGAACACCGCCGGCTTTTCCCAGCGCGGCGACCAAGTTGGCAGCGGTGAGGGCACGCACGGGATCCACGGCGGTGCCGCCCAGGTGGACGGCGGGAACGGACCGGTTGCGGAGCTCGTTGAGCACATCGGGATTGCTCAACGCTTGTTGGCCAATGGCCAGCACGCAGCGCCCCTCGCGGATGGCGGTTTCAACACGGTTCATGGTTCTCTCCCGGATGAGGCCGGCCATCTAACGGGGGGCGGGACTCGGTTCAATGAGACGATCTGCCGCACCAGCGCTGCACGTTTGGTGCGCATTGAATTACGACAGATTCCATGGCACCGAAAAACATCGCAGATCACACCTTGCTTGAGCAGTGCCCATCCAACACGGAAGGGGTCGAGTCGTGGTTGGCGGAGGGTCCAGACGGTCCGGCGACGGTGTTCGTTGGGCCCGTCAGTTTGGTCGAGCGAGCCGCCAGCTTGCCCCGGTGGGGACCGTTTGCGCGTCACATCAGTGGAACGCACCGGAAGCGTGGGTATGTGATCGTTCCCGGTGCGATCGGCCGAACCTTGTCCGACCTCGCGGCCGCAATCGAGCCGGAGGCATGCATGGGCGTGGCCCTGCATCTGGCGACCGCCCTCGCGGAGATCCACGAACGCGGCGAAGCGCATGGCGCGATTCACCCGGACCAATGCGGACTGGATGAGGCGGGCCGCTTGGTGATTCGCCCGTCGCTCGCCCTGACCGCGATCGAGGAGCCGGATGAAGACGCCTCGGCACAAGCAACGGATTGCTTGCAGTTTGCTGCGGTGTTGGATGCCCTCGGGATCGACCGCATCGAGGACACCTCTGTCGCGTTGGTGATGCGCGGATTGAAGCGAGACTCGGCGAGGCGGCGGATCCAGCCGGGACGGGCGGTTCGGCAGTCCATTTCAGCGGTGCTGCACCGATTGAGCGACTGGGAATCCAGCATCCAAGCATCGCTCGGTGAAGGGTGGGGTTTGGACGATACCCCTTGGGATGACGGCGAACGGACCCTGCCGACGGTGGTCGCCTTGGAAGAATTGGCGCCTGAGCCTGAGCCTGAGTCGGAGCCGGAACCGGAGCCGGAGCCGGAACCGGAGCCGGAGCCGGAGCCAGAGCCGGAACCTGAGCCCACACCGGAGCCGGAGCCGGAGCCAGAGCCGGAGCCAGAGCCGGAGCCTGAACCTGAGCCGGAGCCGGAGCCGGAGCCGGAGCCTGAGCCTGAGCCAGAGCCGGAGCCGGAGCCGGAACCTGAGCCGGAGCCGGAGCCGGAGCCAGAGCCGGAACCTGAGCCTGAGCCAGAGCCTGAGCCGGAGCCGGAGCCTGAACCTGAGCCTGAGCTAGAGCCAGAGCCAGAGCCTGAGCCAGAGCCAGAGCCGGAGCCGGAGCCGGAGCCGGAACCGGAGCAGACGTCAACGGAAGCAACCCTCTCTGCAGTGGTGGATGCCGAGGATGTCGAGACGGTTGTAGCTGCTGTAGCAGTGATTGAAACCACTGCCACGGCTCCCTCCGCAGCGACTTCATCGTCTGCCGTTGGTGCTGGAGGGGGATCCGAATCCTCCACATCCACATCCACGGCTTCTTCCACGTCCACCGCTGACAGCAGTGTTCAGGCTGCGCCCGATGCGACAACGGCAGAACCTGCATCTGTCGTCACGGCAACGGCTGACAACGGATCGAGTGCTGATTCAGCCAGCGTGGACGACACCGTTGAAGCAGTTGCAGCGTCACTGACTCCATCAACCCTTTCGGGCGAAGGGACGAGTGTGAGCTTGACGCTTGGGGATTCCTTCCAAGTGGCCAGCAGCTCGGAAGGATCG
>JAYZVA010000129.1:0-5284 GCA_036156175.1 Myxococcota bacterium
GATTCTCCACGTCGATGATGCGGTGGCGTACCTGGTCCGCCAACTGAAAAAACGGGACAGGTGGTCCAACGCCGTGCTTGCGATCACGTCGGACCACGGGGAAGAGTTCTGGGAACACGGTGGATTTGAACACGGCCACACCCTCATGGGTGAACTCACGCGTGTTCCGTTGATCGTTGCGGGCGGCGCCGTGCCTCAGCGCGGACGCGTGGACGCCGTGGTCGAAGCCGTCGATCTTGTGCAAGGCCTGGTGTCGGTCGCCGGTGCGGAGCCACTGGCCAACTCGATGGGCACCGATTTGTGGGCCATCGCAGCCGGCACTGCAGCGGATCACCAGAATACCGCGTTGTCAGAGAACATCTTGTACGGTCCCCCCAAGGTCGCCCTGGTCGATGGCGAATCGCGCCTGGAGTACGACTTTTCAACCACATCGGGGACGGTCTGGCGGGTGGACCCGGACGGGATGGAGCGGCGACGGTTGGACGGCGACCGGCGCACGGCCGCGGGTCAGCGGTTGTCGGCGGCCATCAAGGAAAAACGGGGGTCGCTGGAACCCATCGATGGCGTGGGCGGCGTCACGATTGCGGATCACGACATGTTTCTTCAGCTTCAGTCGCTTGGGTACATTGATGGCCCAGCATCGCCCACAAGCCCGCCAGATCCGGCGGCGTCGGCGACGTCACCGCAATAGCCTCCCCGGTCATGGGGTGCGTGAACCGCAGGCTCCAAGCGTGGAGCGCCAGTCGGGGCCACAGCCGACCTGCGGCACCGCCGTGGCGGCGGTCGCCAAGGATGGGGTGTCCCCCGGTGGACGCGTGGATGCGGATCTGATGGGTTCGGCCGGTCTGCAGCGTGGCCTCGAGCAGACTCATCCCGCCCGCCTGTGCCAGCCGGGCGAACCGCGTGGTGGCGGACTTGCCGTCGATGGGGGCGCTCCAGAGGCCGTCGGCGCCCGGGTCGCCTGCGACAACCGCGTGGTAGCGGCGCTCGATTGTCCGGGTCTGAAACCCCCGCGCAATCGCCGGGTTGACCCGCTTGTCGAGGGTGAACAGCATCAATCCACTCGCGGGCGTATCGAGGCGATGGTGGAGTCCAACGTACGGAAATCGTTCTTGAAGCATTCCGAACAGGTGCGCTCGCTCGGCCTCTCGGGTGGATTGGGCCGGCAACCCGTGGGGTTTGTCGGCCACCGCGATGAATTCGTCGCGGTAGCGCAGCACAAGCGCGGGCGGTGGGTTGGCGGGCATCATGGGGTCAGTTCTCCAGGCGCCACGCGGTGACGCGGCCATCGTGCACGCGCCATTCGTCCAGCGATGCCTTGGCGCGGCCCGTGAGCACCGCCCCGGATGGCTCGCCATAGGCAACGTCCATCACGATGTGTCCGGGCAGGACCTCGGATGCGGTGGTGTTCACGTCGTAGATGCGAAACCCGGTCACGGCCTTGTCCGCGATGCCGGCCCAGGGCTCGAGCAGGCCGGCCGCCTGGTGGGTGCCCACCCAGACGACCCGCCCGTCCCGAACCTGCTGGTCGATCCATTCCGCGGCTTGGCGCTCCGCTCGGCCCTGATGAACGCCGAACATCGACGCCTCGGGCCCATACGGCGACGCGGAATTCAGCCACCATAGCCCCAGCGCCGCCAGCCACGGACGCCGCTGGGCCAACACCACCGCCGCGACGGCGATGCCCGGCAGCAAATAGCGAACATGAGTGTATGCATCCGCGGTTCCGCGATTGGCGAAGAATCCGACGAACGAGAAAAAGACCAGCCAAGTGCCAACAAAAGCGGCCAGAGTCGGTGCATTTCGGAATCGGAGAATTCCCGTCAACAGAATGAACCGACCCTGGGCGATGAAGGCGATGAATGCCACGGTGCCGAGGTCCGTCAGCCATCCGACCAGGCCGTCGGGCAACCGCTCGGGCTTTGCCATCCAGCCGTGCACGAGGCCCCACCCAAACAGCACCGCCAGCGGGGTCAGCGCGGCCCATCGCCAGCGCCGCTCTTGGAGCGCAACGATGACCGCTGGCGCCGCCAACAACACCCCGGGCTCCTTGCACAGGGTCGCCAAGCCCGACAACGCCGCAAAGCGACCCCACGATCGATCCATCAAGGCGATCAGTGCCCACGGGATGATGGCGAGCAGCGGCAGGTCCAGCTCGGGTCGGAGCAGCTGCGCCAAAAACGGCGGCAACCCGAACACGGCCAGACCGGCCCAAGCCGATCCCAAGCGCCTGCCCAAGGCGGCAAAACCGGCACCGGCGGCCATCGCGGGCAGGAGCGTCGCCATCCGAATGGCGTTCAGGTCGACACCGAGATGGGTCCACACGCCGAGCCACCAGTACCACAGGGGTGGGTGTCCGTAGTCGGGCAAACCCCCAGCCCACTGGGGCAACTGAAACGAGAGGGGGTTCATGGCGGCCGGCAAGTCGCCGGCGGGGACAAGCGGAAACCCCACTTCGCCTGCTTTGATGCCTTTGGGCACCCACCAGAAGAGGCTGTCTTCCAGCACGGGCGCATCCCAGTTCAGGAGGACCCAGGCGGCCGCCGCGACGGCCCCAATGGGGACAACCATCCTGTGTGCGTGTTCTGTCATGGATGGATGCTACCGCTTGCGAGGGCCCAGGCGGGTACGTATTCTTCCGGCAACAACCCGATCCGGGAGAGACCGTGTTTGCATTGCTGTGCTTGGTTTGGATGTCGATCGCATCGCCGGTGGCCTTCGGTGGCGCGTACTTAATGAACGATGTGGGCGGAACGGTCACCATACCCGACGACTGGGAAATGACCCGCTGGTCGGACTGGGATTTCAAGGCCAAAGGTGCAAACGGCACCATGATGTACAAGCTCTGGCTGACGCCCTACCAGAGCCCCATCAACCCGGAAGCCGCTGCCGCATTCGGCGAGGCGTACATCGACGATCTTGCCGGGGAGGGCGGGGGCGACGCGCGGGTCGTGGCGAGCACGATTCGGACCATCGGCGGCCGCGATACCGCAGTGACGGAGATTGCGTTCAAGACCAAGGGGGGCAAAGGCAGTGCGGGCGCATTCCTCGGGGCAGCCTTTGCGGGCAACGGGCAGGTCATCCACCATCGGATCATCGTCTCGCAACGCAATGTTCGCGCCGCGAGGCGGGCGTTGGATTCGCTCCTCGAGTCCTTTGAGTTGACCACCCCCCTTGCGGAACTCGGCGGCCCAGAGGTCGAATCCAGCGCGGGGTTTCGCGCGGTGCTGGAGTCGGATTGGCGGCCGCCAGTCGACGCCGAGCGGAGCGGCGTGGTGGGCATCGCCTCGAAGATGTGGACGTCGGAGTTCGGCGCCGACGAGTGCTGGATGGCAATTCGGCCGCCATTCATTGGTGAGCCGGACGTGGCCTTTGCCTGCCGCCAGTTCTGGGACGGCAGCCCCGTGGACAAGCATTCGTTTGACGCCATCGAGTCCGAGTGGCGCGAGATGTTTTTTGGAAAAGCCGGCGCGGAGCTTCCTCCGGGTGAACTGGTGACCGTGGGTGACCGGGTGGGCGCCCTGTTTCGCCCGCGCGACGGCGCCAACCCCATTCGCTTGTTGGTCGCCCACTTTGATGGCGGCCTGATGGCCTTGTGGTTGCGCGGCGCGGCGTTGGATGCGACCGGGGCCGATGCGCTGATGATGAAGGCCGCGGCGAGCGTGGTCTTCACCGGGCCCAACGGCGGTGCGCCCCAAATTCGTCCGGACCGGATTGCCTCGTACTACCTGGCCCATCGACCGGCGCATCCGCTGGTTTGGGGTCCCGTGCTGCTGGTCCTTGGGGGGATTGTGCTGGTCGTTCGTCGGAATCGCAGCCGCGACCCGTATGCGGACCTCGACGACGAGCTTTGAGTTAGCCGTCGTCTACCGGCAAGTCGCAAATTCCGTCGTCGCACACGAAGACTTCATCGCCGAGCTCTGGGCAATCGGCGGCCGTGGAGCATGTGGGGGCGCAGATGCCTTCGCCATCATCCAGGATGAGGCAGGTGCAGCCCATCGAACCATCGGGGCAGCGGTCCATCGAGCAGTCTTCGGGGGCCTCGCATGAGTCGTCGAACTCATCGTCTCCGCCATCGTCGCCCGGAGGATCATCCGCCGGAGCGCCCTCATCGACATCTCCGGCGTCCCCGCCTGTGGGGCCGTCGTCGTCGGAGTCTCCGTCACCGCCGTCACCGGTTCCGCCGGGCAAGGCGTTCTCGCCGTCTCCGTCCTCGGCGTAGCAGCCGCCGTCTTCGCCCCGTTCGTACCCGTCTTTGCATTCCGCGCTGGTCGACTGCAGCCCGGAACTGCACCCCATCAACATCGCCAGAATCCACCATCGCATCGCGAACCTCCGTTGCTCAGGCAATCATACCCCAACCGTCCAGCGGCAACCTCGAAGCACCGAGATTGCGCCGGCCCGAATGGTCCTAAAGCGGCGCCAGCGGCAAGGTGAAGCCCGACAAGGCATCGCAGTAGCACGCATTGTAGGGTCCCTCTGCGCCGCGGGCGGCGTCGCCGAAGTCATCCACGTTCACCGTGCCCGTCAGCGATCCACCGGGGGTGATCTCCGACACCCATACGGTCCCACCGGACCCGTCCATGGGGAGGGAGGCACCGACACCGTCAAGGAGAATGTACGCATTCGCAAAGACCGCAGGATCCCCTTCGGAGCTCACCGACAGGGTGACGGACCCGGCGTCGTAGTCCGTCCAGTTGGTGATGATGACGTGGAAGGCGGCGCGATCGTACGAGCCGTCGGCAATCGCCGACACGACGTCGCATGTGTTGTCGGCCTCGGACACCAGCAGTGACGCGTTCATCGCGTCGGGGTCCCACACCCAAGCGGCGGAGTTGAATCGAACCGAGCCCGAGAAGGTTTCCTCCCAATCGAACATCGTGCCCATGGCGCTCGTGCCGTCGGGGGCGCCATCCGCGCAATCCACGGTGACCTCAAAGTCCGTATCGGCATCGGCGTCTGCATCGGCATCTGCATCGGCGTCGGCGTCGGCGTCCGCATCGGCGTCGGCGTCGGCGTCGGCATCGGCGTCGGCGTCGGCGTCGGCATCGGCGTCGGCGTCGGCATCGGCGTCGGCGTCGGCATCGGCGTCTGCATCGGCGTCGGCGTCTGCATCGGCATCGGCGTCTGCATCGGCATCGGCGTCGGCGTCGGCGTCTGCATCGGCATCTGCATCTGCATCTGCGTCTGCATCGGCGTCTGCATCGGAATCCGCATCGGCGTCTGCATCGGCATCGGCGTCTGCATCGGATTCTTCATCCGGGACACAGCTTCCATCTTCCTC
>JAYZVA010000130.1:0-30729 GCA_036156175.1 Myxococcota bacterium
GTACAAAAACAAGAAGAACACTCCCTCGAAGCTTGAATTGATGAAGTACAACAAGTTTCTGCGACGCCACACGCTCCATCGGGAAATCAAGTAGGCACGAATCGCAGCATGTCCCGATGAGTCGCAGGGCTTTCGAGGCACGCAACGAAAAAGGGGCCCCCAGTCGGGGCCCCTTTTTTTGCGAATGGGTCGGTCAGAGCTGTTGCGAGTAGAACTCGATCACGGCCTGAGTGTTCACCTCAAGGGGAATTTCAGCAGGGTCCGGCGGAACCACCATCTTCCCAGCGGCAGCGGCGGGGTCGAACTCCAAGAAGCTCGGGCGCACCCGCGATGCGCTTTGCTCGAGGCGCTCTTGGATGAACGGCTTCTCTTTGCTCTTGGGACGAATGCTGATTTCAGTGCCCTCGGTGATCTGGTAACTGGGCCGATCAACCCGCTTTCCGTTGATCAGAATGTGCCCGTGGACCACCATCTGACGAGCAGCGGGAATCGTCGGCGCAAGCCCCAGTCGCCAGACAACGTTGTCCAAGCGGCTCTCGAGCATGGTCACGAGGTTTTTACCGGTCGGGCCCTTGCGGCGTGTGGCTTCGGCCACGTACCGCTTGAACTGCTTCTCGGCGACGCCGTAATGAAAGCGCAGTTTTTGCTTCTCGACCAACCGAATGCGGTAGTCAGACAACTTTCCGCGTCGACGCCCACCATGCTCGCCGGGGGGATACGGACGCTCAAGCGTAGCAACGGTGGTCATTCCGGGAAGGACGGTGCCGAGCGCGCGGCACACCTTCAGTCGGGGTCCTCGATAACGAGCCATGGTAAACTCCAATGCAATTCCGCGGTCTTGCGGCGCCGGTGGTCCGGCCTTTGGTTGGTGATGTTGCGACCCGTCGCGGGCGTCCTGAATGGTTCAGGGGTGGCCCATTGAGTCAAAAAGCCCCGTCTTCTATTGCATGGGGCCCAAACCAGCAAGGTGAATTCCCGCCCTGAGGGGGGCAGTGGCCTTGCTGTTGCTGCCGTCTACCGCTTACACTGTCTGGCGAGGGCACCATGGTTCAGTCGCGTCGTGGATTTACATTGATTGAATTGATGATCGTCGTGGCGATCTTTTCGATCTTGGCGGTGGTCGGGTTCGGAATGACCCGAGACACGCTTCCGCGCTACCGGGCTCAAAGTGCGGCCGCCCAATTTGCGGGCAACGTGGCCAAATGCCGGATGGTGGCGATTCGCAGTGGCTACGAGTGCCGCGTTCTCATGAGTGATTACGATGGCAACCCCGAGGACATCACGGCGGACAACACCGGCGAATACTACATTCAACTCGGCAACAAAAGCATCAACTCCGACGAGTTCGACACGCTTCCGACCTCGCTGATGGAAGTGAAGGGATACTTCACCATTGCGAAGGGCAGTACCGACTACAAACGGAACGTCTCCATCATGGACTGGGGCACCATCAGCGGCACCTCGGGCGCAGGCAGCGACAGCATCGTGTTCTCGCCTCGCGGATTTGTGGCCAATCCGGCATCGGACTTCAGCGATGGCTACATCACCATCCGCTTCGTCAACAAAGTTGCTTATGCGAATGGGATCAACGACATCTACAAGGTCCAAATCGCGCGGTCCGGCATGACCCGAACGCTCAATCCCTTGATGGGCGACCGCTACCCAGACGACAACCACGGCACCGGCAAAGCTTCGACCTCTGACTGACGCGAGGCCCCGCGTTATTTCCTCCATAACTGAGGTTGCACCTTCGGTATTTCCTGGATGCATTGAACGCTGTACCGCGCGGTACTGTTTTCAAGCAATCCTTGCTCGAGCCGAATGGCTGCGCCGCACCGACGCCGGGATCCGATGAAACGATCGCCCCCAAGCGCGACCGAGGATCGCGGATTTTTTGGTGCGTGCCGCGCACTGTATTCTGCCAGTCTGTGCATCGAACAGAGGGTTTTTCTGCCGCGGAGTGGTAATGAAATGCACGCCCCGCGCACCACTTATCCACAGCTTTTCAATAGCCCCACTCCGACAGAATCCTTGATTTTTTTTTGGGCCAGAGAATTGGTCAAAATTCACCCATCCATCCACAGGGCTCGGATCGAAAGAGTGCTTAAAATTGCTTGGATTTTTCCTCGTTTCAAAAGTTGTCCACAAGCGAAGCCGAACACTAGCAATAGTGCCTCAATTCGGCCAAACCGCTACATCTTGTGTGTTGAGGGGTTGATCGGATTTTACCAACCCGGTACAAAATAAGGGCGTCTTGAGATTCCCCTCTCACCGACAAAACTTTCATGTCTCTGCGCCGGGCTCCGGGCAGGCACCGTCGGTCAGAATCTCTCAAAACGCACCTCCCCTGCACCATCACCCCACGAGACTTCGCACGGCTTTGCCGTGGGCAGTTGCGTGCGTTCCTTCGGGCACTCCCGTCCGAACGGTGGAGTGCGCTATTCCCAAACAACCTCAGCACAGAAAGCACGCAGAACATGGAAATCAGCACCAAAAGTACAAAGCAGCAAGCAGTAAACGTAGACGACACCACTGGCCTCACCTGGACGCAAAAATTCTGCCCCACCGGCACCGATGTGTGGGAGACCACCACATGGGAGAAGCGCGACGCTTCGATCGGCGACGCGACCGGCAACATGGTCTTCGAGCAAACGGGCATCGATGTCCCGTCCTCGTGGAGCGTCACCGCCACCAACGTCGTCGTCTCAAAATACTTCCGCGGTCACGTCGGAACGGATGAGCGCGAAACGAGCATCCGCCAGCTCATTCACCGCGTCACCGACACCATTGCGACGTGGGGCCTGAAAGACGGCTACTTCGACTCGGTGGAGTCTGCCGACGCATTCCGCGCCGACCTTACTTGGCTCTGCCTGCATCAGCACATGGCCTTCAACAGCCCGGTGTGGTTCAACGTGGGTGTCGAAGAGCGACCCCAATGCTCGGCTTGCTTCATCAACTCGGTCGAAGACTCCATGGAGAGCATCCTGGGGCTCGCGAAGACCGAAGGTATGTTGTTCAAGTGGGGTTCGGGCGCTGGCACAAACCTGTCGCCGATTCGGTCGTCCAAAGAACTGCTCCGTGGCGGCGGCGAAGCCTCGGGACCGGTTAGTTTCATGCGCGGCTTCGACGCCTTTGCGGGCGTCATCAAGAGCGGTGGCAAGACCCGTCGCGCCGCCAAAATGGTGATCCTCGATGTCGACCACCCCGACATTGTCGAGTTCGTCAACTGCAAGGTTGAAGAAGAGAAGAAGGCTTGGGCGCTGATTGATGCCGGCTACGACGGCGGCTTCAACGTGCCCGGCGGCGCCTACGACTCCGTGTTCTTCCAGAACTCCAACAACTCTGTGCGAGTCTCGGACGCCTACATGAAGGCGGTCGAGGACGGCACCGAATGGCAGACTCGAGCCGTTACCGATGGGAGCGTTGTCGACACCATCGATGCACGCGAACTGATGAACCAAATCGCGCAAGCAGCCTGGGACTGCGGCGACCCCGGGCTTCAGTTCGACACCACGGTCAACGACTGGCATCCGTGCATCAACACGGACCGCATCTACGCATCAAACCCCTGCTCCGAGTACATGTTCCTCGACAACTCCGCGTGCAACCTCGCGAGTTTGAACCTGATGAAGTTCCGGAACGATGATGGCACCTTTGACACCGACCGGTTCCGTGCCGCGGTGCGAACGGCGATCACCGCTCAAGAGATCATTGTCGACCGGGCTTCCTACCAAACACCAATGATCGAGCAAAACTCGCTCGACTATCGTCCCCTTGGGTTGGGCTTCGCCAACCTTGGTGCGCTGCTCATGGCGAAGGGGCTTCCGTACGACTCCGACGAGGGCCGCAACTATGCGGGAACGATCACGGCGTTGATGCACGGTGAGGCGTACTCTCAGTCCGCTCGGATCGCGGAGCTTCGAGGCCCATTCGCTGGGTATCATCGCAACCAAAAACCAATGTTGCGCGTGATTGGGAAGCACCGGAAGGCCGCCAGGGCCATCGCGAAAAACGGCGTACCGAAGGCGATGCTTGCCACCGCGAAGAAGGTGTGGGACGAATGCTACGCCCTTGGCCAAAAGCACGGCTACCGGAACGGACAGGTCACCGTCTTGGCGCCGACCGGCACCATCGGCTTCATGATGGACTGCGACACCACGGGTGTAGAGCCCGACATTGCGCTCATCAAGTACAAGAAGCTCGTCGGTGGCGGCATGCTCAAGATCGTGAACCAAACCGTGCCGCTCGCGCTGGCCGAGTTGGGCTACACCCCGACCGAACAAGCCGCGATTGGCGCGTTCTTGGAAACCCACGAGACAATCGAAGGTGCACCGTTCCTCAAGGAAGAACACCTTGCGATCTTCGACTGCGCCTTCAAGCCCCGCAACGGTGTCCGCACCATTGAACCAATGGGGCACGTAAAGATGATGGGCGCATGCCAGCCCTTCCTCTCCGGTGCAATCTCCAAGACGGTCAACATGCCAAAGGATTCGACGGTGCAAGACATCGCTGATGTCTACATGGAGTCCTGGCGCCTCGGTCTCAAGGCCGTGGCCGTGTACCGGGATGGGTGCAAGCGCACACAACCCCTGAACACAAGCCTGGATACCGAGGAGACGGAGGCAGTGGAGGCCACAAAGGTCGAGTACAAGCCGGTCCGTCGGAAGCTGCCTGTCGAACGGGCAGCGGTGACCCACAAGTTCTCGGTCGCCGGGCACGAGGGGTACATCACCGTCGGACAATACGAAGATGGCAGCCCCGGTGAGATCTTCTTGGTCATGGCGAAAGAAGGTTCGGTGGTGTCTGGCCTCATGGATGCCTTCGCGACATCGGTGAGCTTGGCACTGCAGTACGGGGTTCCGTTGGATGCCTTGTCGAACAAGTTCATGCACATGCGCTTTGAGCCTGCCGGATTCACGGGCAACCCCGAAATCCCAATCGCAAAGTCCATCATGGACTACATCTTCCGGTGGATGGACCTTCGGTTTGGCGAAAAGGCCGAGTTGACAACCAATGAGAACGAAGCGATGGTCGAGCCAACTGCGGCCGCGACCACGACCATGGACGACGACAGTGTGAGCCGTGAAGAAACCGTGTTCACGACGCAAGCCGACGCACCGCCGTGCACCGTATGCGGAACCATCATGGTTCGGTCCGGCGCCTGCTACAAGTGCTTCAACTGCGGTGCAACAAGCGGTTGTTCCTGAGCATTGCTGCCCGACGGGGCCATTCGGCCCCGACATCCACTCTGCGTGGTGGCCCGGCCACCTCAGTAAACGACAACTTCCACATCATCTTCCAAGCGCCCACGCCCGGGGAAGCGCACCGCGCTCCCCGGGCAGGGTCCCGCCCCCAGGACGCTGAATTTTAGGACCGCGCTGCAGCCACCATGGCTCGCACGCGGTCCTCGTCAATTGGGGCACCGATGGCCGACTCCTTGTGCAAGTGGGTGCCAACGATCACCCCATCGGCGAGCTGCCGATAGGCACGCACGGTATCCGGCGTCACACCGCTGCCAACCCAAATTCGCGCAGTGGGTACTGCTGCGCGCGCAGACCGAAGGTCGTCCACAGCGGTCTCCATGCCGGTTCCCATACCGGTCACGATGATGCCGTCCGCACCGCCGCGTTCCAAGGCGTCGGAGGCAAGCCGACCAACGGCGTCTTCCCCCGCAGGAACGGCGTGTTTGACACAAACATCGGCCATGATCTTCACGTCGACCCCGAGTGACCGCCGATACCGAAGCACCGCGTCCGCCTCACCCTGAATCAAACCCTGGTCTGTCCATGCCGAACCGTTCAGCACATTGACGCGAACAAATGCCGCGTTGCAGGCCGCTGCAGCACCCAGCGCCGAGAGGGCGTCATTCCTCAGCACATTGATGCCCAAGGTTAGTTCGTCCCCCACCCGCTCACGAATCGCAGTGGCAATCACGGCCATGCATGCGGGCACATGAGGGTTGACGCGGCCGCGCCGAAATGGGGCGTCGCCGAAGTTTTCGACGATGCACATACGAATGCCCCCATTCAGCAGTGCTTGCGCATCGCTTAGAGCCCGCTCAATCACTTGTTCAGCGCTGAGTCGGGCACCGGGGGCGCCCGGCAATGCAGGCAGGTGGATCACACCGATGAGGTCGAGATGTGGAGAATTAGCCATCGGTTGTCGCGCTATCCTTGAATAGCGACAACTGTACCATTGAACCGTTCGCAGCCATCCGAGTACGGTGACCAACGACGCGGCGACCAGCAGGCCCGCTGAACTCTCGCTGCCGATGCGCATGGCGGACCCGTTCCCAAGGCCCCTCGAGGATCACCCCAAAGCCCGATCGAGGCTCCAGCGTTGGCCGCACCGCAAACCGCAACCGTGACGACTTGGTCTGAGTGAGCAACGACTCTGCCTCGTCTTTGCTGTGGGCGGCGGCTACCGCGACCTGCACACGAGCCAACTCGGGCGCAACGGCAGCCTTTCGGCACAACTCATCCACTTGGGCGGCATCCATCCATCCCGGTGCAAACAGCGACCGTGCTTTGGTGAGCGCGGCGATGTCCGAGGATTCAATGCGGACGGCTACGTACCACCGACCCGGTCCAATCCCCCCTCGCTCGAGGTCCCGTTCAATCGCCTCCACTGAACCTGCAACGGCCCAACGCAGCGGCGATGCGGGCGCACCGGAAGGTTCAGCCAACAACTGGCCGCTGCTGCGCCGTCCAAGCATTGGGTTGCCCCAGCCGGTCGGGCACAACACCAACAATCCATCCGTGTGGTGCTCGTTGATCACCAAGTGGTCTCCGACCCGCAGCAACAAGGACGACGCTTGACCCCAGTGGGTGACCACAACGTTGCCATCTGCGGTTTCAGCGAGTTTTGGAATTCGAAACGTATCGGTCATGGCTATCGGCCCCTGAACATCTAAACAGAGTTTACCCGCTGTTTCCGATCAGTGGAGGACATTTTTTGTCCGCATTTGCATCGATGTCAAATTTTCTCGTCTTGGGTTGGACCAAACAGGTCGCCGTTTCCATCCACTGCGCCTCTTGCGGTATGCTCTCGTCTCCCCCAAACTCTGGTGACGAGGTCGACGATGTCTCAGCTAAAAAAGACCATAAACATCCTGCAGGAGTTCTCTCTACCACTCATTGCAGGCGTGATTGTCGCGCTTGTCGTCGCGAACGCGAATCCAGTGCTCTACGACGAGTTGATCAAGTTTCCGATCTACGGACCACAAGATGGGGCGCACCCGATCAACGCGCTGTTCTTGATCAACGATGTGTTCATGGTGTTCTTTTTTGGGATTGCCGCCAAAGAAATCACCGAGTCGTGCCTGCCTGGGGGTGACCTGAACCCACCGTCGAAGGCCATCAACCCGCTGCTGGGCACGATCGGCGGGGTCTTGGGCCCGGTCGCAGTCTATTTTTTAATGGCGCAGTTGCTGTACACCGGGGCCGAGCTCACCGCTGTGCGCAACGGTTGGGGAATTCCCACTGCGACAGACATTGCCCTCGCATGGCTCGTCGCGCGGATGATTTTTGGAAACCGGCACCCGGCTGTGAATTTTTTGCTGCTGTTGGCGGTGGCAGATGATGCGATTGGCCTGATCATCATTGCCGTGTTCTACGGCAATCCCGAACTGCCCGCCGCCCCCATCTACCTGCTGTACTACACCGTGCCCGGCATGGTCATCGCGTACGTGCTGCGGCGGAAGAACGTTCAGGCTTGGCTCCCATACATCTTGTTTGGGGGAACGCTGAGTTGGTTCGGTTTCATCTCCGCCCACCTGCATCCCGCATTGGCCCTCGTGCCCATCGTGCCCTTCCTGCCGGGACCGACCCGGGACACGGGCATGTTCGAGGCCGAAGACGAGACGGATCAAGAGCATGCGGCGGGTCATCATCATCACGACCACAGCCCGCTTCACAACTTTGAGCACAATCTCAAACTGCCGGTTGATCTCGGGCTCTTCTTCTTCGCGTTTGCGAATGCCGGCGTTCAGTTTGCATCTGTCAATGCGGTGACCTGGATCATCCTGGCATCGCTCATTGTCGGAAAGGTTATCGGCATCTCGTTCTTTTCTGGGCTCGGCGCGAAGGTGGGGTTCCCGTTGCCCGAGGGCATGGGAATGAAGCACTTGGTGGTGGCGGCCACCGTCGCCGGTCTCGGGCTCACCGTGGCGTTGTTTGTTGCCGGCCAAGCATTCCCCGATTCATCGCCCTACAACGGTCCGGCCAAGATGGGCGCAGTCCTGAGTGCCTTCGCAGCACTCGTTGCCATCGTCTTGGCGAAGGTTCTTGGAATTAAGCCCCTGAAAGACGCCGCATAGGGGGCCCGGTGCCCCGCCCTGTTGGCATGCCAGCGCGCATCGGACTCGCCTTGATGGCCACCGGTGCGTCCGCATACATGACATGGGCCGCATGGCGCGGGCCGCCGCCAAGGGATTTTGCAGCGACCCCACCCCCGATTGCACGGGTGCCAGACGAGGCCGAAGTATCGGCAGTGAACCGGGCCGCTGCGGAGATGACCCGACACATCCAAGCCAACCCGCAGGCCGACCCCAGCGCCCCCCTGGAGTCCCGACTGGCGAGCCCCATTCCGGACAATCCGCTGGTGGAAGGCGTGGGCACTACGGCCGTGACCTGCGTGGACGAGTCTCCGCCTCCACCTGTGGACTGGCTATTTTGCCCGGAACGCGCCACGGTTACCGGTGTGATCCCACGCTAATATGGGAATGCGTACACACCCTGAAACTTCCATTGGCCGTCCAACACAGTGACGCCGCCGCTCGGGGATGCATCGACCGAACTGCCCCCATTGGGTTCACCGCCCGCCACTCCGAACACCCAAACCGGGTCCGCATCGCGCAACGACGCAAACACGCTCCGCAGAACAATTTGGTCACCACCGAGCGACGACAGTTCGTCCCCCATCACCGCTCGAATCTCGGGGTGCAGCGGTCCCAAACCGAGGTGCAGGTCAACGGGCACCACGCCGGGGATGGCGTCCGCCAAACACGAGTCGGCGGTGGCATCGGCCAGCGATACGGACCACCAAATTTGCAGGTCGCTATCCGGCAACTCGGGAATTCGTTCGGAGGACTCGACGCCCAGTCCATCGACGCAGAGGGTGCTCCCAGACGCGCCCTTGATGACAACATCCACGTGACTGAGCGTGGTCATGACCTCTCCCCTCGCCACATCCAAAGTGCCCGAAAGCACCCAATGACTGGGCTCCTCTTGGACATCGGGAGCCCCTCCGTCTTCGGCACCACCAGTGTCCATCGCGAACTCGGCAGCGGCATCCCCAGCGCCCCTCATGGCCATGTTCGATTCATCCGCGCACCCAGCCATTCCCAGTGCGAGCAGCAGTGCGATGCGCATGGATGCCTCCTCCTACCTAAACCAAGTGTACCCGAGCCAACCGTCGCCGTCACCGTCTTCCCATACGCGCGCGGGTTCGTCGCGCCCGGTCACCGCTCGGTTGGAGATCCAGGTAGCGGCGCCAGACGCTTCGAGCAGACTCCAAGCTGGCACGGGGATCGAACCAAAACAAGCCCAGCGCATGCAGCGCCACCGCGCTCTCCGGTCCGATTTCGACAGCCTGCTCGAAGAGTTGCTCTGCAGACACGCGCTGACCCGCTTCATCCATCCGCTGCGCAACCATGGCCATTGCGACCGGATCGTTGGCAGCCCACGTGTTTAGGGCTGCAGCCATGGCATCAAGATCTCCCGTGGCGATCGATTGCGCGACGCGTGCCCGCGAGACAAGAATGCGCGTCATCGGCTGCGATACTGCCCCCCAACCTTCGATCGCGGGCTCCAGCGCCACCCCTGCTTTCGGCGAGCCCAAGTCCAGCAGTGCCATTCCGCGCACCCACGCGGCGAGCGCGCCATCCTCCCCCTCGAGCGTCGCAATGGCTTCATCGGGATTCCCGGCTGCCCGGTGGACCCATGCCCGAAACACCATCGTTCGCTCGGCGCCCCACGCGTCAATCGATTGCCGCGCATCCTCCACTCGATCCAGCTCCAACAAGGCCTGAATCTTCCCATGACGACAACTCTGATCCCACGGTCGGGACTCCAGGCAACGATCCAGATCGTCGAGCGCCGCGGTCACTTGATTGTCGGCCAACCGTACGCCGGCAGCGTGATGGAGGTAGCGAGGGTTCGCCGGGTCGACCACCAACGCAGATGCCCATGAGCGCTCTGCTGCGTCATACTCGCCCCGCTCCATCAACAGCGAGGCGCGCAGGGCATGCAACCGCCCCTCTTGGCGACCCGAGACGGGCCCCGGAAGCGACTCCATCACGTCATCCAACGCCATGAGTACGTCGAGGGGCTCCGCTTCATCCCATTGTTCTTGAAACCGCTGAATTTGGACGAACGGGTTGTTTCCGTGTCGCGTCAATAAAAACGCGCGGAGGGCCTCAATTCGATCGAACTCATCCAAGGCCGTCAACAACGCTTCTCGGCTCAACAACTCAAGCAATGGCGCTTCCGCCGTTGCGGGACCCAGTCCATTCAGCAAGTCCCGCGAGTCCTGGTCATCGCGAAGTTGGAGCGCCACCCGAGCGGTGAGGTCCCGGCACAACGGATCGTTCAAGTCCAGACGGCTCAACGCAAGTTCAGCGCTGGGGAGGTCCCCCATCGCCAGGGCCAAATAACCACTCGCCAACGCGACCTCGTGCGACGGCGCGCCCAATTCCCGCGCGCGATCCAGTTCAATTTGAACGGCCGTCATCCGGCCGGGATCGCCGGTGTAATCCGACCAAAGGATGGTGCGCACCAAGGCCAACTCAACCATTCGAACCGCTACAGGGCTCCGATCGGCCTCGATCTGCGCTTCCAGTCGCGCCTCCATTTCCTGCATCGCCCGAAAATCCGCCGCTGCGACCACGCGATGGGCATCCTCGATGATTTGCTCCTGAGCGATCCAGTGCAGAACGGCAAACACCATCCACGCCAATGCAGCCGTAATGACCAACACACCAGCCGCGGTGAGCCAAGGCCTGCGACTGTCCTGCGGTGCATCGGCAACCTCGGGACTCGGCCCCAGCGGCGCAGCCGGGGGCGGAACAGCCGGGTCCGTTCGTTCGGAGCGTTCCGGCACAGGCGGACTCGGTCGCGGCTTGTCCGCAGGCGGCGGCGGCCGGTCTTCCCGACGCGTCATCACGATGAGATCTTTGTCTTCATCTTCCAAAAAAGTCTCATCCTCGGGAGGAAGGTAGGCCTCTCGGTGTGCCTTCAAGTCCACCTTGTTGCGGTCTCCGACGGTGCGATGAATTGCCCCATCGACTGGGTGGACCGCCACGCCGTCCCCTCGCGAGATGACCTGCATGATCCGCGTGTCGCCAGCCCCTGGGTACGGTGTGCTCTCCGGATCGGTGGCTCCCCCCGAAAACATGCCGTCGTCCTCTGCCACCGAAACCGATGACATCGTGACCTCTCCCGCGGTACCCGCTGTGGTTTCTCCGGTGTTCTCATCGCGCCGAAACAGTCGGGGAAAGGCGCGGCGGGTCGCCTCGGCCAGGCTGCTGGCGGCGGTGAGGGCGGGGTCAACATGCGCTGTGTCGGCTGCAATCAAGCTGTCCGTTCGCTCAAACGCCACCCATTCGGCGGACTCCACCGTGGTTGATAGCGCCGCGAGCAGCTCCGGAGTGGTCGCTTGTGCGCTGGAAAAATCGCCCTGGATGCCCCACAACAAATCGTGGACTCTGGGCGAAGCAAACCCATCGCGAAGCAAGCGCTCCAACAAACTCTCCGCTCGAACAAAGCTGCCCACACTGATGTAGGACTCTGCCAAGCGCAGCACCTCCTCGGCTGTACCGATTCGTTCCGTCTCCGAGGCGTCATCGGGTGGTCCTCTCGGAGGCAGCGAAGCGCTGGTTCTCAGGGTGCTCCACCACTGGCGCTCATCCTCATCCAGCTCCATCAGATCGATGCGTTCCAAGATGGGAAGCGCCTTGGTCGGCCACCCGCGTTCGATGAACATGTCGGCCATCATCAGTTGAACAACCACTGAAGTCGGGTCGGCCTGGGCGGCCTCTCTGAGCCTCACCCACGCGCGGTCCATCAACCGCAGGTCCATCAGGGCTCGGGCTTGAGCCAATCGAGCCGTCTGACTGACGTGCCCGTGTTCCAACCAACGCTCGACAAGCTGGATTGTTCCGCGGGAATTTCCCTTCCGAACCAGATGCCGCAGGAGTTTGGAGAACCGAAGCACGGATGGTTGTTCGCCACCATTGCTCATCGCGCACTCCTCACAAGACCAGCACTGCACCGCTTGGTTCACGCCAAGCGGTGCAGTCATTCTACATGGACCCGAACGCTATGCGGAGATGCCCTGCTTGCGAGCTTCATCCGCCAACGCGGGAACCACCTCGAAAATGTCGCCAACGATGCCGTACGTCGCGTGCTCGAAAATCGGCGCATCCGGGTTCTTATTGATGGCCACAATCACCCGGCTTGTGCGCATGCCCGCGAGATGCTGAATGGCACCCGAGATGGCGCAAGCGATGTACAAGGAGGGATTCACAACTTTCCCAGTCTGACCGACCTGCTCCGAATGCGGTGCAAACCCCGAATCCACCGCCGCACGACTCGCGCCAGCAGTTGCGCCCATTGCGGCCGCCAAGGGCCGAATCAACGCGTCGAAGTTTTCCGCCGAATCGACGGGGCGGCCACCGGAAACAATCCGACTCGCTTCCGCGAGATCGACCACGGCACTCTTTGGCTCTTCAAGGCCAACAATCTTCACGGCGGCATCGAGATCCGACAGTTGCGCATCCAGCGGAGTGGATCCGACCGCACTGCCGGAGGCGGTGGCCCCGGGAAACGAGTTTGGCCGCGCGGTGACCAATGCCACATCGCTCGAGAATCGCACTTCGGCACTGGCCTTCCCTGCATACATGGGTCGGCGCGCAACAATCGCTCCGCCATCAACGAACAGTTCTGTACAGTCGCTGGCCATGCCCGCGCCGATCCGTGCTGCGAGGCGCGGGAATGCGGCGCGCGTGCGGTCGCTTGTCGACCCCAGCACAACGGCAGGATTGGCGGCTGCGATGGCTGCGGACATCGCACTCACCCACGCACCCGGTCCGCCGGCATCAAAATCGGCACCCTCAACGGTGTATACGGTTGCGGCGCCGTACTCGCCAAGCATTTCGGTCGTTGAGGCACCGATCAACAGTGCTGAGACATCGCCGCCAAGGCTGGCTGACAGTTCGCGTGCCTTGCTCAGCAGCTCGTAAGCGGTCTTTTTTGGGGTTCCATTTTCGTGTTCACACACGACCAAGATTCCATTGCTCATGACGCGCCTCCTACAGTACTTTCGCTTCGTCGCGAAGAAGAGTGATGAGTTCCGACACAACCGAAGCCGTGTCGCCTTCAAGCATCCGGCCGGGCGGGCGCTCCGGTGGGGGGCTCCAGTTGCCGATGCTCACATGAGCCGCCGCGGCACCCACGGACCCGGGGTCGAGGCCCAACGCGGCCGCATCCAACACCTCAATGGGCTTGCGTTTGGCCATCATGATGCCGGGAAGGGTCGGGTACCGAGGGGTATTCAGCCCCTTGTCCGTCGTGATGACGCAGGGCGTCGGGAGCTCAACAACCTCGCGCTTCCCGCCACCGACCTGGCGCCAGGCCTTCACCTTTCCGGGAGACACCTCGAGGTCCGTGACCTCGCACACGGAGGGCCAACCAAGAATCTCCGCCATCATGGCCGGAACCTGCGAGCTGTCTCCGTCGATGGATTGACGGCCAGCAAGCACGATGTCCACGCCCTCTTTGCTCATCGCAGCCGCAAGAATTCGGGCAATTCCGAGTGAGTCAGAACCTTCAAACGCCGGATCGTCCAAGCGGACGGCTTTGCTCGCACCGCTTTGGCCTTTCTTCCCCATGGCCAAAGCATCGCGAATTTTCGCATCGCCATCGGCGCCGCAGACGCTGAAGACCACGACGTCGCTCGCGATGGACGCCTCCTGCAACTGAATCGCTGCCTCGATGGCAAACGAGTCGTATGGGTTCACTTCCCACCCAACTCCGGACAAATCCGGTCCCGACTCGGCATCTGTCACACTGATGCGAGAGTCTGAACCGGGGACCCGCTTAATGCAGACGCCGACTTTCATGAAATTCTCCTACGATTGTGCGGACAAAACGCCGCGAAAAAATGTATCCACGACCTGCCCGGCCGCGACTTCCAAGTCAAATCGATCCCGATTGCGGGTCAAAACCCACTGCATCGACAACTCATCCAACGCGCCGAAGAAGGCCCACTTCGCGATGAACGGATCGACATCATCGCGAATGATCCCCTGGGATTGACCATCCTTGACGGCATCACCAATCACGTTCAGGTACGCCCAAAGGGGCTCCGGGCGGTATTCGCGCAGGAACTTGTGGGACTGCCGAAGTTCCACCTGAAACACTTGCGCGAGCAGCGGCTGGGTTCGGAGTTGCTCAAAGTGGTGCTTCACATAAATGCGCATCCGTTCGAGGGGGCATTCGACGCCGTTCAAGTCGGTGTGCAGCCGCTCGAGCAGCAGGCCCATTTTCTCTTCGAAGATCGAGAGCAGCAGGTCTTCTTTGTTCTTGAAGTAAAGGTAGATGGTGCCGTCCGCGACCCCAGCGCGCTTTGCCACATCCGCTACGCGCGCCGAGCGGTATCCCTTCTCGGCGAACACCGCGATGGCGGCGTCCGTGATCATCACTCGCTTGTTGTTCGGGCGGCTGGCTTCCGAGTCCGTCATCCTTCCCCACTTGGCAATGTTTCTATGCGAGGCACTTCGTGGGGTCAAGGCTCTGTCACCACCATTTTTACCCTCACTGTCGGCCCGAGAGCCCCGTGTTCTGAGCCCACTCGGCGAACCAGGCAGGCCCGTCGTAGCCCTGTTCCAAGACGAGAAGTTCCATCAACCTGACGGCTTGCTCGTTGTCACCAGCATCCACAGCGGCGCGAGCCCACCACGCGATGTACTCGGCGGTTAGGTCGCTTTTTGGCCCACGGGAGGCCAACTCGAGGGCCTCCTGGGGCTCACCGGCCTGAACCAACGCTCGCAAACGAAGCATTCTGTCAAGCGGATGGGGGTTCCGGCACTCAAGGCCTTTCCCAAAGGCATTCGCTGCGGCCCGAAGTTGTCCGTCTTGCGCCAACGCGAGCCCGTACATGTGCCACGCATAGGACGACGCTGGGGAGGCTTCGACGGATGCTCCAAACAGCGCCGTGTCGGACTCCCAGTCGGATGCCCGATCCCAGTGAACCGCGATGCTGCCCACTGCCAGCGGCACGGCCACTGCGAGCGCGCCCCGCGACGGAGCAATGCGTGCCGCCGCAAACACCCCCACACCGACCAAGGCCGTGGTCATGTAGCGCTCGCCGACCAAGTAGCCGTCCAACATCACGGGCAACGCCAGCATCGGGGCAGCCAAGACCAGCCCCAGCCCGCCGGCTGCTTCGCGGCTGCCGCGCGCCGCCAGCAAGCCCGCGCATACAAGCGCACCTGCGACCGGAATCACCCACTCGGGTGTCACCCACAAGGAACGCACGGCGTTGAGGGGGAATGGCCAAATCAGGGATGCGATCGACCAGCCCAGTGCGTCGGGCGCGAGCATGACATTCTCTGACCAATCCGCTGCGTGCCGGGCGCCGGCGGCGAGGCGTGCAATGACAACCATGCTGCACCCCACTGCCCACGATCGCAGCCATCGGCTTCCAGCGAGACCGGCAGCTCCCAGAAACAACGGAATCAACAGACCACTTTCCTTGGCCAACCCGGCAGCGACCACCAGGATGGCACCCGCGAACCAACCCCGACGGGCCGCCAAAACCGCACCCAAGCCCGCTGAAATGGCGAGGAGATCCGGCAGACTGGATGCCCACCCGAGGGCTTCACTCAGCAGGGGGTGCACGCCGTAAATGAGGGCCGCGAGTGCAGGCCATTGAAGGCGGCGCGCCACCGCTGCCAGAAGAATCGCATTCAAGACATGCACGGCAATGGCCGCACAGTGAACGGCGATCGGCCCCAGCCGACCGACCGCTGCCAAGATGGTCATCGACACGGGTCGATAATAGCTTGATCCGGGACCGTCTCCGGTCACCGGACTCGTCCAAAGGTTGGCGATACCGGGGCCGTCGAGCAACGCCAGTCGATCCGCGATCAAGGGGCCATCGTCCCAGACGAATCCACCCCCGGCATACGGGAGAGCGGCCAACAACACCAGCAGCCCCACAATGGCGCGATGCCCCTGTTGCGAAGCGGTACTCACCTCAGGTACCGCGCTTCTCCAACCACGCGGTGACTTGGCCCACAATGTCGTTGTCGGGGACGGTGTCCCAGTCGGCGAGGAATCGCTCGTTGCCGCTCGTCGTCAGCGGATGATTGACCAACTTTGCGAGCACGTTGTAGGGAATCGTGGCCACGTCCGAACCGGCGATGGCGACTTGGCTCACGTGCAATGGGTGTCGAATTGAGGCGGACAGAACTTCGGTTCCCAATGCTGGATAGTTGCCGTACATCGTCACAATTTCTTCGATGAGCTGGACGCCGTCGGTGGCGATGTCGTCGAGCCTTCCCAAAAACGGGCTGACATACGCAGCGCCGGCTTTTGCGGCCATCAGGGCCTGGGCCGGTTGAAAAATCAGCGTGACGTTGACGTCGATGCCATCATCCGCCAGCGCCCGTGTTGCCGTCAAACCGGCGTTGGTCAGGGGCACCTTGACCACCACGTGTTCGCTGATCTGCGCCAACAGTCGGCCCTCCTTGATCATTCCATCGGCATCTTGCGAGACCGTCTCAGCAGACACAGGGCCCTTCACCAAGTCGCAGATGTCTGAGATGGTCTGGATGAAGTCTCCCCCCTCGCGCGCGATGAGGCTTGGGTTGGTGGTCACGCCGTCCAAGATGCCCCAAGAGTGGGCTTCCCGAATCTCGTCAATGTTCGCCGTATCGATAAAAATCTTCATGCCGTTGGTTCCGTTGAGGGGGTTGTCGGAAAGATCCCGGGTGGTGTACTTCGCAGGCTGCACGGAAGCAAGGGGCTGAGGCAGCAACCCCCTCGCGACCAGCCCCGCATTGGTCGGCGGCCGCAACTCCCGGATCGCCTTGCCCAAAACGGGGTGAATCCATTCAGGCGCCACCTCTGCGGCGGGCACCATCACAAACGGTCGGCTCGTCATTCCCGGGTGAGGCAGCTGCAGCCCTCGACCCGACCGGCGCATCCCTCCAAACAACAGGACATCGAGGTCCACCGTTCGATCGCCCCAGCGACGGCTCTGCCGGCGCCCAATGCACACCTCGATTTTCTGGCACAGCGACAAGAGGCCCCGCGCCGAACGGGTCGTCCGCACCCGAACGGCTCCGTTCAAGAACCACCCAGACGCCACACCCATCGGTTGATTGGCCCATGCCTTGCTGGACGCCGTCACCTCGGTTTGGGGATCGGCATCCAACATCTTGACGGCCATCCGCAGCCACCGAGCCCGATCGCCCAGTGAGCTGCCCAACCCGATGACAGCGTCGGTCACGGGTTCACCAAGATCGCCCTCTCGTCCAGCTTGGCTCGCCGCGCGACCACGGGGTCTTGCACCGTCGAACGCACCACGCCGTCGGTCGCAATGAACCACTCGCCTCCCAAGGGGTCTGGCGGAAGCTCCCCCAGCTCATTCAATGCCCGAATTGGGGTGCCTGAGCGCCGTTCAACGCGGATCTGAAGGGCCCTGACGGCTTCGGACACCTGTTCGTACAGCAAGGACTTGTACTTGCTCTCAACCAGCGCGCGCTCGCGATCCGAGTTGGAGTTCTCCATCTGTTGTTTGAGGTACAACAGGGCCGCTTTGCGTTGCCCCCGTCGACTGATGAACTCGGCTGCGGCATTGCGGTACCACCGTGGGGCGTTCGGCAAGGCCGCCGCTTTCTGCAGGTAGTCGACCGCGCTGTCGAGGTCTTCATGATGGAGGTAGGCGTTCATGGCCAACGAAAATGGGAAGTAAGGATCCTGCGGGAACTCGGTCATTCCGTCCCGAAAGATTTCATCCGAGCCCTCTACATCGTTCAGCAACCGCAGCATCGAACCGCCGTAGAAAAACGGTGTTCGCCAACGGGGGTCAAGGGTCACCACAGTCTTGAGGACCGTCCGCGTCCACGCCGCGCCATCCTCACCCTCTGCGGCAAGAAAGTCGACAAACAACAGCACGGCACGGGTCCAGAACAGATCCGCGATCACCATGTCAAAGCCCATCGCACTCACCTTGGTCGCTTCTGGAGAAGGGACAAAAATCGGGCGGAGATCTTCGGCTTGGGCCCATCGGTGCGCGTCTGTTCGCACCTGAAACTGATGCGCGCAGACCCCTCCAATGACGGGAAGAAGGAGCAATGTGAGGGTACGGAGTGCCACGAGGCTCCTTAACGGTTCAGCAATGCTTCGACCTGTGGCCACAGCGGATCGGAACCGGGCCAGCCCTGCTCCAAACGCGCGTATGCCGCCTCGTCGCCGCTTCTCTTTGCCACAGCCGCCTGAACAACCAGGTCCCGAAACCGCGGATCGGGCGTGCCCCCAAAGGCCCAGGCCTCTGCGCGTGTCCACTCCCCTTCATACGCCGCTGCCATTGCCATCCAGCCGTTCATGGGTCCCGTGGCGGTGCACCCGCGTGCAATCGCCCAGTCGCCCATGCGCAGTGCCAACTCCGGCAAACCAGTCCGCATGGCAGAACCAACGACCGGACCGCACGCCTCGAGGTCGATCCCAGGCTTGGCGAGGGCGCTCACGAAGCTGACGTGCGCCCGCTTGTGTCGTTGATGAAGTGTCAACGCGTGACCGAGACTGACCTCGTTGGTCGGGGTGGGAACGTCTCGAACGGCAGCTCCCCACAACGACCGATCATGCTGCCAATCCGGCAGTCGAACGTGCACAGTCAACAGGGCCGTCACGGCAAATACCGGAGCCACCACCTTGGCGTGATCCCGGAGGACGGAAGCCAACGCGACCGCAATTCCGGCCATGGGCCAGTACAAGAAACGGTCACCGTATCCCCCCTTGTCAGCGGTGGGCACGAACGTGATCCCGATCAACACCACGGCCCAGATCAACCCCAACAACCCGACCCTGCGGCGCGATTCCCTGGCCGTACCGATGCACAAAGCAACCGCGACAATGCCCATCCAGCCCAGAGCGAGTCTCGAAAGACTGCGTGACGATGCCCAGGTCAAATCGTAGGCACTAGACAGCGGCCATGGACTCAGCACGGAGGCCGCATACCCACCCAAAACTGTCGGCAGGCTGACCACCATCAGCCAAACTCCTTCCGTCGTCGGCACGGTTGCTTCCCCGACGCCAACCCACGTTCGCATCAGTACCACAACGGCCACTCCCGCCAACAACGGAGCCTGGCGAGCCACCACGGCCTGACTGCGACCACGGCACCAATCTGCTGCGCCCAGCAACACGGGCAACAACAGCGCAGTCTCCTTGGACAATCCTGCACACACCGTCAGAACCATCGCCAGACCAACGCGCACGGGCCGGGGGCGGTCGTCAACCCAGACCATGCTCAACGCAAAGAAGCCCAACGCCGCCGCCATCAAGTCGTTCCGGGCGGACACCCAAGCGACCACCTCGCTCTGCACCGGATGGAGCCCAAACAGCGCGACGGCCAGCAGCGCCGTCTGCCGATCGAACAGCGGCAGACAGAGGCGATGCAGCCCGACCATGGCCAGCAAGTGCCAGCCCAAACTGTGAAGGTGATACCCAAGTGGATTGAGGCCCACCGCCCATCGGTCGACGGCAAAGCTCACCAAGACCAGCGGTCGGTAGTACCCACTGGCCACATCTCCCGCACCACTCGATGCCCAGAGATCCGACGTGAAGAGCGCTCCGAGCGTCGCTTCGCGGAGGGCGTGGTTGTTGACAATCAAGGGGATGTCGTCCCACACAAAGCCGGCTGACCACAGTCCAGCGTAGGCCATCACAGTCGCAACCAACAGTATCGGGAGTCCTCGGCTCACCGCGCTCACCTATCGTCAAATAAAAAGGGCGGCCCGCAGGCCGCCCTAGTTTGGACAGAGGCGCGTCTTAGTAGACGGATGCGCCCGTGTTCATCTTGGTGTTGATCGACTTCGTCGCAGTGAACGAAGCTTCGGTGTCGTCGTTGTCGACATCGCACTCACCAGTCACGAGGAAGTCGGTGGTCGACTTCGAAGTCACCTTGTAGCGACCGCGAACCTTACCGTCTGGACCCCACCCGAGGGTGTCAAAGCCCGTACCGGTCGACCAGCTGCGCTGAGTCTTCGCGATTTCGTCACTGGGCTTCCAGTCACTCACTTCAATGTACTTATCGAACGCGGCGTCGTAAGCGATCTGGGCGGTCTTGATACCATCAACGTTGCCCGGAACCTCAGCGCGCTTGGCTCGGTACTGCATGTCTACGAAGTTCGGAATCGCGATTGCCGCGAGGATACCGATAATCGCGACAACAATCATCAGCTCGACAAGGGTGAATCCCTTCTTGTTGAACATTGTTTGCCTCTCCATCTGGGTCTGCTCCGGGCAGGCCCGGAAAAATCTTGAACGAGGGAACACCGTGTTCCCACGCAGAAACTACCATACAAGTTTCGTGCCAAGTTTCGTGAAAAGGCCACGGAGGCACTTTTTCGCGAAAACGATGGCCTGCAGCCCATTCTCGGCGGAAAAAAGTGACAAAAAATGTCAGTATCGAATGACATTTTTTGTCAGCGCTTCGGCGCAAACCGCGAAAATGTTGACATGCCAAGAGTAGCCAGCGCCACGAATCAGTACACCATTGTGTCGGATTGCGCGCTCACGGCCACCCGTTCAGAGCCTTCAAACACGGCTTGTTCCCCGTTGCCATCAACGTCGCAAAATCCCTTGACCCTGAACGATGTCGCGGTCGTGGTTGCGATGGCGTAGGACCCCCTCACCTTGCCTTCGGGTTCCCAGCCGAGGTCGTCAAAACCGCTTCCGGCCTTCCACGGTCGCTCCCGTTGATCTGGAAACGCATCGGGGCGTGGAATTTCCTCGGAAATCAAGCGGCCATGGGCGGTCTGATACGCAATCGCCGCGTATCGAATGCCCTCCAAGTTGGCCGGCACCTCAGCACGCTGAGCTCGGTATTGCATTTCCACGAAGTTTGGGACACCGATGGCAGCCGCGATGCAGAGCAATGCCATCAGAACCATCAGTTCGATCACAGAGAATCCATATCGCGACTGCCGTCGGGCCATTTTGCTCTTTCCTAAAGATGCTTCCACTCCCAGGGAAGCGTTTAGAAAACCAGCAATATCTGTGCCAACCCCCGCTACTCGGCGACCAAATCGTCCAGGCCAAACTTTGCAAGGCGGTAGCGAAACGAGCGGAAGCTCATTTGCAGCTTCTTGGCAGCCTCCGTTTTGTTGCCTTCGGCCTCTTCAAGCGCGGCAACGAGCCACCGTCGCTCCACCTGCCCGAGCATTCCGTCCAAGTTCACGCCGTCTTCGGGAAACTCCTCGGATGCGAGCGCGAGGGGGGTTTGGCCACCGTCCACCAGTTTGTCCGGCAAATCGGTGGGGTGCACCATGGCGCCACGGCACAACGCCACAGCCCGCTCGATGATGTTCGAGAGTTCGCGGACGTTGCCGGGGTAGTGCCACGCCTGAAGCGCCCGCATGGCATCGGGACTGATCTGGATTTCGCCGCGGTCGTAGTCCGATGCAAACTTTCGCACGAAGTGCCGGATCAAGCTTGGCACATCTGCCGACCGGTCTCGAAGCGGCGGCAGGCCAATCTGAACCACGTTCAAGCGGTAATACAGATCGTCTCGGAAGCTTCCTTCCGCCACCATTGCTTCCAGGTCGGCATTGCTCGCGGCGATGATGCGGGCATCGACTTCCACTTCATTGGTGCCCCCGACCGGCATAAAGCGGCGATCCTGAATCGCCCGCAAGAGCTTGACTTGAGCCGATAACGGCAGCGAGTTGACTTCATCCAAGAACAACGTGCCGCCGTCCGCGCTGGCAACGAGTCCTTTTTTGTCTTTCACGGCCCCGGTGAACGAGCCCTTTTTGTGACCAAACAACTCGCTCTCGACCAGCGCTTCGGGAATCGCTCCGCAGTTGATGGGAACGAATGGCCCTTCCGCGCGGCTGCCGCTGAAGTGAATTGCGCGTGCCACCACTTCTTTCCCCGTCCCGCTTTCGCCAACCACCAGGCAGTTGATGCGGGTGTCCTTGACCCGGTCAATGAGTTCGTACACGCGGTTCATGGGTTCCGATGACCCGATCAAGTTGCCGTAGTGGTATTGGTCGCGAAGCTGGGCTTTGAGCATGCGGTTCTCCGCCTCGAGGGCCCGCCGCCCGAGCGCCCGCCGAACCACCATCTTCAGCTCGGTGTTGTTGAACGGCTTCAAGACGTAGTTGGCGGCACCCTTGGTCATCGCATCGACTGCGGTGCGCGTGGACCCGTATGCAGTCACCACGACCACCTCCACATCCCGCTCTTCCTGCGCCGCCTTGGCCTTGACCTTGCTCAGCAAATCCAGGCCGTGCATGCCCGGCATGTTCAGGTCCGTCACCACCAGGTCGGGCCACCAATCCTCAATCTTTGCCAACGCATCTTCCGCACTGGCGACCGCCTCGACCTCGTATCCCGCCCGCTGCAACAGGATGCTGAGCATCTGCCGCATCGACAGCTCATCATCGACAACTATGACGCGATCCCGCTTCATCCAAGCCCCACGACTGGCTCCAGCGTAGCCGACTCGGCATGGTCTGGAAAATGAAGGGTGAAACACGTTCCAACCCCCTCCTGGCTCCGAAGAACCACCGACCCGTTGTGGGCTCGGACGATGCGGTCCACATTGGCCAAGCCCAGCCCCGTGCCGCCGCTGCGGGTCGTGTAGAACGGATCAAAAATTTGTTCCATCCGCTGTGGAGGGATGCCCACGCCCTGGTCTTCAACCTCAATCTTGATCCCCGAACCGGCGGGTTCCACCCGGAGTTGAATGTGGCCTTGCTCCGCGGTGGCCTGCGCGGCGTTCAGCACAAGGTTCCAGATCACTTGCCGCACGCGGTTGGTATCGAGCGACAGGACCGGCACATCCGACGTGTCGGCCGCAACGGTGACCCGTCCTTGGTATCGGGGGTCTTGCTCGAAGGCGCGCACGACGTCGCGGACCACAGAGTTGATGTCCGTGGGCGATGTGCGCAGATGCAGCGGTCGTGCAATGTCCAGGAAATCCTCCACGAGTTCGTTGAGGTTTTCGACCTCTCGCAACACGATCCCGTGGAGTTCATCTTCGCCTTCGTCTTCCAGCATCTGCACCGCACCAGAAATGGACGCCAGCGGATTGCGAATCTCGTGGGCCAGTCCCGCCGCCAAGCGCCCAACCGCCGCCAGCCGTTCGTCGCGGGCGACCTGTTCTTCCATCTTCCGCCAACTGGTGATGTCCTCGACCACGACAACCGACCCGCCGCGCTCGAGGGCATGACGGCTGCAGACAAGCACCTTGTGCACCTCGCCAAGCACAAAGTCTTGCTCCCAAACGTCGTCTTGGGGGCTCAATGTATCGGTCAACAGCCGGTCGTTGACCAGGCCAAGAATTCGGACAGCTGCGGGGTTCAAGGCGCGAATCGTTCCGTCTTCGTCGACCACCACAATGCCCGAGTCCAATTGATTCAAGACCACGTGGTGGTCGGCGCGCAACTGCTCCACGCCTTGCACAGATGCCGCCAGCGCCGACCGAGTCTGTTGAAGGCTTCCCGACAACGTACCGGACAACATCCCCACCAAGAACAACGAGAACACCCTCAACGTGGATTCCGTGTACACGAGAACGCCCCCCGCAGAGACGTCCCAGGCGGTGAAGCCGTACAGCCCCACGATGGTGGTCACCATGAACACCAGCGCGTCGATGGTGGCGACGGAGAGGGCGCCCCAACCTGGCAGCAACCATGCGGCGGCAACGATGTTCATAAAGTAGAGCACGAAGAACGGGCTGCGCGGTCCATCGGTCATCCACACCAGGGTCGTCACCACCACGGTGTCAAAGAGCAGCTGGACCCAACGAAACCACGCATGGTCTCCGTAACGCTCGATCATGCGGGCACTGATTGCCCAAATCAAGAAGACCACCAGGGCGATCTGAAACAGGCTCTTGTGCGTCAACATGATCCAGGGCTGGTAGGACCACGCGAGGGCAATCGCCGAGCCGAACAGCCCACAAAACAGCACGATTTTCGTGAACATGTACCGAACGACAGCGACATCGCCTGTGTGGCGAGCCGTTCGACTCATCAACCGCCGCCGATGCTGGACGCCATCGAGAAGATGGGCAGGTACATTGCGATGACCAGTCCACCAATGACGACCCCCAAGAAGACCATGATCATTGGCTCAATCAAGCTGGTGAGGTTCTCGACCGCCTGGTCCACTTCCTCTTCGTAGAAATCGGCCACTTTGTTCAGCATGACGTCGATTGCACCGGTCGCTTCACCGACGTGAATCATTTGACACACCATCTCTGGAAACACGCCGGCCTCCATGAGCGGCTCCGAGATCGTTCGCCCTTCCGCGATGCCGTCCCGGACCTTCATGACGGCTTTTTCAATCACCTTGTTCCCCGCTGTTCGCCCGCAGATCTCGAGGGCCTCCAGAATCGGAACCCCCGACGAAATCATCGTGCCCATCGTGCGGCAGAACCGCGCAACCGCCACCCGTGTCAGAAGGTCACCGAAGACGGGTGAGTTCAGCAACAACTTGTCGATCGCAAACTTGCCCGTCGGAGAGTTGTAGATGGTCTTGACGGTGAAGTACGAACCCACAAGGATGGCCACAATGTACAAAAAGTTGCCTTGCATCCACTTCGACATGTCGATGACGAACTGTGTGGGCGCGGGAAGGGACGAACCAAACTCGGCGAACATTGTCTCGAAGGTCGGAACCACCTTGAGCAGCAACACGGCGACAACAATCCCCGCCACCACCAAGGTCGCAATGGGGTACATCATGGCGCCTTTGATTTGACGCTTCAGCTTGTCGGCCTTTTCGAGATACAGCGCAAGCCGGTTCAGAATCGTATCGAGAATACCGCCGACTTCGCCGGCCGCCACCATGTTTCGGTACAGTTCGTCGAAGGTTCCGGGATACTTACGGAGCGCGTCGGCAAAGGTGGCGCCGGACTCCACCGTGTCTTTGATGGTGGACAGCTCCTCGCGGAATGCCGGGTTGGGCGCTTGCTTGGCTTGAATGTCGAGGCATTGAACCAGCGGAAGGCCGCTGTCGATCATTGTGGCGAACTGTCGCGTGAAGATCACCAGGTCCTTCGTACCCACCTTCCCCTTCATCATTTCCTGAAGGAACTTGGGCATTGGGATGTTGATTTCGGCGTCCAAAACGCCGCCCTTCTTGGCCACGCTGGTGGGGCTGATCTGCATCTGCCGGAGGCGCGAACGCGCCGCCTCGACGCTGTCCGCCTCTACCGTGCCGCTCCGAGTCTCACCGGAGGCTGCTCGCCCTTCGTACGCAAAAGTCGCCATAGTTCACCTCGGTAAAGTGTAGCGCTCTTTGGAGCGCGGACGCAAGCGGTAATCCCTAGTCTGGCGCAGTCGCTCGGACGCATTCTTCCATTGAGGTCATCCCCTCTGACAGCTTCGTGAGCGCGCTCATCCGCAGGGTCTTCATGCCTTGGCGAATGGCCTCTCGCTTGAGCTCCAGCGTGGAGGCGCCGTTCAGGACGAACTCGGCCAACTCGTCGGTCATGACCATGATTTCGTAGACCGCGATGCGGCCTTTGTAGCCCGTGTTGTTGCAGGTGCGGCATCCGGCGCCCCGCATGACCTGGAAATCAGCCACGTCTTCTGGAGGAACCCCCAACTCAATCAGCACCTGGTCGGGCACGTCGACGGGTTCTTTGCAGTCGGAGCACAGCTTCCGCACGAGCCGCTGGGCACCAATGAGGTTCACCGAGGAGGCCACCAAGAACGGCTCAATGCCCATGTTCAACATGCGGCTGACCGATGACGGCGCGTCGTTGGTGTGCAACGTGGACAACACGAGGTGTCCGGTGAGTGCAGCCTTGACCGCAATTTCGGCGGTTTCGAAGTCGCGGATCTCGCCAACCATGACGATATCGGGGTCCTGTCGCAGGAATGACCGCAGCGACGACGCGAAGTTGAGCCCGATGTCGTCGTGCATCTGCACTTGGTTGATCCCGAACAGGTTGTATTCAACCGGGTCCTCCGCGGTGCAGATGTTCGTGGTGGTCTTGTTCAGTTCGGACAATGTCGAATAGAGCGTGGTCGTTTTTCCAGACCCCGTGGGTCCCGTGATGAGGATCATCCCGAAGGGCTTGTGAATGGCGCCCTTGAAGTCCGCCAGCACCTTTTCCTCGAACCCGAGCTTCGTCATGTCGAGTTGAAGGTTTGACTGGTCGAGCAGCCGCATGACGACCTTCTCGCCCCACAAGACGGGCAAAATCGAGACCCGAAAGTCCATCACCTTGCCGCGCCCCATCTTCATCTTGATCCGGCCGTCTTGGGGAAGCCGCCGTTCCGCGATGTCAAGGTTTGACATGATCTTCAGTCGGCTGGTGATGGCGTCCTTCAGTTTGGTGGGCGGCTTCATGACTTCGTAGAGCACCCCATCGATCCGATATCGAATCCGCACCTGCTTCTCGTAGGGCTCGATGTGAATGTCGGAAGCCCCCTTCCGGATGGCATCCAGCAGAATGAGGTTCACGAGCTTGACCACCGGCGCGTCACCGGCCGACTTTTGAAGGTCGAGGACGTTGATGTCTTCTTCAGACTCTTCTTCAAACTCGAACTCTTCGTCCTCTTCGACGAAGTCAATCATCACCTCGTCGAAGCTAACGGTGGACGTGTAGTATTTCTCGATGGACTCCGCGATGGCCTGTTCCGATGCGACAACGACGTCGATCTTCAGGCCCGTGATGAACTTGATGTCATCCACTGCGTAGATGTTTGACGGGTCGGCCATTGCCACAATCAATGTGCTGCCCGTTCGGTTGACTGGGATCACTTGGTGCCGGGTCACCACTTCTTTCGGCAGGACCTTCAGCACGTCGGCGTCGATCTCGAACTCCGAGAGGTTGATGCTGGGCACGCTGTATTGTTTCGACAGGAATGCAATCAGCTCGTTTTCTTCGATGTAGCCGAGCTTGGTCAGTTCGTGGCCCAAGCGCCCACCGCTCGATCGTTGTGAAGTCACTGCATTCTTCAGCTGCAGCGGAGTGATCAAGTTTTCTTTGACAAGCAGTTCGCCAATGCGATCGGTATCAGACACAGATGTAGCTCCTACAATGCTCGCCCATCCTACCGCACGTGCAATGCCGATGGTTGGCTCGACTCAAAACCCGCCCCTGACCGCCAGCATGTTGCCGCGCAAGTTTCCAATTTTGAACGCTTTTATCTACAGCCCAGCGTACTTGGAGATAATTTCCTTCATGATTTCCGAGGTCCCACCGCCGATGGGCAGCAGGCGCATGTCTCGGTAGGTGCGTGCGATGTCATACTCCTCGATGAACCCGTAGCCGCCATGGAACTGCAGACAGTCGTAGACCACCCGTTGCGCCAGGTCCGCTGCGTACAGCTTGGACATCGACACCTCCAACGTGGGGTCCTCCCCGCCAATCATCTTGTCGACCGCGTGGTACGTCAGCATCTTCGCCGCCCGAATCGCGGTCAGATGTTCCGCAAACTTGTGCTTCCAGACCTGGAACTTGATGAGCGGGCGCTGAAAGGCCTCCCGCTCATGGCCGTACCGAATGGCGTCTTGCACCGCAATCTCCATTCCGCTCACCGCCATCAATGAACCACAGAGCCGTTCTCCCTGAAAGTTCTGCATGATGTGAATGAACCCGCCGTTTTCAATGCCGAGCAGGTTTCGTTGGGGAATCCGGCAGTTGTCGAAATGCAACTCGGATGAATCGACCGACCGGGTCCCCAGTTTGTCAAGCTTTCGACCCACGGAAAAACCGGGTGTGTCCGTTGGAAACAAAACGAGCGAAATGCCCCCGAAGCCGGGCTCTCCAGTGCGCACTGCCAGGGTGATGAAGTCCGCAAAAGAGCCGTTCGTGATGTAGGTTTTGGCCCCATTGATCACGAAGTCTCCGCCATCCTTCACAGCGGTGGTTCGAATGTTGGCCACATCGGACCCGGCCCCCGGCTCCGACACGCCCAGTGCAGCGATTTTTTCACCCCGGATCACCGGAGCCAGGAATTCTTCTTTCTGCTCGTGCGTCCCGATCTCGTCGATCACGCCTGTCGCCATGTCCGTATTGACCAAGATGGACATCACAACGCCCGCATTGCGACACCAAGACAACTCTTCACAAAACGCCGTGTTGGCCCACCAGTCGAGACCAATCCCGCCGTAAGCAGGGTCCACCTTGATGCCCAACAGCCCAAGCTCAGCCATCTCCTGAAAGACTTCGCGGGCCGGATACTCGCCGGCTTTGTCCCAGTCGCTGCGGTGCGGGTACAGGCGTTCTTCCGCAAACTTGCGCACCGTGCGGCGAATCATGTCGTGTTCGTCGGTCCAAGGGGGAAAACTGGTGGCCATGGCGGTGCTCCGGGGGTTCAATTCACCCCCCAAGTGTACCACTGCTGAATGGACATTCAGCCAATCAAGTGAGGGACAACTTGCTCGAAGTCCGACTCCACGCCCATCTCAAGCACCGACCAGCCATCGGCTTCCACCGCCTCATCGCCGCGGCCAAACGACGCCAAGACCCGTGCCTGCAGCGGTTCCCAGGGAGTTCCCGGCCCGCCGGACGCGATTGGCATTGTGACAGGCCACGTGCCACCGCGGGTGGTCTTGACCTCGACGCGAGCGCCGAGCCTCCATTGCCACGCGGACAACTGACCGTCCGCCAACGAACGCGGCGCGTACCGCAGGCGCTCCAGCCAGCGGTCGGGTCGTTGCGCCGCGAACGTGCGGATGTCGCCCCACTTCATCCGCGGCCAGAGGGAGTCGGGGCCGCTCACGCGAGCCCGAAGTTTGCGCAGCTCGCTTTCCGTGATGCCCCCGACGAGTGGGAGAACCGTATCCAGAGCATGGGCGATGAACTCCATGGTGAGGCTGATGTCATGAACCACCCGCACTTTTCCGGCAACCAAGCCGCACCGAGCATCGTCGCTCGAAGACGGCACCACCAACGCGTGATGGGTGACGAGCGCACCAATGGCATGGCGAACAGAGTGACCCAAGCCCGCGGGGTCGGGCAGCCCGTGTCGGACCGCCCACTGGTCGAGGGCAACCGCAGGAGCCGCCACCCGAATGGTGATCGACCGAACTTGGTCGGCGCGAAGTCGCTTGTCGGCGGCTTTGACGTGGCGTGCGAGCACTTCATCGACGCCGTCGAGTGCGGAATGCCACGCGACGGGCCCGGGCCATCGGGGAAAGAAGACCGTGTCCGTCAACCAAGCGGAGCCGAGGCCGGTGAAGGCATGCGACAACGGCACCCAGCACCCTGCCTCCATCAATCCACCCGATTGCTCCAGCACGTCCAGCGGACCCTCAACCCCCCGGTTGGCCAGCTGCGCCGCCTCCACACCACGCCCCACTGCGAGACCGATTGCCGCGGCGCGTCCTGCGCTCGCCAAGACAGACCGGGGGATGGGCCCTCCCGCGGTGAGGGCAAGCGCGAGCGCATGCGCCGTTTGGGTTCGATTGAGTTGCATCATCCGCGCGGCGGCGGCCGCGGCTGACACGGAAACAACCCAGCCGTTTCCCATTCCATGGTGGGGCCCCAGCACCATTCCCGCTCCGACGCGCCCCGCGACCTCGTTTCCGGCAGCCACAGCGCACACGAGGTCGCCGAGCGACCGGCCCTTGCCACACGCCAGCGCCGCCGTCACCGCTCCAACGCCCGTTGCACCGCCAATGACAAAATCCAGCGTATCCGCCTGCGCGGCACGGGCGGCGTGCACCCGAGCCGCGGCGACGACGCTGGTCGAACCGCCATCCACCAAGCGTGCCGCCCCTCGAGAGGGTCCTGCGGCCCGCAACGCTGGAATCGGTTGCGACCCCTGGATTTGAGTCACAATGTGCAGCATCTGCATGCGGCACCGCACATCCACCGATGGCGGCAACGATGCTGCGTCGACAGCGGATGACCACGCGGCCATGTTTTCCAGATGCGTTCCCATTAAAAACTCACCGAACACTGAACCCCAGCAGACCACAATTGTCCACCCACGGGAATGGCTTGTCCATTCACCGGCGCTCCGGGCCGCGTCTCGTCCTCGGGAACCAACGATCCTTTCGCAAGCCATTGCGTGGCAAAAAAGGCATCCCATGCCACCGGCCCCGGTACCAGACCGAGGGCGTCTCGGTGCACAATCCCCAGTCCTCCGGAGGCGAGGATTCTGTCTGCATCCAAAAACGATGTCTCGGGGCCTTGAGCGGCGAGCGGGCTCGGAATGTGCGCAGCCCCGGCACGCCCAACCCACATCACCGGCCCCTCGTTTGGACCCAGCGTCCAGCCCGGCAGCATCACCTCGACGCCAGCGTGCACGCTCAGCGTGTCGTCAAACTGCACCGAGTACTCGTTCGCATCCAGCAGCAAATCGTCGTCAAGAGCGAACAGCTGACTGCGGATCTCCGCTTCACTCAGGTGGGCAACGTTGACCCGCATTGCCGACCACCGCGTGGCGTGCACGTCAACGTATCCACGCACCGCGTCTTGGTGCTGATGCGACCAGCCCACACTCCAGCGCTGAGGCACAAAATG
>JAYZVA010000131.1:0-9334 GCA_036156175.1 Myxococcota bacterium
CATCGGCATCGGCGTCCGCATCGGCATCGGCATCGGCGTCCGCATCGGCATCGGCATCGGCATCGGCATCAGCATCGGCATCAGCATCGGCGTCGGCGTCGCTCGAGTTTTCACCGTCGCCGGTGTCCAGCTTGTCCGAGTCGCAGCCAGTCGTGGCCAATGCAATGGCGATGGTGGCGGCGGGGGCGACCCCGATGGCGCGCAGAAGTTGGTTTCGGAAACGTCGCATGATCAACTCCAAAAGAGGGTCAAGTTAGCACATCCGATCGGCGCCGTTTTTGTCAGGCTTGGGTTCGAACGGCGCGAACTGCGGGGCTCTGCCACCGCATGCCCGCCCACACCGAGAGCGGAATGCCGGCGATGCAGCACACCGGAATGAACGCCGGGTACGCGATGGTGAGCCACGCCATTGGATGATCTTCGAAGGCCTTGAGGCGGCGCAATCCGGCCCAGGCGCCGGTGGCGAGGGCGCTGTTTGCCGCAATGAACAGGAGGCTGGTCACCAGCGCAAAGGGCCGCTCAAAGCCGAATGCAACCACGGTGATGACGATGTTGAGTGCAGCGGCCAGCGTCGCCACTCCCCCCACACCAATGGCCGCCATGAGCGCGTTTGTTGGTCCCGCCATCTGCGCCCGAGCCCGGCTGAGGGGGTTGTTTGCTGTGCCCGCTGGCCGCCCCAGATTGCCCTCCATGGCAATGGGGCCCACCGGCATGCTCGAGGCGGGTTCAGTGGGGGCAACGATCGCCGGTCCGGCACCCCAATGGCGGCCATCAAGTGGTTGGTGCGACGCAAACTGCTGGGAGAGCCAGGTGGCGAGGCTTGCAGAACACGGCTCCCCGATGACAGTGGGAATGCCTTGGCGCTGGGCCCAGGTGAGTTGACCGCCGCTCAATCGCCACTGAACAAACTCAGGGACGTACTCGGAGAGGCTCTGGTGGATGTACCCCGCCGCCCACAAAGGATTTGCTGGATCGAATGGGAAGTCCGCGAGGTAGTTGCACTCGGCGCATCGAACCGTGAATCCAGTGCGGCCATCTTGGTCGCTCAGGTAGGCCTCGAACACATAGATGTCGTCCTGGTGGTGACGCGTTCCACCGGAGACCGCGGGAACCTTCAGCAGCAGGCCGGACCGGCCTTGACTTTCGATGAGGAGGCGCGCATCGAACCCACCGGCGACCCCCTGCGTCAAGCCCGATTCCAGACTGATGTCCGCGTAGCCGTACTCGGCGAGGCCGCGGATCAGCCACGCCAATGGTTCGTCGAACTGAGCAAAGGCGACAGTCATCCAGCGATGTCGATGAATGCAGGGTGGAATGGGGCGATGCCATTTTCCGGCATGTAGACGAAGCCGTAGTTCTCAAGCACCGCGCCGCCAATCTCCTGGCGAAACACCACGGTGATGGCACCCGCAGGGACGCCAAAGGCGGCGAAGCGACCGGTCGCACCGACCTCTGATCCCGCCTCCAGCGAGTTGCCGTCGGTGTCGAGGTAGCAGGTGTCGTACTGCGTGCCGTTGGCATCGTAGACCTCGACCATGGCCTCTTCGGCGATGAGGAAGCTCTCGTCTTGCTCATTCCGCAGCCGGAAGTAGACCGCCCCCTCCACGATTCCTCCCTCTTGAGACGCTGCGGCGCATTGGTCGTGCGTTGTTCGGATGGCGTCGACTTCCGCAACACTGCGCACGAAGAGTTCATCGGCACCAATCGCGGTATCGGACGACCCAACCACACCGGAAAACGCGGTGGGTGTGACGTCGCTGCCGGAGAGCACCAGGTGGTACACCCGATTGCTCTGGACGGTTGTTGCGAACATTCCCTCGTCGTCGGTCTCGGCGGTGCTGTATTCGTTCAGTTCGGAATCGAATGCCGTGACCTCGATTCCCGGCGCACCCTGTTCGGCATCCTGGGCCGCGAGCACCTGCCCCGACAGGGTGATGTCGGTGGGCTCGGGAAGGCAGGCTGCAACCATCATCAAGGCAATCATCGGGGCTCCGGAAGCGTGAAAGAGAACGCGCTGAGCAGCTCTCCAGGTCCCGCCTTGTAGTCCATCACCGCGCTCCGACCGTCCGCGGAGTCGATCACCAATCGCACCGGACCGGGAGCCAGTCCGGTGGCAGCGAAGGTGGTGATCGGTCGGTCGGTTCCGTCAGAGGGAACCAAGAACCCATCGTCGTCTGTGCTGAGGGTCACGGCGGCGTGTACGCGGCCTTCGCCGTCGTAGACGGTCACGCTGGCGCCCGTCCAGCCGGCCTCATCCTCCGGCCACACAAGCAACGACTCGCCAAGCAGGTTGGCCCCTTGCTCGGTTGCGAGGTCCGCTTGGGCGACTTCGGCAAGGTCGCTCCAAAAGGCCTCGATGCTTGCCAGGGTCGGCGCGAACAACGTGCCGGCGTACCAAAAAGACTGCGCGGTGGGGGTGGCGGTTCGCCACACCGTCGTTGGATGGTCGGGACCCGAAATGCGGACCTCAGCCGCCTGGGTCTCATCGATCTCCAAGGTCCACAGGGATGGACGGCTGGCGTCCAGTTGGGCGCCCTCTGCGATCAGTTCGCCGTCCATGGCCCACAGCCGCACCGTGCCGGTTTCGAGGCCGGGCGCATCCTGACTGGGAAAGTCGCCATACACCCATCCTTGCCAGATGTAGGGTGCGTCGCCGGCCGTGGGGGACGGGGTGGGCAGGCATGCCGTGGCGAACAAAACGAGGAGCATGATTCCCATGTAACCGGAGGGGTTCACGCGGTCAGCGCAGCGAGCACAGACCGGCTTCGAAGACGCTTGCCCAGGTGCACTTCAATGGCTTCGGCCAAGGCCCAGCTTGGGCCCGGGGGCAGCTCGCCGTCCATGGAGTCCTTCAGTGGGGTGCGGCGGGCCCACTCGACCGCGCGCAGCCATGCTTCGCCCACTGCATTTGTTGAATCGCTGCAGCGAGCGTGGTGGGCTCCCGTTGGCGCGAGCAGCAGCGGACCGTCGAGGGGTTCTCCGCACGCCACACAGACCGTCAGTTGGGGCCCCACGCCGGCAAACGTCAGGGCCTTTGCTTCAAAGCCCAGTCGGAAGAGGGGACTGGGCGCCGTGGTCATCGCGTCGAGCAGGCTGATGGCCATGTCGAGCAGTCCATACAGCTTGGGCTCGGGGTGATCCTCCCGTGCGAGTTGCCCGCAGACGTCGGTGCAGTAGGCCAGCAAGCTCAGTCGCTCCAAGTCGCTGCGGAGGTGGGCCCGGCCGTCCTCAAGATTGGCTTTCTCCAGGCCCCACCAACCCCCGGCTCCTCGGGGCGGCCGCATCGTGACCTCAATGCGGTTTCCGATGTCCAATGTGCCGCCGAACCGTTTGGTGGAGCTGCGTGCGGCGCGGGCCAAGGCTGTGATGCGGCCGTTCTCTGGTGTGAGCAGGCGCACGATTCGGTCGGCTTCCTTGTAGTCTTGAAGACCCACAACCAGCGCCACGCGATGTACGGGAAGTCCGCGGCTCACAGATTCAACATGGTCATGCAGGTGGCGAAGTAGATCAAGATGGCCACCACATCGATGCCGGTGGTGACAAACGGCCCGGTCGCGATTGCGGGGTCAACGCCGAGCCGATGCAGCGTGAAGGGCACCATCATCCCAAAGCTTGCGGCCACCGTGACGGTGCCCACAATGGCGGTGCTGACCGCCGCGGCCAACTGCGCGTTGCCGGTGAGCCAGGTGTAGGCACCCAGCACGATTGCAAAGCCGACGCCCATCACCAGGCCGACCCGCATCTCGTAAAACGCCATCCTCAGGGGTCCATTCACATTGGCATGGCCCGAGGCGATGTTTTGCACCGCAATTGTGGCCGCCTGAACCCCGACGTTTCCACCCATGCCCATCATCACGGGAATGAACCCAGCCAGGACGGGAAGTTGCTGCATGGGCGCCTCGAACACGCCGATTACTTCCGCCATCGCGATGCCGCCAATCAGGGTGACGAACAACCACATCGCCCGCTGTCGAGCCGCCTTCAGCACGCTGCCGCCAGAGGGGTCGACTTCGTCGCCCACACCGACCATCAAGAGCATGTCTTCCATGGCTTCGTCTTGGATGACATCCACCACATCGTCAATGGTGACGATGCCCAGCAAGCGCCGACCTTCATCCACCACCGGCACCGCCAGCATGTCGTAGCGCGACACGATTCGGGCGACGTCTTCTTGGTCTGTCTCTGGGCCCACGGTGATGACCTCGGTGGTCATGAACTCGTTGAGGGGCGTCGATGGCGGGTGGGTGAGCAGGGCGCGGAGGGAAGTCACGCCAACCAGCTGGCCTCCCTCATTTTCGACGTAGAGGTAGAAGATCATCTCCAGGTCGCCCGCAGACTCGTGCAGTCGATTGATGGCGTCGCGGCAAGACGTGTCTTCGTGCGTGACAAAGACCAGTGGCTGCATGATGCCGCCAGCGGAGTCTTCCGGGTAGGTCAGCAGTTCCTCGACCGTTTCTTTGTCGGTTTGCTGAATCGAGGCCAGGATTCTGTCGCGAATGTCCTCGGGCAGCAGCTGGATCAGGTCCGCTTCGTCGTCGACCTCCATGGCATTCATCAGGAGGACCAGCCGGTCAAAGTCGATCTCCGCCGCGAGCAACTGAACGTCTGAAGCGTCCAGCTGCGTCAGGACGTTTGCGGCGGTTTCGTTCTCGACGACTTGGGCAAATACGAGCTTCTGTTCGTGCGGAGCCAAGTGACCAATCGCCTCGGCGATGTCTTCGGGTCGGCTCTTCTCGACAGTGCGCTTGAGCGAGGCGACCGCGCCGCGACGGGCCAGGCGACGCATGGCTTCGGCCAAGTTGTGTACGCGCTGTGCCACGCTAGTCCAGGGCCTCGTGCATGAACACCAACCGTCGTCCGCGACTGAGGCTGCCGAGCGGTTCGATGCGCTTGTCGTTGTAGCGCAGCCGGACCCGCGTGAGGTCGGCAATCTCGAGTTCCATGCGTGAAACGGCCTTGAAATCCAGCGTGCTCCCCCCGCGAAGCGTCTTGTCGTACGCCAGGGTGCCGTCGGTTGTGACGGCCATGCGTACGTCCTCAATCGCCTTGATGCGAACAATGTGGGGCGGGCCAGCGGGAACGACAACGCCGTTCACGGTGGTGGTTGGTGTGGCGGTCAGTCGTTGGTAGACGTTGAATCCAAGCGTGACCACCAAGGTGATCAGAAAGCCCGCGATGGCCAAGCGAATCAAGGGCACCCGTTGGTTGGAGTCGAGGGCGGCCGAGGTTGCTTGGGCAACGGATTGCTCGATGCGTTTGTCGAGGTCATCCGCACCGTCAGCCGAGGGTTCCTCGGGCGATTCGCTGTGGCCCAGAAACTCCAAGTATTGCCGAAGGTAGCCGCGAAAAAACGGGCCCGGCGGGAGCACGTCGTGATTGCCGTCTTCCAGCGCCTCCAAGTACGGCCGAGGGATTCGCGTCCGAGTCGCCACGTCGTCGAGGGTCCATCCTCGGCGTTCTCGTTCGTGGCGAAGCTCATTCATCGCTGGCATTCCGCGGCGGTGAGTTCCCGCACGTTGGCCGCGAACGCGTCGCTCGTGGACTCGCGGAGTGCGGTGCGCAGGTACGCGCAAGCAGCGTCGGACTCGTTGAGGGCCAACAGGGCCTCCGCAGCGTGGAAGTAAGCACCGCTCGCGTCTTCTCCACACCCCTGGATCACGCCCTCAAAATCGTTGAGTGCAAGCTGGGCTTTGCCCATGGCTTGATACGACAAGCCGCGGTGAAACCGCGCGGGGCACATGGCGGGCACCCGTCGAATCGCATCGGAGAGCACGTCGACCGCGTCGTCGTAGCGCTCCATCAGGTACAGCGTGTAGCCTTTGGAGTTGAGGGCTCGGGCCGGAGTCCGATACGTCAGGTCCGCCAGCGTCTTGTCGAAGGCGTCGAGCGCCTCGTCGTAGCGCTCGACCTTGAGCAGCAAGAGTCCGTAGTTGTAAATGACCCGAGCGGGATCGTCGGTGGTTCCCAGCTTCATCGACCGTTGGAACGCGTCCTCCGCCAGTTCGTGGGCATTGCTGGCCATGTACGCCAAGCCCAGGCGCTCCCATGCTGTGGCATTCTGTGGATTCAGCGACGCGGCCGTGCGCAGGGCCTCGACGGCGCCGGGGGCGTTTCCCTCTTTGAGGTACGCGGTGCCCAGGTCTGTGCGCGTATCCGACCGCCGCGCTTTCTCAGCGGTCACACAAGACAAGAGGCTCAGCAGGGCAAACAACTGAATCATTCGAACACGTGGCCAATGAGGGGTTGAAGGGCGCGCGCTCGGTCTGGGTCAATGGCGTCTTTTGGCGTGAGCAGGGCCCCCTTCAGTGCTTCATGGTGCGGAGCCGGTCCGTCGTGCGCCGCGATCAAGGGCACTGCGCCCGCAATGATCCGCTGTGCAAGGTCGACGTTGGCATTCAGCACCGCGATCACTTGGTCCACAGTGACGTCGTCGTGCCCTTCGTGCCAGCAGTCGTAGTCCGTTGACATGGCCAAAGTCGCGTACGAGATGGACGCTTCGCGGGCCAGTTTGGCTTCCGGGATGTTGGTCATGCCGATGACGCGGGCACCCCAGGACCGGTAGAGGTTGGACTCGGCCCGTGTTGAAAATGCGGGTCCTTCCATGCACACATAGGTCCCGCCGTCGTGCACCGTTGCACCCGCCGTGTTCGCGGCTTCGAGCAGGTAAGCCCGGAGTGTGGTGCAGACGGGGTCGCCAAACGCAATGTGCGCGACCATTCCCTTCTCGAAGAAGGTTGATGCGCGATTTTTCGTGCGGTCAATGAACTGGTCGATGACGACCACATGCCCCGGCACAACCTCTTCCTGCAACGACCCGACCGCCGATACGGAGATGATCCAGCTGACGCCCAAGGCCTTCATGCCGAAGATGTTGGCTCGGTAGTTTACTTCGCTGGGGTTGAACTCGTGGTTTCGCCCGTGGCGCGGCAAGAACACCAGCTCGACGCCGTCGTTGCCCTCCAGCTGTCCGATGAGGTACGGCGCACTCGGGCTGCCGAACGGCGTTTCGATTCGCTCCTCTCGGATGTTTTTGAGTCCGTCCATTTGATAGAGGCCGCTGCCTCCGATGACGCCAATTCGCAACATGGGTTTCGCTCTCCATTGGTGGTGAGGAGTGTAACGCGTGCGAAACGGGCCGTGGGGTTCGGAGCTTCGGCGGGTGGCGTCGGTGCTGCAGTCGGCTTCGCGTGGGGGAATCGACTGGCGTTCAGTCGACGCCGGGCACCGGCTCGAGGTGGACGGTGTCCTCCTTCTTTGCTTTGCCGAGCTGGCCGCACGCTGCCGAGATGTCTTTGCCGCGGGTGGTGCGAACGCTGCAGTGAACCCCGCGACTCACGAGGTAGTGCTGGAAATCTTTGACCCGTTGGGCGCTCGGTCGCCGAATATCACGCGCTGGATTTTCGTTGTACGGGATGAGATTGATCTTGGATTTGATGCCCCGCATCAATCGGATCAGGCGGGCGGCGTCTTCCATGGAGTCGTTGAAGCCGGCCATCATGACGTACTCGAAGGTGATTCGCTTGGACTTGTGCACCGGCAGTTCGCGGCATGTGCCGAGCAAGTCGGCCATGCTGTACCGTTTGGTGATGGGCATCACCTCCAGCCGCTGGGCCTCGCTTGAGGCATTGAGGCTCACGGCAATGTTGACCGGCAGCGCGCTCTGGAGCTTCTTCATTGCGGGTACGAGGCCAACGGTGGACACGGTGATCTTGCGGTGACTCAGGTTGAGGCCTTCATCATCCAGCATCGTACGGATGGAGTGAATGAGGTTGTCGAGGTTGTGCAGCGGCTCGCCCATGCCCATCATCACGATGTTGGTGATGGGGCGGTCTTCGCCCAGGTCTTGCGAGACTTGAAGCACTTGGTTGGCGATCTCAGATGGGCTCAGGTTGCGCTTGAGGCCCAGGTCGCCGGTCAAGCAGAAGGTGCACGCCATGGCACAGCCCACTTGGCTCGACACGCAGAGGGTGCGGCGTGGTTTCCCGGGGTGGTTCTCGTCCGGGATGAACACGCTCTCAATGTGCGACCCGTCTTCGCATGCCCACAGGTATTTGCGGGTCCCGTCATTTGAGTGTTGCGTGCCGGCACTCTCCAGCCAGCTGATCGTCGCCGTCTCGGCAAGCCACGCCCGCGTGGACTTGGGGATGTTGGTCATGGCCTCGAAGTCCGTCACGCCCCGCTGCCACATCCACTTGAAGACTTGGTGCCCGCGGAATTTTTTCTCCCCCTGAGCGGCGAACCACTCCTGCAGGCCTTCTCGATCGAAGGACTTGAGGTCCACCTTGCCGTTTGACGCGTACGTCTTTCGGCGTGGGATGTATGCGGATTCAGTCGACACGCGGGTTCCCCAGAGGTCCGATGGTAACGAACAATGGGGCCGTTTGGGGGTGAAAATCGCGTGACGGAGCAGGGGCGATCAGACGGTGAGGCGGTCGGTGAGCCGGGTCCACCGTTCGTCGCCACCCGGTGTGGAAACTGCCCGTCGCACCGCCCATCGGTCGCCGACGATGCAGCAGAAGCGTTTGGCTCGGGTCACACCGGTGTACAGCAGGTTCCGCCGCAGCATCACAAAATGGGCTCGGTGAAGCACCATGACGACCGCGGGGTATTCGCTTCCTTGGCTCTTGTGGATGCTGATGGCGTACGCGAGTTCGATGTCGTTGAGTTGCTCGCCCTTGAGGGTGACTTGGCGCCCTTCGAAGTCGATTGCGAGCGCCCCGCCATGGGCATGAAGCACGGTCCCAATGTCGCCGTTGAAGATGTCGTTGTCGTAGTCGTTGCGCAGCTGGATGATCCGGTCGCGCACGCGAAAGGTGCGTTGGCCACGCTGAAGGCTCGGTCCGGTGGGATTGAGGGCGCGCTGCAGCGTGGTGTTGAGGGCATCGGTTCCCAGCGGCCCGTTGTGCATGGGGGTCAACACTTGGACGTCCACAAGGGGGTCGAACCCCTTTTGCTTCAACCGCGACGTGACGACCTCGACGACAGTTTGTTGCGCGTCCATCGCATCCGGTCGGTGAATTTCATAAAAGTCCGGTCGCCCTTCCGCGCGTTCCCCGGACACCGGCGAAGCGCCTTCATTGATGCGGTGGGCGTTCTGAATGATCCCTGAGTCGGCGGCCTGTCGGTACACCTCGCTCAAGGTGCACACGGGCAACGTCCCCGCCTGAATGATGTCGCCCAATACGCGACCGGCACCAACGCTGGGCAACTGGTCGGCGTCGCCCACCAGCACCAGACGGCACCCGATCGGGACGGCCGCGAGCAACGAGGTCATCAGTCGAATGTCCACCATGGACGCTTCGTCCACCAACACCCCATCCGCGTTGAGCGGGTT
>JAYZVA010000132.1:0-5648 GCA_036156175.1 Myxococcota bacterium
GTGGTTTGGTGCTCTCCCATCCGCCAACGGTACCAACGATCGACGGTCCACCCGTGCGGTGACGACGGTTCGTTTGGGGCAATCGAACATTGGTATAAATCGCTGTTTTCATGACCTTTTTAAGCTCATCGATCCCGTGCATGGAATCCGTTATTTAAGCCCAGTTCGAGCCTCACCGTTGACACCCCAAGCACGGGCCGAGATACACTGGGCAGCCATGACGACCAAAGAAACATTGCTGCAGCGGCCTGACATCCCGGACGAGTGCGTACAGGAGCTCGTCGAGCGGGCGGCGATTCTTCAAGACCGCGCCCGTTCCGACACGGCCACCGCGACGCCCGAAGAAATCGTCCGCGTCGCGGAAGAACTCGACATTGATTCCGAATACGTTGAACAAGCCATCGCCGAGTGGCGCACCAATCAAGTCGAACAAACGACAGACACGGCAAAACAGCGAGTGCGGCAACGGGGCCGAACGATGATGCGGGTGGTGCTCATCGGGCTGGCCATCGGGGGCTTGGCGCTCACCGCCGCGGGTGTCACCAGCTTCATGAAGTACGGGTTTGCGGGCTTGGCGAGCGTCGCTGCAGCGGTGGTCGCTGCGATTCTCTGGCTCTTGAGCTGAACGCGCGCGGCCCAACGGAACAGTCCCCGGGGGCTGCTGGGGTTATTTTGGGGAGTGCAGCACCCGGGGACTGGGGGATGTCAGAGCAAGCGGAATTCAGGCGGGCATCGCTCGCTCAATGACGCGGCGCACAGGCACCGAGCTGATCAGCGCAATCCGATCGTCGCCCCGCTCGAGGCGGACCACCGAATTGTCGCGGTCGATTTCAACGTATTTTTGAATCACGGCCGTGATCTCTTCCTGCATGGCATCAAGCTGGGCGGGAGTGAGGTCGACTTGGTCGTGGATGAGCAGCACCTTCAGGCGTTGCTTCGCGTCTTCTTTGGACGAATCTTTGCGGTTCAGAAGTTTGTTGAAGAGTTCAGTCATCACGCCACTCCTTGTGCGGCACCGAAGCCCATCCAGCGCTTCATCGTGCCCCAGATGCCGTTGCCGTCGCTAAAGTCGAGTTCAGGAACGTTGGGTTCGCCGTTGATCCGCCGTCCAATCCGGCGGAACGCTTCGCCGACCACACTCGCTTCGTCAAACACCGCCGGAACCCCTCGGTTTGCGGAGATGATGATGTCTTCGTGATCGGGAACGATGCCGAGCAGCGGGATGGCGAGAATCTCAAGAATGTCTTCTTTGTTCATCATGTCGCCCTTGCTCACCATCTTGCTTCGGTAGCGATTGATGATCAGTTGCGGCTCCGGAAGCTCGGCGGCCTCGACCATGCCGATGATGCGGTCCGCATCCCGGATGGCGCTGACTTCGGGCGTGGTCACGATGACCGCGCGGTCCGCACCGGCAACGGCGTTCTTGAAGCCTTGCTCGATGCCCGCAGGGCAGTCCACCAACACGTAATCGAACTCATCTTTGAGCTTGTTGACCAACTCGCGCATCTGCGCTGGGGTGACCGCGTTTTTGTCGCGGGTTTGGGCGGCGGGCAGCAGGTACAGCCCCTCTGCGCGCTTGTCTCGGATGAGCGCCTGCTTCAAGCGGCACTCCCCTTCAATGACGTGGACCAAATCGTAGACGATTCGATTTTCGAGGCCGAGGATGACGTCGAGGTTGCGAAGGCCAATATCGGCATCGACAACCGCCACGGTCACGCCCTGCAAGGCCAATGCCACACCAAGGTTGGCCGAACACGTGGTTTTACCCACGCCGCCTTTTCCTGATGTCACGACGATGCATTCGCTCATGGTTGACTCCGGGTGGAGGGATGGCGGCCGAGTGGCCACCGGGGAGGGAATTAGGCCGGCAACCGGCCCTGGTAAGAATCGATGCGAATTTCCCCGCCTTCCACCCAAGCAATTTCAGGGTTGAAGGCGCGGTCTGGTTGGCGGGCGCGGCCAAGAAGACTCGAAAGTCCTCCCACCACGTCTCCGGAAATTTTGGCGAGACCGTGCGGCTCCGGATCGGCGGACACCGGCGAGCCGCTGGCGAACCCAATGTGGTCGGCAATGCGCAACTGCGGCGCGCCCAGGTCAAAGCTCACGATGACCGCCCGGGCGTCTCCGCGGGCGCCGGCGTGGGCGAGACCGCGGAGCGATCCGAACACCACGATGTTGCCATCGGCTTCGATGTGGGCACCCGAGTTGACGTCGCCGTACACCATCACGTCGCCAGCAAAGCGAATCGTCTTGCCGGAACGCAACGTTTTCTCCAGCACCATCACCCGCCGACCTGCTTCCGGAGCGACCGGCGCCTCGAGGTCAATGATGTCGGTGGTTTCGACTTCGAGCAGCTCGTCCGGATCGACGGAATGGTCGACGGGCTCGCCGCTCGGCAAGGAACCAGCGGCCCCGTCGCCGACGGCGCCGTGCAACAGGGCGTTCATAAAATCTTCGGCGATTTGGTCGACGGGATCCGGCGACTCACCCAGCCCTTGGGTCACTTCCAACTCGTCATCCTCGATCACCACATCCACGTCATCGTCGGATCCGGCTTCCCCGATCAAGCCCCCAAGCTCGGGGAGGTCGGTGGGCACGGCCTCGTCTTCGATGGGTTCGATGTGTTCGTCCTCAATCTCCGCGAGCGGGGCACCCGTGAACACCAGCGGCATCCGTGGCCGGGTGTCCAGTGGCGGTGCCATGACCGGCATCTTGAATGCCGTCTCAGCATACCGATGCACCGCCTCGGGGCTGCACTCCAGTCCGATGATGGCGGCCTTGAATCCATCCCGCAGCAGCGTGGCGATGCGCCGAACCTCCATCAGATCGAGCCGCCGGTCTCCCAAGTTCAGCCGTACGTTCCTCCCGTGAAGTTCGTCCGCATGCGGCTCCAAGTGGTCGGCGATTCGCGCACGAGCCTCGTCCCAAGACAAGGCGGAGTCGACGACGAGCGCCCACACCTCTCCCCCCGTCTCAAGGTGGACGGGGGGAGCATCCTCTACAACGTCGGCGCCAACGAACAACTCGGTTTGGGTCTGCATCAGATTTCTGCTGGGGATTTTCTGCGGGAGAAGGGGATTCTGCGGGAGGGGGGAGTTTCAGCGAGGAAAAAGCGGAAGGGGATACGGGGAACCCCCTTCCGCTGGGGTGTGGGGGGCTGTGTCTGCGCACCGCTGAGGGCGCACAGTGCAGGGGTTGTTTGGGGTCTCCTGCTCCCCCAGTGGAACCCAGTAGACTTGTTACGTCAAGACTTTTGGAACAGAAAAATTCAATAAAATTCGCTATTCGCTGTCCTGATCGGCTGTCACGCTGTCACTTGACTCAGCAATAGATCCAATTTTCCTTGGGCGTCCAAGGCGCGGAGGTCGTCATATCCACCGACAAAGGTTTCCCCGATGAAGATCTGGGGCACAGTGCGGTGGCCCGTCTCTGCAATCAGCGCTTTGCGTGCAGCCCAGTCCCCCGTCAGGTCGACGACTTCGACGTCAACGTCCTTCACGGTTCGCAGAAAGTGGATGGCCACACGGCAGTAGCCGCAGTTGGCGCTCGAATACACGACGATTTTGTCCGGTCCGGTCATGACTCCCCCTCTGGCAACACCCGTACGATTTTATTTCATCCAACACCGCGGCCGGATGTAAACTGCAGCCATGCATACGATACCGCTCTTCTTTGCTTTCGTCTCCTGCACACCGGCACCCGCCAAGGTCGGGTACACCGACGCTTCGGGTGCTGCAGCGGCCGACGCCGCAGACAATGGAGCCGACAACAGCCCAAACCCATCCGAACCCGATTCCGATGGGACCGCCGACCCCGACCCCGAGCCCGATTCCGAATCGGAAGCCGAAACGGGGCCGGATGACCCGGAGGAGGGAGGCAATGCTCCGCACGAAGACGGCGACGAGGCGGGACTCGCCGAGTGGACCATCATGGTGTACCTCGCCGCCGACAACAACCTCGAATCCGCCGCCCTGACCGACCTCAACGAGATGGAGACTGCGGGCTCAACCGATGCGGTGAACATCCTTGTCGAACTGGACCGCGCAGAGGGGTACTCCGATGCCGACGGCGACTGGACAGGGGCCCGACGCTACCGCGTGGAACGAGACACCAACCCCAACGTCATCACCACACCGGTCGCTGTGGACCTCGGCGAAGTGGACTCGGGCGACCCTCAGACATTCATCGACTTCATCGAGTGGGGAGTTGAACATTACCCCGCCAAGCGAACCGCCTTCATCATCTGGAATCACGGCTGGGGCTGGACGCTCGTGCCCCAATCCGGACGCAAAGGCGTGGCTTCCGATGATCAGTCCGGCAACGACATTTCGATTGCCAACGGCGAATACGAGCAGATTCTCCGGGCGGGAGTGTCCGCCCTCGGCGAACGGTTTTCTCTGGTCGGAATGGATGCTTGCTTGATGGCCAACTGGGAAACCGCGCGGGTCACAGCCCCCTACGGTGAGGTGTACGTGGCCTCCCAAGCAACCGAGAGCCTGGACGGGTGGGCGTTTCACACAGCGCTCCAGGACCTCATCGATGATCCGGAAATGGACGCCGACGAGCTGGGGGTCGTGTTTGCCGAGCGGTTCCATGAAACCGATGACTCCACCCTCTCGGTCACCGACCTCGATGAACTCGTGGCGATGGATGGCGCGATCGAAAGCTTTGCGCTGGCTGTGCTCGCAGACGACAATCCACGGGGCGAGGTTCGACGCCAGGCGCGCCGAGCCCAGAACTTTGATGGTGACCCGTCCGATCGAGACTTGGGCGACTTTATGGTGCGCATGGCGGACGCTTCCAGCAACGAAGACATCGTGGCTGCCGCGGAAAACGTCCGCGACGAAATCGACAGCACCATCGTGGCCAACTTCATCAACGGCGGCTGGGTATCGGATGCAACCGGTCTCAGCATCTACCTGCCGGTCAACGGCGCGGATGCCGAGTATCGGGCCGGTTCATGGAACGACCTCACCGAGTGGACCGCCATGCTGGATGCGGTCGCCGATTAATCCCCGCTGAGCCGACGCCAGCGCCGTGCCAGCGCGTCGTCCTCGGCGAGCAGGGACCGCATCTGACGCCGTTCTCCAAGGCGAGCCCACAGCTTCAGGACCTTGACGCCCGTCGCGGTGCGGTCCCCCGGTACCCGGTACGCACGCAGCATCAACTCGGCGGCACGGTCCAGCCGGCCCCGTCGCTCTTCGATTGCGGCGCCGAGCCGCAACATGGGAAACGAGTCTGGAAAGTCCCGCAAGACCGCCTCGACTTGTTCTGCCGCCTCGGGAAGCCGGTCTTCGTTCATCAGCGCAATCGCCAACCACCGGCGCGCGGACCAATCGCCCGGGTTTGCCGCAACCGCCCGCTCATAGAGCCTTCGGGCCGTCATCATGTCGCCATCGGCGACCGCGAGGTTGGCTTCGGTGTGGTCGCACCATGCCGGGTCCATCTCGGTTCGCGCGTCGATGGGAAGCATCGGGATGCACCCGACCACTCCCACCCCAAGCGCCGCACGCCAGTCGCGGCTCCGCCACCATCGCCCAAGAGCGGAAAGCCCCAGTGGAGCCAGGAGGCACACGATGGGCCAACTGGCCAACCGATAGCGATCCGAAACGATGAAGAGAATGAGCGGCAGGTGAAGCCCCGCCCAG
>JAYZVA010000133.1:0-7349 GCA_036156175.1 Myxococcota bacterium
CGTCGATCCCGGCGAACGGCTGCTGGCGCGTTGGCGCGCGTGCACATCGACCACGGGCATGACCCACCTGCGCTCGCCGGCGGTGCACCACCTTGACCTCAACCCCCACGCGCTCATGCAGTACGCGGGCACGCGCAGAAAACGCAAGGCCAGCCTCTTCGCGCGGCCGTTTAATCGGCCAAATCTCGCGTTCTTCAACGACCACTGCGACACGGTCATCGCCCACTACGACCTGGAAGCGCTCCACGTTCGCGCGCGGGCCATCGCCTGCAGCGTCACCGATGAGGCCGCGACGATCGGTCTGTCCAACGGCACGGAACTCCAGACCCGAAATGTGGTGTTCGCCATTGGTTCTGGAGACCATCCGCGATGGCCCAACTGGGCGCCCGTTGGGGAGGCGAGGGTCCACCATGCCTTTGCCCCGGGCTTTGACGGGTGGCCGACTGAGCGGGAGTCTGTTGCCGTTGTCGGGGGCGGGATCTCGGCCGCTCAAGTGGCCTTGCGCCTCGCGGATGAAGGCCACGATGTGCACCTGATCTCGCGGCATCCGCTGCGAGAGCACCAGTTTGATAGCGATCCCGGATGGCTGGGTCCCAAGCGCATGGCGGAATTCCAGCATGAGCGCGACGTCGGCAAGCGGCGGGCCATGATCACGGCCGCGCGTCACAAAGGCTCGATTCCACCCCGGGTTCGACGGGCCGTCCATGCATCGATCAAGCGGGGTCAACTGCGGTGGTACGAGGGATCCGTCGAGGGGATGGATGCGGACGATGCGTCGCTCGCAATCCGACTCTCGACCGGTGCGAAGCTGGCGGTGCACCGGGTGCTCATGGCCACCGGGTTTGAGGGCGGTCGTCCGGGCGGTGAACTGCTCGATCGATTGATCGACACCGCGTCGCTGCCCTGCGCCAGCTGCGGGTATCCCATTGTCGATACCGCGCTGCGGTGGCACCCGCGGGTCTACGTGTCGGGCCCGCTCGCGGAGCTGGAGCTCGGCCCATCGGCCCGCAACATTTCGGGTGCGCGCCGGGCCGCGGAGCGATTGGTGGCGGCCGCGGTATCGGAGTCGGCCCGCGCCGTCAGAACGCCCAGCTGAGCCGGACCCCATTCGGGCCCGCATTCACCTGGGGCGGGCGCATCCCCGTGTACCGCTGGTACCGAAGTTGGTCGGATCGGCGCTGTTGGGCAGACATGAAGTACGACAACGGCAACGTGGCAAGGGAAAACGGATTGGGCACCCACCCGACGGCAGCAATGACGCAGTTGCTGCAGGGTCCGGTGGCTTGGCCGCCCTCGACCAGTGCCCGCCGAGATTTGATGGTGCCGAAGGCTGCAACGGGCGCGCCGATTTGAATCGATGCGAGTCCTCCCCCAAGCAATCCGTAGACCAAAAATTCCGCGAGGGGCTTGGGGTACTCCGTTTCAGTCATGTACTCAGTCGCAAAAGCGAGTGCGCTGGTGCCGACGGCCGCCAGTCCGACCCATCCCATGATGACGCCGGTCTTGGCCGTGCGCCGGCCATCGATGTAGTCGAGTTCCCAACCTTGCATCGCGTCCCGACCCGGCAGCATGGGTTGGGTTTCCAGTCCCGGCCCGCCATCATCGGATGCCGGTGAAACCCGGATCACTGGGTCAGCATGATGCGAGCCGTCGTCGCCGAATCCGCGGTGTTCTGGGCTGGCCCATCCGGGCGCAGCGAGCAAGCATCCGGCAATCAACATGAGTGTGCGCATCGATTCTCCCGGTCAACAGTTATGCGTTCAGCTATTCCATCGGTCCAAACAAACCAATGATTTATGGGCGAGGTCGCGAATCGCCGTGCCCGTTGATTCGGGAAGGCTGCACCGCCCGGGCACTTTGGTAAGATGGGGCCGACCCATCCGCGCCATCGTTGAACAATTCACCGATTTGAACTCAGCGGGTCGCATGCGGAGGGCGAGGCACCGATGAAGAACTCCAAGACCGTGTTTCGAAACCTCCAAAAACGGCTCGAAGAGTCGAGCTGGTTTCGGGACGACTGGTACATTTACAACCGCGGCGAGTACCTGCAGGTGTACAAAGACGACTGGCACAACCACAGCCAAGGCGGCGTGCACTTTGAGACCTTCATTGAAGCCAGAGAGATCAAACAAAAGGCGTTTCCCATCTGCGTTCATGCCGAAGAAGACTGCCCGTCTCAGGCTCGGTTCATTGAGGAACTGTTGGCCTTGGAAGGCGACCGGATCCGAAGCTGGAAGGGCTACAAGACGGGGGGGTCAGCCTACGCGGTCTGCACGAAGGTGCTTCCCCTCAACTTCAAGAACCTCGACCAACGCCTGTTTGAGGAGTTCTCTCGGCTGCGAAAGCTCGAAGCCAGCATTGACGAAGCCCTCCGGCGGGTCGGCGGGTGATGCGGGCCGCTTCTCCATGAGCAAACGCACCAAGAGCCCGTGCGTGGATGTGTGCGCGTACATTGGCCCCAAGGGGTGGTGCGCCGCCTGCGGCATGACCCGCGACGAGTCGCGCGGCTGGCGGTCCATGCGGCCCTTCGACCGCAAGAACGTGGTGAAGCAACTGCAGAAGCGGCGCCAGCAGATGAAGGGCATGAAGCTGCACGCCGACGACTGACCGGGCAATCACTGGGCGGTGATGGCCGGTTCCGCCAATCCCCAGCCATCCAGCAGCCAAGCGTACACGTAGGCCACGTCTTCGATGGCTCCGTAGCGCCCCGACTGCCCGCTGTGTCCCGCCGCCATGTTGGTCTTGAGCAGCAGCTGGCTGTCGCCCGTCTTCGTGACGCGGAGCTTCGCCACCCACTTCGCGGGCTCCCAGTATTGAACCCGGGGGTCGTTGAGGCCCGCGGTCACGAGCAGATCGGGGTAGTCTTGGGCCGCCACGTTGTCGTAGGGCGAGTAGGCGAGCATCGTGTCGAAGAACGCGCGCTGCCGCGGATCGCCCCACTCCTCCCACTCTCCCGCAGTCAGCGGAATGCTCTCGTCGAGCATGGTGGTGACGACGTCGACAAAGGGCACTTGGGCCACCGCTCGGGCGGCGAGGTCGGGCCGCTGGTTGAGCACGGCCCCCATCAACAGACCGCCCGCACTGCCGCCTTGGATTGCCATGTTGGCCGGAGTCGTCCAACCATCGGCGACCAGCTGATCGCCGCAGGCGATGAAGTCGGTGAAGGTGTTCTGCTTGTCGTGAAACTTGCCGCGTCGGTACCAGGTCTCGCCCATCTCGCCGCCCCCGCGGGGGTGGCAGACCACCACAATCACGCCGCGATCCACCAGCGACAACCGCGCGCTGCTGAACCAGGGGTCGAGCTTGGCACCGTAGCTTCCGTAGCCGTAGAGCAGCAGGGGTGCCGAGCCGTCGAGGGGCGTGTCGTTTCGGCGAATGACCGACATCGGGACACGGGTGCCATCGGGCGACGTGGCCCATCGGCGTTCGGTGGTGTACTGGGTTCGGTCGTAACCGCCGAGCACCGGGGTTTCTTTGAGCAACGTGCGCTCGCCCGACACCAAGTCGACGTCAAAGATCGACCGGGGCGTCACCATGGACTGGTAGCCAATCCGGAAGGTGGCGGTGTCGTAGTTTGGGTTGTTGGTGCCGTACACGGTGTACAGCGGCTCCGGCATGGCCATGCGCGCATCGGCGCCGGTCTGCAGGTCCATGACCCGCAGGTGCACAAGGCCCCCTTCGCGCTCGGACAGGACGACAAACCGTTCGAAGGGTTCGACGCCCTCGAGGGTGACATCGGCGCGGTGGCCAATGAGCTCGGTCCACTGGGTGCGCTCGGTGTTGCCGCCGACGGCCACCTCCATCAGCTTGCGGTTGACCGCTCCTTCGTTGTGCGTGCCATCGGCGTCGTTGGAGTCGTTTGTGAGCACAAGCCAGCGATCGCCTTGGTGGTCGATGCTGTATTCGTGCCCAAGGTGGCGCTTGGCAAACACGGTGAATTCGCCGTCTGGTGCGTTGGCGTCCAAGACGCGCATCTCGGTCGTGAGGCTGCTGAAGCTGCCGATCACCATGAATCCATTGGAGCGCGTGCGCCACACGTACGACCGGAATTTGTCGTCTTCTTCGGTCCACATCACGGCGTCATCGCCGGTTTGGCCCAGGGTGTGGCGAACGATTTGGTGGGGCCGCAGCGCCTCGTCGGGTCGGGTGTAGAAGATCGTCGCGTTGTCGTTTGCCCAGGCGACGTTGCGGGTGATGGCCTCGATGGTGTCGGGCAGGTGCTCCCCGGTGCGCAGGTCGATGAACCGCAGGTCGTACAGCTCGCGGCCGGTGGTGTCGAGGCTGTAGGCCAGCAGGGTGTGGTCCGGCGACACCGAGAAGGCGCCGAGGCCAATGTACTCGTGGTCCAGCTGATTGAGGTCGAGCAAGACCTCCTCTTCGGCGTCCATTGTCCCCAGTTTGCGCGCGCGAATGGGGTAGGCGAGCCCGTCCTCGGTGCGGCTGTAGTACCAGTAGGGGCCGTCTTTGACGGGCACCGACAAGTCGGTCTCCTGGATCCGACCCACAATCTCGTCGAACAACTGCTTGCGAAATCCCTCCAGGTGACCGGTCTGCGCCGCCGCGTAGTCGTTCTCCGCCTCGAGGTAGGCGATGACCTCCGGGTTCTCACGCTCCCGCAACCAGTGGTACGGATCCGGCCGTTCGACGCCGTGTTCGGTGTGGGTGTGAGGCTGTTCGGCAGCGAGCGGTGCAGGCATCATGGCGGTGGCTCCGACGGGTGGTGAGGCGGTCTTGGGTCCGCAGGCGGTGAGGATGAGGGTGAACAGCAACCGGCGATGCATTCGCAGCTCCTTGGCGGGTTGGGGCATTCCCGAATTCACGGAAGGGCTCTAACCGATCCCCCATTCTTCGGATGTCGGACCATTCGCGGTTGGTCCGTGCGCTCGGAGACTCGCCTTCGGTTACCCCTCATCTACCACCCAAACCCCCCACGACTGATGGGGCGTGCGAACATGCGGCGTCGCACGAGGAGGCCTGGCATGCAGGTACGCGCGTTCACGGTCGGAAATTTCCAGGTCAATGCCTACCTGTTGACGGATGAAGCCACCGGTGCGTCGGCCATCGTCGATACCGGAGAGACCGACGAACTCATTCGGCGGCTGCAGGCGATCGACCCGGCCCCGGACATCCGAATGATTCTGTTGACCCACTCCCACATCGACCACGCCGGTGCGCTCCAGCAGGTCCAGCGGGTCTGGGACGTGCCCGCGTACTGCCCGCGCGCCGACGAGCCCCTCTTTTCCACGCTTCCCATGCAGGGGACCATGTTTGGCATGCCGCACCTCAATCGTCCGTGCGGCCGGATCGACCACTGGGTGGACGACGGCGACACGGTGCGGCTGGGCGAGACGACGCTGACCTTTTTGTCGGCGCCGGGGCACTCCCCGGGGCAGGGCTGCTGGTACGACGACGAGCACATCCTCGCCGGCGACACGCTGTTCTCGGGCAGCATCGGACGCACGGATTTTCCCCTGTCCAATCCCCAACAAATGGTCGAGAGCCTCCGCCGACTCACCGCGCTGCCCGGGCACCTCAAGGTCTGGAGCGGTCACGGCCCGATGACCACCATCGAGCACGAGCTCAAGAACAATCCGTTCTTGGGGTACATCCGGCGCGAGCGGGGGATTGCGGGTCCACCCGGCATCGCGTGGACCCCGGGCGTGTAGCGTCGGGGATCAGCAGGCCTCGTCGTCGGGGAGCGGTTCGTGGAACGGACCGGTGATCTCGTAGGTGATCCCCCCCAACAGGCCCGTTGCCCGTTGGCTGCTGAAGTAGAGCCGCGTTCCGGAGGGGTCGAAGGCCGGGCCGGTGATCTCCGAGTTGTCCTGCCCCTCGATCTGCACAAGCGGCGTGAGGTCGCCGTTGGGCAACACGGCCACGATGCGCATCTGGCCCGAATCTTCGGCCACCAGCACGTCGCCGCACGCCGACACGGTGAGGTTGTCGACGCCATACAGTGCATCGGGATCCTCGGCGGTGGCGCGGTCATAGATTGTGCGAATGGTCTGGGTCGCGGTGGTGTAGGCCCAGATTCGATTGTCGCCCTTGGTGGACAGGTACACGGTGCCGTCGAACCACCAGATGCCCTCGCCACCGCTGAAGACGGTGGCTTCCGGCACTTGCTCGCGCGTGGGAACGGACCCCGTGCCGAGCGGGTCGGGAACCGCCACCCAGGTCACGCCGCCCACCGCGTCCACCACAGCGACCTGCAGTTCCCCTTCGGTGAGGCTGGGGTGGCCGTGTTCGTCGGTGGTCGATGACTGGAATCGATACAATCGCCCATCGGTCTCGTCCTCGGACAAGTACACGCATCCGAGCTCCGGGTCGACCGTCGCCGCCTCGTGCTTGAACCGACCGAGTGCCGGCCGCTCGACGGCCTCCGTTGTGCCCCAGGGGTCGGTCTCAAAGACGCGCCCGTAGGCAACCTCTTCGCACGACAACCAAGTGCCCCACGGCGTGGGGCCCCCGGCGCAGTTGACGTTGGTGCCCTCGAGGATCGGATAGGCGTCGACCAGGGTGCCCGCGGCATCGAAGCGCAGGGCCCCGGCCCCGCCCGCGAGTGGAATCTCGGAGTTGGAGACGTAGATCCAGCCCCCATCGGCGGTGGCGAAGGTGGCACCGCCGTCGGGCCATGCATGCCACGAGTGCCCGTCGGGCAGCACGGCTTCACCCGACCGGGCCACAATGCGAATTGAGAACCCCGCTGGCAGCCGAATCCCGTCCGCGTTGGCAGCCTGCAGCGGACCGATTCGATCGATGAGTGACCGGAGCCGTTGCGCCGCAGGCATGGATTCGCGACCGGAGTCGCCGTCGGCCTTCGGTGGGCGTCGACTGCCCGAAGAGCAGCCGACCAGTCCCGCCGGAGCGACGAGTGCCGCGAGGGTTGCGAGCCCGCTGCGCACGACTGCGCGACGGGTGAGGAGCGAAGGGTGAGGCGCCATGTGTCCAGCGTAACTCAGGGAGGAGGTGTTTCGAAGGGTCAGGTTGCCGGCCCCAACCAGTCGTCGAGCACGGCACTGGCGGTGTCGGCGCCGGACTTGGCCAAGGTGAGCACCACCGTGTCGCGCGGGGCGGCCCGGAGCGTCGCGGTCAGGGTGTGCAGTTCGTCGCGGCGGAAGACGTGAAGCACCACATCGTCGCCGGGGTTCAGTCGCGCGATCCGACTCGGCAGATCGGCGCCGGCTTTGATGCCGTTCATGGCCACGATCTCATCGCCCGGCGCAACGCCGGCGTGCATGGCTGGACCATCGGAGAGCACCGAACGCACCTTGGCACCGGAAGGGCGCAGCAGCACCCCCAAGTCGCCGCGAGTGGCCCAGGCGTCTGGTTTGGTCTTTCCGGCCTTGCCG
>JAYZVA010000134.1:0-18160 GCA_036156175.1 Myxococcota bacterium
CATCGAATGCGGCTGCATCGGGCCGTGCGTGCCGTTCCGGATGAATTCTTGCTGGTCGAGACCGACTCGCCGGACCAAACGCCCTGGAATCGGCGGCCGGGTCCCAATGAACCCGCTTTCTTGATAGACGTCATCTCAGCCATCGCTGCGATCCGCGACCAACCGCCCGAGCACATTGCTCAAATCACCACCGAAAACGCCCTCCGGCTCTTTGCGCCCCAATGAACAAAGAAACCTACAAGCTGCATCGACGCTTCGACCGCATGGGTCGCTTGGTTGGGGACAGAGCCATGCGGCAGTTGTTCGACGCACGGGTGACCGTTGTGGGTCTTGGCGGCGTGGGATCGTTTGCGGCCGAAGCCTTGGCACGAAGCGGCATCGGTCACCTGACGCTCATCGACTTCGACTTGGTCTGCGTCACCAACGCAAACCGCCAACTTCAGGCGATGCGCGGCACGGTTGGAAAACCCAAAGCCACCGTGCTTGCCGAGCGACTCCGGCTGATCAACCCGCAAGCCACCATCAAAGCGGTTCCGTTGTTTTACGAAGCCCGATTGGCCGACAAACTGCTTCCGCCCGAGACCGACTTTGTGGTGGATGCCATCGACAACGTCAACGCAAAGTGCCACCTCCTGGCGGCATGCCGCGATCGGGCCATTCCCGTCGTGTGCTCGACCGGTGCAAGCGGACGATGGGACCCAACGGCCATCGAAGTGACGGATCTCGCCCTCACGCGCGGCGACCGGCTCGGCCGGATCGTGCGAAAGCTCCTGCGACAGGAGTACGACTTTCCACGAAAGGGTCCCTTTGGCATCCCCGCAGTCTTCTCAACGGAACCCCAGACGCAGCCCGTTCCGCTCCACTACGACGGCGGGAATGGATTCCATTGCGTGTGCCCGGGGGGCGACAACGATGTTCACACCTGTGAAGAACGAAACGTGATCTGGGGCACGGCGGGATTTGTGACCGGCTCCTTCGGCATGACGGCCGCGAGCGTCGTGGTTCGGCGACTGGCAGGAGCCGCTTCATGAAGCCCACGCACCACGCTGGGGGCGCCAACGAGTTGGTCGTCCTCGATCCGGACCACCCGGGATTCCGCGATCGCGTGTACCGCGAGAGGCGGAACGAGATTGCGGCGATTGCGTTGAACTATGCGAGCGGTGACCCGGTCCCACTGGCGCCCTACGTCGAGGAAGAACACCGCGTCTGGTCTGCAGTCTGGCGCGCGCTGACGCCGCTGCATGCCGAGCGGGTCGCCACCGAAATTCTGGAGCTTCAGTCCTTTCTGCCGCTGGGCAACGACCAAATCCCACAGCTGCGGGAACTCAACACGCAGCTGAACACCGCAGCCGGTTTTCGAATGGAACCCGTGGCCGGTCTGGTCACCGCCCGAACCTTCATGCGGTACCTGGGCAAGCGGGTGTTCTTGTCGACCCAGTACATTCGTCACCACAGCCAGCCGTTCTACACGCCGGAACCCGATGTTGTGCACGAACTGATCGGACACGCCGCCACCCTGGTGCATCCGGGCATCGCCGAAGTCAACCGCTTGTTGGGTCAAGCCGCCGAGGTGGCCAACGACCGAGAGATGGAGCGGATCGGCAACGTCTATTGGTACACCATGGAGTTCGGACTCGTCGAACAGGACGGGCGACCCAAAGCCTACGGCGCGGGCTTGCTGAGCTCGGTGGGCGAACTGTCCGAGTTCGAGACGCGTTCGACGCTGCATGAGTGGAACTTGCCCCAGATTGCATCCACGGGATTTGACCCCACGACCTATCAAACCGATTTGTTCATCGCGCCCTCATTCACTCGGATGCTGGTGGACGTGTCGCGCTGGGTCCGAAACGGCGACTGGCGCGACTGAAGATTTCGCGCAAACCGAGGGCGGCCGACAGACAAACGGGCACCACCACCACCATCGCGTGCTGCGGCCAACGGGTATCCCAAGCCATGAAGAGCAGCATTGGGACCGCCCACCATGCCGCCAAAAACCGTGCCCACGGGTCCCGCCGGTTCAAAAACAAGCCCACCATTGCAAGCACCAACCAGAGGCCATCGAGGGATGCCGGGAAGGCCTCCGGGTGCCACCGAGCCGGCCCGCCGGCTCCCAGATGCAGCCAGGGCTGCCACCACTGCGATGGCGCAGGGAGACCGGCGGCGTACTCCACGTGCAGACCAACCATTTCGGTCAGGCGCCCCCATGGCCCAAACCAAGACGATGGGTCCATCACGAACGCACATGCCAGGGCCGTCGCCAAGAGGCGCATTCGGGACGACCATCCCGGGACCGCCGCCACCAGCACCAGTCCCGGCAGTCCATGGATCCACTTTCCGGCACACGCGGCGCCCCAGCATGCAGCGGCCGCGATGCCGCGGCCCGAGCCCATGCGATGGCGGGCCGACCACCCGAGGAGCATGGCCGTGGTCATCCAGAGCAAGGGCAAGCTGTCCAAGTAGGCCTGCGAGCTGTACTTCGCATGAATCGTGTGGGTGGCGAGGACCACGCCGGCCGCCGGGTGCACCCATGCCACCATGGCGACAAGCCCAATGCCCGCCGTCAGCGCGACGCCGCGGGTTGACGCGAGCCGCTGCACCAGTGTGGGTTCATCGCCATGGGGCAGCATTGACGCCCCGTAGATCATCTTGACCAGCGGGGGATGCTCTCGGTTGAGCGTCGGATTCGACAACGCGCCCCAGTCGGCGGCGGCCATGGCGGCGGCCGCTTCGGATGATGCGTCCATGTAGATGGGCTCGTCCCAGTCAATGGGCAAGGTCGTGACGGCGGGAAGCCGCACCAACACCGCGGCCACTACGGCCACGACCGCCCAGCGCAGCCTCACCGGGTCCACAGGGTCTCGCCATCCATGCTGAATGCATCCACACGGACGCCGAACTGCCCGTAGTCCTCCACTGTGCGTCTGGTGTGGAGGTCGGCTTGGGCGGCGGCATGCAACAGCGCCCGACCGGCCGGGTCGAAGTCCCGTTCGCCAACCACGATGCTCGAAAAGGGGCGACCGACCGCATCGCGCAGACGCGCGCTGGACATGCGATGGGTGCGTTGTGCGGTCTCCAAATCGAGGTCGGCAACCCAACCAAAGTGGGCCATCTCCAATCCGCGGACCACCGAACGATCCGCCTCCACCGCCAGGGCCAAGTGCGTGGTGATCATCGGTGCATCGGAGGGCGAGTTGGCGTCGAGCCAAGCGGCCAGGTCCATGGTCTGGCGCACCGTGGCCACGGCAGTGTCCAGGTGCACGTACGGACGCGCAGCGACGGCGGTCAGTCCTGCTCCAACCACCAATGCCCATGGGATGCGACGCACGGTGGCACCCCATCGATCCGCGCAGGCCAACGCCAACAATGGGACAACGCTGACGACGTGCTCCACATGGAGTGCCGCGGGCAGTGCATGGACCAGCACGGCCACAAACGCGGCCCAACGCAGCCCCGGAAGTCTGGCGGCGCGCGGGCCGGGCCACCACGCGAGCCACGCCATTCCCCACACCATCGCGGTGTTGGCGATCCATCCCAACCGGTCATGGACCGTTCCCCCATTCCCGAGGTGAAACCCAACCCATTGGTCGTACAGCACGGTGGGATCGATCCCAATGGTGGAATGAAGGGCCAGCCCGAGACCGGCGCTCAGACCGGCCAGGGCGGCAGCACGACCGGGCTGGGCAAGCGCCAACACCCCGATCGGTGCGGCCAAGCTGATGCGGGTCCCGACGCCCAACCCCATCAGCGCGAATGCGATGGCGGTGCGGGTACCGCGACCCGCCACACCCGAGAGGACCAACAAGCCGCCGCCCACCAGCAAAGCGGTCAGCCCATACGGCTTGGCCAGAACCCCGTGGTTCACCACCACCGGGTGGAGGCCCATCCCCACTGCCGCAATGGCTGCACCGCTCACTCCGTAGAGTCGACTGGCGGCGAGCACGGTGGCGCCCGTTCCGACGCAGAGAAACACCCAAGACACCCACCGTGCCGTGAGAAGAACACCGGGGCCCGAGTCGACCGTCCCCGCCATCACTTGCGGGTAAACCGGTGGCTGAAAGAGTGCGAAGTCGCGATACGGCTCAAACCCCATGGCCACTTGCCTCGCGGCGTACAGGTACCACCCCTCATCCGCGTTCAACAATCCCCGTTCAACGAACCACATGCCCAGGCCGACGTGCGCGAAAAACGCGATCGCGACCACGCGTATCCAGACTTGATCCCGGTGTTCAGGCATAGAGCATGCTATCCCCTGAACATGAGTCGTACCGAAATTGGCGTCATCGCACACAACGAGGCGGGCAACATGGCCGCACTCCTCGAGCGCTTGATCACCGAACCGGGCGACCACACCGTGTGCGTGGTGAGCAGCGGAAGCACCGATGCAACCAACGCCATTGTTCGGTCGTGGGCAGCGCAGCACCCGCGCATCCGAATGGTGACCGAACCCGAACGCCGCGGAAAAGCTCGAGCAGTCAACCGGTTCTTGGCCGACCTCGACCCGTCCGCCCGTCGGGTGGTGCTGATCAGTGGCGATGTTCTTCCAGAAACGGGCGCCCTTGGCCGCCTCTTGGCCCCTCTGGATCTTCCCGGAGTCTGCATGACGGGCGCCAGGCCGTGCCCGGACAACTCGCGACGGAACCTCGTTGGCCGAATCGTCCACTTTCAGTGGGATCTGCTCGACGCCGTGTCGCGCCGGCGCCCCAAGTTGGGGGAAATGGTGGCGTTCAACACGCCAGTGCGGCCCATCGACCCCCGCTCCATCGTGGACGAAGCCGCCCTCGAAGCGCAGTTGACTCAGACCGGCGGACGGCTCGCGTACGTCCCCACCGCTCGAGTCAGAAATCGCGGTCCCTCCACGTGGTCCGATCTGGTCGCCCAACGGGAGCGCATCCGCCTCGGCCACCGCCAACTACAGGCCGCCACTGGATACCGGGTCACCACGCATCGCTTGGTCGACCTTGTCCTGCCCACACTGCGGTTTCTCGCCCGTCACCCGCTCCAGACCCCCATTGCCCTTGCGGCGGCCGCCGTGGAGCTGTGGGCGCGAATCCGTGCGTGGCGCTCCCGAGACCAACCCACGATCTGGCCGGTCCTCGAGAGCACCCGAATTCGCCTCTGACAGGGCCGGGTCGCGGACCCGCTTCGGCTTGGGCTCCTGGTGGGGTATGTTGCCGAAGATCCGTCGCAGACCGCCACCCCATTGATCCACCATGACTGCTTCCTTTCCTTCCATGATCATCTCGTCTTTGGGCATCACGCCGAAGGGTCCCTTCGCCGAAGCGCAAGCGGCCTTCCTGCGGCCCGATGCGGCCACCGTGGCCGAGCTGGTGCAGCTGCTCCGCGCTCGAAACGTCGGACTTGTGGCGCACTTCTACATGGACGTGGAGCTGCAAGGTGTGCTGACCGCGGCGATGCACCAGTGGCCGCACATCCACATCTCCGACTCCCTGGTGATGGCCGACCGCGCAGTGGCGATGGCCGAGGCCGGTGTCGACGCCATCGCCGTGCTGGGCGTGGACTTCATGAGTGAAAATGTGCGCGCCGTCATGGATGCCGCGGGGCACGCGTCGGTTCCCGTTTACCGCGTGGACGAACGTGAAATCGGCTGCTCACTCGCCGCTTCCGCGGAGAGTCGAGCGTACGGTGCGTGGCTTCACAAGGCGGCGGCAACGCCCCGCTCTCTCCACGTCATCTACATCAACACGGGCTTGGACGTGAAAGGTCGCGCACACGCCCTCGTGCCCACCATCACGTGCACCTCATCGAACGTGATGCAAACCGTGCTGCAGGCAGCCGCGGAGGTCCCCGACCTCTGCATTTGGTACGGACCCGACACCTACATGGGCGACAACCTTCGAACGGTCTTCGGCCGGCTCGCAACCGCGAACCCGACCGAGGTGGCGGCGGTCCACCCCGACCACACCCCCGAAAGCATCGCCGCCTTGCTGGACCGATTTGAGGTCTTCCCGCAAGGCAATTGCGTGGTGCACCACATGTTTGGCGCCGAGGTGGTCGAGCGGGTCCGGGACGACCACCCCGATGCGCTGTACACTGCGCACCTCGAAGTCCCCGGCGAGATGTTTGCGCTGGCGGCTGAGGCGGCACGAAGCGGCCGCGGCTGCGTGGGGTCAACCAGCGACATCTTGAACTTCATCGGCGAGCGGCTCTCGAGCCGGATCGCCCGCGACGAACCCGGACGCATTCAAGTTGTGCTCGGGACCGAGGCGGGCATGATCACCGCCATTGTGGAGCGGGTCGAGCGGGTTTTGGCGGCCGCAGACTGCCAAGACATCGATGTGGAGATCATCTTCCCGGTGGCCGCGGATGCCGTGGCCATCGACGCCGACCTGGGTTTGGGCATCGTCCCGGGCGTGACCGGCGGCGAGGGTTGCTCGACTGCGGGCGGCTGCGCCACCTGCCCGTACATGAAGATGAACAGCTTGGATGCCCTCTTGCAGGTGCTGGAATCCGTGGGCACCAGCCGCGACCTGACGCGGTTTCGGCCGCGAACCTACACCGAGCTCATCGGAGGGCGCACCGCGGCGGACATTGGGTGTGAACCCATCTTGCACATGCGCCATTTCCAGCGGACCGGCTCCATGCCGACCGAGTTGATTCAGGCGGTCCTGAGCGCTGGACCGGTCGGGTGATTTCCGCCCATCGGGGCGAGTGCAGCGCCCCAATCACTGCGTCTGAAGCGGCACAAGAACCTCGTTTCGCCGGAGCGGCGGGAAGGCGCTCGGGGAGTTGTATTGCGCATACAACGCCGGACCGGCGCTGACGCGGCCGGCGGCAGCGATGGCCTCCATCAACCGAGATTCCGCCTGTTGGAATCGGTTCTGCTTCCCGCGTCCCGAGAAGCGAACGGCGGCGACCTCCCCCCAGTCGACGGTGGCCAGCGAAACCGCTGCGTCATTTGGCAGGGGAAGGTTGTCGATCGTGCGACCAGCGGGCATCACGAAGGCCATCACCATGCCGTCGGACGCCTGGGGGGCGTCCTGCTGCAGCACCGGCGCCGTCATCGCCAACTTCTCTCCCGGCTCGTTGCCGCCAAAGATGTACCCGGCGAGCACGCGGAAGCCGCGGTTGAGGCCGTTCTGACCCGAGGCAGAAGGCTCCGTGGACGCGATGATGAACGGCTCGTATTCGCGAAACTCAATGTCGCCTTCGCGCTCAACCACTCGGTATTCGGGCTGGCCCAACCGGCCTTCATACAGCTGAGTGTACCCGGCCCACAGACCAATCACCGACGCGACGATTCCCACAGTCCACACCATCATTTTGCGTCCCTTCGCTTCCATTGTCCTCGGTTCCATCCCCGACTTTCGCTCGGGCAAACCATACTCCGGTTCGCTCGGTAACGTTCAAACACCGGGTTCATCCAACGGATTCCGGCCCACCGAGCGAGCGGACACCGGGAGCAGGCTTCCGTTGTGCGGAGGCGGGGGGCTCAAGCTGCGCATCGCGGAAACCGTATTCATGGTGCATGCCCAGAGTCGACCTGCCGATCCTGCGGGGCGAAGCATTCCGACCGGTTGCGGGATCGCCCCCCAACAATCTAATGCGATGTCGAGGCTTGCTATTGTCATGTCAACCAAGCTACCCTCATCCCATGCGGATTGTGTTGCTGGCGATGTTGATGGCGGGGTGTGCCCAACACCGGGGCCTGCGTCTGCCCGGTCCCACCGCCAATGTGGGCACCGCCGGGTCCGCCTACGTTCCGCCTGAGGTCGAAGACGTCGACCACCTTGAACCCGCAAGTGCGGGAACCCGCCAAGGACGCCGGGTCGCCAAGGCCGCCGAGGGCTTTCTGGGCAAAAAACGGATGATGGTCCACGGCGACAAGTACCGCTACGATTGCTCCGGAATGGTGTGTGCTGCGCACGTCAAGGCGGGAATTTCACTGTCTGGCAACACGCGGTCCATCTACGAGTACTCCAAGGACGCGGGGGTGTTTCACAAACGGAAGCGCCCCGACGTTGGCGATGTCGCGTTCTTCGACAACACGTGGGACCGGAACAAAAACGGCCGGCGCGACGACCGGTTGACCCACATCGCCATCGTCGAGAAAGTCGAACGCGATGGCACCATCACGCTGATCCACCTCGGCAACTCGGGCATCAACCGACTGGTCATGAACTTGAAACACCCGGGTCACAAGACGAGTGCGCAGGGCAAACCTTGGAACTCCGTTCTTCGAAACCAGAAGACGGGCAAGCGGCTTACCGGTGAACTGTTCTCCGGCTTCGGCAGCGTCTGGTCAGTCTCCGACCGACGATTCGCCAGCCGCTGAGCCCTGCAGCAACAGGCGGTCCCCCAACCACAGGCCCTCAATCCCCGAGGCCTGCCACGCCCGAATCGCGTCCGTGGGCGTGCGCACCATCGGCTCTTCGTGCATGTTGAACGACGTGTTGATGAGCACGGGGATCGAGGTCTTCTCACCAAACGCGGTCAGAACACGATGCACGTCCGGATTGGTCTCGCGATCGACCAGCTGCGGTCGGGCGGTGCCATCGACGTGCACCGCCGCGGGCGCGGCGGCTCGGAAGGCGGGCGTCACGTCGAAGCAGACGGTCATGAAACGCGCGGCTTCCGAGGCCTTTTCGATGCCCAAGAACCACCGATGGGCATCTTCCGCGCGAACAATGGGAGCGAAGGGCATGAACTCAGAACGCTTGAGGCGCTCGTTCAGCCAGTCGTTGATCGCGGAATCGAACGGTGACGCCAAGATCGAGCGGTTGCCCAACGCCCGGGGACCCCACTCCATGGGACCCCCGCATCGTGCGACCACGGACCCTTCGGCCAGCACCTCCGCCACGCGCTCGTGGACATTGGGAGTCTTCTGCCACGGCAGATCCGCCACCGAAAGCGCGCTGCGAATGCCCTTGGCATCGGCGTCTGTGCCCAAATACGCGTCCGTCAACGCCGTCGGCGTGGCCCCCGCACTTCCCAACGCCGCGCCGGCGGAGAGCCCGCCGTCGCCCATGTGGGGCTTGACCCACAGCGATTCAACGGAATCAAGCGACGCGATCCGCTGATTCAGTTTGACGTTCGCGAACACCCCACCGGCCACCGCGATGGTTCGAATCCCGGTTTGACGCACCCAAAAATCGACAAACGGCACAACGGCGCGTTCCAGCACCCGCTGGGTCGCCGCCGCGACTTCCTCTTTGGAAAACTCATCGAGGACGCGCCAAAAGGAATCACCGGCTCGGGCCGGGACCCGTCGCGAGAGCGTGGAGAACCCGGGGCCCTGGAAGTTGACCCGACGACTCATGTGTTCGATGAGTTCCGGGGGTGGCTCGACGTACGCCGCCAAGCCCGTGACTTTGCCTTCGTGGCGGTTCGGTCGGAATCCCAGCCGCTCGGTCACGCGGCTGTAAAAGGTGTTGACGCTCGCCAGTCCCGATTGGCGCCAGATGCGGTCGAGCTGTCCGTCTGCACCCACCGACACCGTCGCCGTCGTTCCGTCACCCATGGCGTCGACCGTCAGCACCAAACACCGACTGTTGGATTGGGTTCGGTACGCACCCTCTGCATGCGCCTGATGATGGTCCATCATCTCCAAGTTGGCCTTGGTGAACGGTCGCGCGGCCAACCGGCGCTCGAGAATGCGCCGACATGCATCCACCTCCACCGTGTGAAGCCCAGACGCCTTCAACGCCGACTGGTACACGATGTACCGGTGCAGCCATGGCGAAAACTGACCGTGCTCCCGAGCGGCATGGTGGCGATCGGGAAACGCCCTCAACAGCGCGGACGGTGTGAAACCCGTGCCCACGACAATGCGGTCGACTTCGCGTTCTTTGACCCCCGCGAGGCGGAGGGCCTCGTCGATGGCCCCCCAGGGAAACGCACCGGAATGTTTGATGCGATCAACCCGCTCCTGGTTGACGGCCGAGACCAGCGCCCCGTCCACCACCACCGACGCCCCCGCGTCGTGGTTGTCCGCTATTCCGAGGATGATCATGGCCAGAGTGTAACGCTAAACCGCGCGATCCCCGCCCCGAAGAGCCAATCGGACGCGCTCAGCATCCTCGTTTGAAGCCCGCACATCCATCGTGAGCCCTTGTTCGGATCGCACAACGGCCTTGCCGGATACCCCCATCAACGCGGCATCCACCCCGCCGCCTTGCCCGGCTCGAACGCCGCCAATCAATCGCGCTTCGGAAAACCGCACGGATCGCGCCGCGGCAACCACCACCGGATTGCGGAGGGACTCACCGCCGCGTCCCGCGGCGCAATCGATCGCTTGCCGTGCGACGTCTCCCGGGCGCAGCGCACCGGGCGCTCCGGATTCCAACCATGCACGGCGGAGATCCGCCGCCGCGAGGGCCGCCGTGCCGATGAGGTCAACCGATGCCGTCGTCGGGCTCACCGATCCGGTGAGGTCAATCAGTTGTTGAAGCACGTCCGGACATTGTTCGGGTAGGCGCTCCGGATCCAGTGCTACGCGAATCGTTTTCGTGTGGTCGGCGAACCACTCCGCCTCACCACCGTCATTCTCGCGAGCCACAGACGCATCCATGGAGTCGAGCGAACAGAATTCTTCATGACTCACCTCGATGCCGTCGGCGACTTCGGTCGCCACCCATCGGAGCCCGCTCTGCTCCCCGTCGATCGACGGCGCGGCCGATGACCCGCTGTTGCGCCACAGCACCTCCAGCCTGACCGCGGCGCCGGCACCGATGTGTTCGACCAGCCCGGCCGCAATGGCCGGCGCAATCCGATCCCCAACCTCCGGGAGGGCGCGAATCACCGCGGCCAGCGATTCGGCGGACACCGCAGCCTCCATCCGGGTGGTGCCCCCATTGGACACCGTCACCGTCACCCCGCCTTCGCCTTGCACGTTCAGAAACGGGAGCACGGCCTCAAGTCGGGTCAACAGATCGTCCGCAAAACCGTGCGCGGAGCACAAGCGGATTGCGGCGTCCTCCGCCAGCGGTTCCCACCGGACCCCCGTCCTGCCTTGCAAAAACAACTCGTGTTCGACCGCCCACTCGGGACCCAAAAAATCCGGCAGCTCCGGAACCGGCACGCCCATGCGTTGGAGCATTTGATGGGCATCCCCTGCAAGCCCCAACAGTCCATTCAGGTCCTTTGCGAGGTGCCCAGCAAGGCGGAGCACTTCAACCGGGTCAAACGCGGCCACGGCGTCTGCCCGATAGCCCACACCCGCACTGAGTCCCGCTCCCACACTCGCCCCGTGAACCGAGCCAAAACGGTCGTGAACCTCCAGACCAATGGCGCCCCCTTCCAGATCGATCGTCCCCTTGCCCTCGATGCGAAGCGCCAGCGCATCCGCAGCCGTGCGCACCATTGATCCGGCCACGACGCCATCCAATCCCCCCACCAGTTGACCGGCGGCGTGGCCCTTCATGGACACGCCGACGCCGATTGGCCACATCGCTTGCAGGGCGCCGTGCGCCGTGCTGCGAATGGACTCCACCAATTCTCCGATGGTGTGGAGCGATGCCCAACGCTGCACAGCGGGGTTGTCGGCGAATCGCTGAGCCAGCGGCCACGCGACGCCCAAGGGCAAACACGCCAAGATCATGTCGGCGAATGTTCCGTTGAGGCCCATGTCGGACGCCGCCGCGCCGACTCGATTCAGGCCGTGGACTGCGCAACCATGCGCGTTGCTCACCGCCGTGGACTTGGGCGACTCCATCAAGGGGACGGCCGAGGGTTCGAACCGCTCAACGGACAGACGTTCACTCGTTTTGGCCACTGGGTGCTCCGGGTTCTGCCACACAAAGTGCACGCCATGTGCCAATCTGATTTCAGTCACTTACGCCACTTCCAACCGCCAACTGTCGAATGGCCGTCACCGCTTGATGGCCCGCCGCTTCCCCGCCTGACTGGACGCACGTGAACCGCATCCTCACCATTGCTCCCCATTTTCCTCCGCCGTCGGCGAGCCGAGATGGCCAGGCCAACTACCTGACCGCAGCGGTGCCGGCGCTGGCCAAGCTCGGGGAGTGCGAGGTCACCGTACTGGCCTTGCAGTTCGGTGACCAACCCGCCACGGAAGCGGGTGACGGCTGGACTGTGCATCGTGTGGCGCCGCCCCGCCCGATGGCCAGCGTGTTCGACTTGTACCTTCCGCCCAACTTTCGGCCGGCCCTCGATGCGCTCGCCGCATTCGTCGAGCGGCGTGCTGCCTCGATTGATGCGGCAACGCCCGTCTGGGCCCACGGATACGAAACGGGGGCCATCGTGGAGGCCTTGACCCGGTCGGGCCGCCGAGTCGTCGCGGTGCCGCACTACCTTGTCGGAGTCGAGACCATCCACGACCTCGCACTGGGCGACGATTCCATCAGACGAGCCTCATTCAACAGTCCGTTCGCGACCGCACTGGGCCGATTGACTCCGCCTTCGATGCGCCCAATGGGGGTTCGATGGGCCAGTCGAATCGGCGGAGTGGCCCGCCACGGTGTGTGGCCGGACTCGATCAAGACCCAATTCGAAAAACTGGATCTTGAACGGCGAATGGTGGCCAACGCCAGCGCGATTGTCGCCGTCGGACCCAGCTTTGAAGACGAGATGAACGCCCTCTACCCTTGCACCGTGGGTCGAAGTCAATCCGTCGTTGGCGGCGGACCGGACCACCTTCCAAACCCGGTGTGGCCTTGGCGACGGCGGGCCGGATCGTTTCGGATCGCCATGGTGGGACGCCCAACCGGTCAGAAAGGTTGGGACTACGCGGCGGAAGCACTCTCGGCGCTCACACCGGAGGAGCAGAGCCGCGTTGAACTGGCGCTCATCGGTGGTCTCGGCAGCGGCAACGGACCGTATTCCGATTACAGCCAGCGGGTGGCCCGGCAATTCGCTGAGCTGAATCTGGAGCGGTTCCAGAACCTCGGCGTCCTCACCCACGAGGCGACACTCGCGCACCTGGGAGGCGCAGACCTGCTGGTCTTTCCCAGTGTGTTCGAGCCGTTGGGCCTGGTGCTGATCGAGGCGATGCGCGCGGGGTGTTGCATCTTGGCATCCAACGCCGCTGGGCCATCGGATGTCGTGAAGCGCCCCTGGGGCCGCGTCGTCGACTTCAACGATCCCCATCAACGGGCCCAGCGACTCACCGAAGCCCTGCAGTCGTTTCTGCACACCGACATGTCGGTTCTGGCAGAGTGGAGCCGAGCGGCCCGCACTGCCGGGGCTTCATACCGATGGCGTGACTGCGCTGCGGCCCATCTCGCCGCCCTTCGCGCGGGGCCGCCGAAACACGCTGAGTAGCCAAAGTATGGCCACCAACTGGCCCACCCCAGCGGCCGCGATCTTGGACGCTGCATCCACCACATCAAAGGATGCGGCGCCCACCGCAATCGAGGTCATCGCGCCCATGCTCAGGGCTTTCAACGTTCGGCCCAAGTGCCAGTGCGCGGCAACCGGCACCAAAAAGACGAACGCATACAGGGTCGGCGCAATCATCATCGATGCCCATGTGGTTCGCTCAATGCTCTCCATTGGAACCTGGTGCCCCAGCGCAAGAAATGGCATCACCACCCATGCGAGCGCCGCCACCAACAGCCCGACACCGCTGGACCGCACCACCCACCGCACGGGTCTGGGCGGGACCGCTCGGTCCCAAGCCTCGGCAAGGGGCCGCAACATCAACGTGGCGGCCACCCACGGAATCAATGCCAGGCCGCGCACCGCCATGGTTCCCACTTGCAGTGCACCAACGTCGTCGGGGTGATGCGCCGCGCGCGCCAACACCACATCCACGTTGCCGATCCACCATGCCCCCAGACCGTACAGCAGGAACGGAACGCCTTCGCGAACGACGGCACCGGGCAGCGCCGGCGCGGCCGGCAAGAGGCCATCGACCCGATTGCCCACAACCGATCCGACCAGCATGCATCCACCGCTGACCGCCCAGGCCAATCCGAGCCCCGCACCCGCGAGCGGCAGCAGCACCAACGCGAATGCAGACGCCATCATCGCCGCGATCTCAGCGCCCGGCCGACCCGCGCCCCGAAGCCACCCCAAACCCACGGCGCTGGCGCAATGCGCACCGGCACCGACAACCAAGCCGCGGGCGAACCCGTCCAGCCCCCCGTGAGCGACGCCGCCCATCCAGTCGGCCATCCACACCATCGGGGCATGGGCGAGGACGACCATGCACAGAAACGACCCGTACAGGCGCCGATTGGCGCGGTCGCGTGCGCGCTCGGCCCCGCGAAACACCGAACGGTCCGGCAACCCCATGCCGGCAATCGTTCCGACGATCCATGCCAATGCAAGCACCGATGCCATGACCCCAATGCCCTCGCTGCCGTGGGTGCGGCCCACCAGGAACGAGAACACCAATATCGATGCCTTCTGCACCAACTGAGCCGACCACAGCCCGCCCGCTTGGGTCCAAACCTTACGGGTCACACAACCCTCCCGAAATGGGGACTGCAGGCCACACTTGCCCTGGGCCGAGGGGCCCAGAGGTCACGGGACTCAAACGCGTGAACGCTTCGCTGGACGGCTCAGCCCGAGCCAGCACCGCAGCGACGAAGGCGTCAAATGGGTCGCCCGCTTCGCAGCGAAGGTTCTCCCGCAGCCAAGCCCGTTGCTCCGCGGATGGCGGCCACGGCTCGGCCCCTTGATCCAGGAACACAAACGCCCCGAAATCGTCGGGGTGGAGGCTGCGATACCGCGCGGCACGCAGGCGGGGGTCCCCCAGGTTGACGGCGTCGATCCCCGGGCGTGCCATCTGCAGGTAATACCGCGCCGCGTAATCGTGCTGGGTGCCCATGGTCATCAAGGCGATCGGCCGGTCATCGCCCGTCGATTGCGCCCACTCCACCAACCGGTCGAGATCCCTTCGCACCCGTTTGTGGCCCTGAGCCGACGTGGCCGGCTGCAGGTATTCGATCCGTCGAAGCCGCCAGTCGTGGAGGGGGAGGGGGTCGCGAAACCACGCGATGGCGGATGGAAAGGAATCCCGGGGAACCAGTGAGAACGCAAGGAACTGACCCAACGCCAGACACCACACCGCGGCTCGACCCTTCGCGCTGAGCATGCGATCGAGCCCCATGGCCGCCCACACAATGGCCGGCGGCAAAAGCGCAATGCCGTACCAACTCGCCTTCCGCTGCATCCAGCTGAGCGCAACCCAGGGAACGATCAACCACGCCGCCAGCATCCACCGGCCGCGCCCGCCGGCTCGCAGCGCCCCCACCACACCCACCCCGACCACGACGGCCAACGCGGGCCGAAAATAGTCGGTGATGCTCAACACCCCATAGGCCATCACCCAAGCCGCCGCGGTCGACAACCATCCGCCTTTGGCCACAACATCCGTCTGGACCGCCGGGTCGGCAAACGCCCGGGTGACCCGCTCCATCGCGGCCACCATCCACGCCAAGTCCGCCAACAGCAACAGCGGCAGGGCCAGGGCACACAGGCCCACCATCCACCGGAGGGGATGCAGTCGGCGATCCGAACCGATGATGGTCGCGAACACCGGCCCAACGACCACCAAGCCGGCAATCACCACCTCCCCAGACCCCTCGCCCGAGCGACTCAACGACCACAAACACAGCGACGCGGCCACGGACCAGCCCCAACGGCGCATCCCCTCCGAGCGCAGCAAGAGCGCAACGCTCGCCGCCGACATTGCCGCAACCGAGAGGTGGGGCTCAATGTAATGAATCGCGCCGAAGAGACCCGGCGTTCCAGCAACCAGAACCGCCGCCATCAGCCCGATCCGCGCGGTCCCGACCTGGGATCCAATCGAAAACACGCTGACCATCAAAACCAGGAAATACAGGCACTGGATCCCCAGGGGCCCGAGGGTGCCCATCGGCACCAGCCAATGAACCCAAGCCATGAGGATCATCGGATGGGGGGCGTCGATCCAGGTGTGATCCTGAACGTTTCCAAAGATCCGCTCCACGAACCCGTCCGCACCCAGTGCGCCGTACGGAATGGCCCGCTCGGAAAACCACGTGGGATGAAACATGCCAAACGACGGATCGTCGGGAACGGCTCCGCCCAGCAAGTTCGCCAACTGCGGGACCAACAAAAACGCGTCGTGCGCACTGTGGGGAGGCAGTGGACTGCGGGCATGCACCGCCCATGACACCGCCACCACCCCAAGCCAGATTCCGGCCAAGATCGCCCACGCACCCCGGGGCTCGGGGGTCATGCTGGCGCGTTCGGCCGGGTGCTCATCCATCGCCAAGCACCGCGCGGAACTGGCGAATCTCCATGTCGTTCGGCTCAAGCTGAAGGGCCGCGTCGAGCGCTCTGCGGGCGCTTTGGATGTCGTGCAGGTGCTGCTGCACCAAGCCCCGACTGACCCACAATCCGGCCGAAGGGCCACCGCGGGATTCCGCCAAGTCGTACCAAGCCAGCGCGCCTTGGTACAGCCGGAACAAGACGGCTTGATGCCCTGCCGCGGCGGCGCCCTCCGCCGTGCCGTCATCGAACGCGCGGATGGCCGCATCGATTTCCGCCGCATTCATGGCCCGGTTTTCATGCAGCTGGGCGCGGCGAACCGTGTAGTGATCCAGCCGGGTCGGATCGGTGCCCGCCAGCGGCGTCGTGGCGATCGATCGCTCCACCGCTTCGGCATCGCCAGTCAGCAAACCTTGTTCCAGCGTGCAGCGAACGAGAATCTCGGCGATTCGCCGATGCCCCAGTGGGTTGGGGTGGCACGGATCAAAGAAAAATTCGTCGCCGATGATCCCGCCGCGCGCCACTCGGGCCAGTTCCGCGGACACGTCGCACAGCGGGGTCGAGGTGTCTGCGGCGACCGACCGCAAGGCGTCTCGCATGGGCTCGCTGGACCGCCGGGGCCGGGGATCGAGGTATTCGGCCGTCTCGTACAGCGGCTTGGCCAATGCCCACTGTTGGTCGCGATCCAGCAATCGCGCCACGGCGTGGTGGTCGGCCTGGGTCTTGAGCCGGGAGCGGACGGCGTCGACCGCCGTTCGAATGGCCGCCGCATCGCGACTTCGGCCCGCACGATCCAGTGCGCGCACGCCCGCTTCGACCCCGTCGCTGAGGGCGGGCGGCTCCCCGTGAAATGCGTATGAACGGGTGTGATCGGCCACGGTTGCCAGCAGCAGTGGAACCTTCGCGCCCGTGGCCGACTCGACCATGGACCGAAGGTGCTCCGCATACAGCAGCACCCCGAGCTCGCGTTCGTCGTGATCGATTTCGGCACCAATGGAATCCACGGGTCGAAGGTCCGCATCGCCATCGAGCAACGGCGCCACCGGAAGCAGCAAGCGGCGCAGGGTGCGGTAGACGTGCAGACCCGAAAGGCGCCGTCGCGCAAGCTCGGCCCGCGCATCAAACCCCGGAATCGCCTCTTTCAGAGCGCGCAGCTCGTAGTACTCATTGTTTCCCGAGTAGACGACAAAGAGGTCCGCGTGCTGCTTGCCGGCGGTGGCGGCCATCAGATCGGCCACCTGCCGCGACGCCTCGCCACCGGCACCGAGGTTGATGATCTCCAGCGGTGTCCCGGGCTCCGCCTGCCGCATGAACCGCTGGTACCAGCCGGCGAACGACGAGTACGGCGTCATGTGGTAGCCCTGCGTTGCGCTTCCCCCAAAGAAGAACACCCGACGCCCAACCGGGTCCTTGGATGCCGCAATGCTCGGCCCCCCGAACACCACGCTGCCCGCGGTGGGGCCCGGCGTCGCGATGGGCTGATCGTTGCGCTGAAACGACAGCGGCGAAACCAAGCGTGGTTCCGCATCGGGAACGGCAAGTCGCAACAGGACTTCCGCGGTGACCAACAGCGCGACGGCGATGGCTACGCCGATCAACAAGCGGGAGGTTCGGGTCAATGCTGCCACAGTGGACGAGCCTACCAAAAGGGAACCATCCGGGGCGCGTCGGGCCCGCTGAAGCCAAAAATTCGTCCTCCATCACCGGTCGAGAATGCGCCTGTTGCTTGAAAAAAAACGCACCGAAACGGATGCATGGCCTGCTAATTTGGAATGCAACATGCGGTGTTTTCGTTTACCTTTTGCATCATGTTGATCGCCCTTCTCGCCAGCCTCGTCGCCCCGTCCCACGCCGATGCCGTCCGTGTCCGGATCGACGGCATGGTCTGCGTGAGCTGCGAAATGAAGATCACCAAGGCGTTGAACGACCTCAGCTTCGTCGACAACATCGACATCTCTGCATCGTCGGAGATGATGTGTGC
>JAYZVA010000135.1:0-14713 GCA_036156175.1 Myxococcota bacterium
GAGACTGCAGATTACCCAGGACTAACCGGCGAAATTGTAAAAGTGGTTGGTTACTGTGGAGGAAAACAATGATGCGCTTGGTTTGGCCCTTGATGTTGGGTGCGGTGGGGTGCACTCACCTTCATTCTCTCTCTGTGACCACCATTCCGGACGATCGCAGCCGGCCGGTGGAAGCGACGGGCGAGCGCATCGTTGTCTTGGGAATCAACCCGGAAAACGACTACGCCGATGAAGTCGTCGCAGACCTTGCCGCACAGTGCCCCGACGGGCGTGTATCCGGCGTCATGACCCGATACGAGCGCGCGCTGGTTGTGCCGATCTTTGCGTACGCTCACCGCGTCCATGCGGAAGGGTTTTGCATCAAAGAGGATGCACAACCATGATCGCCGCGGTGGGTTTCTGGTTTGCGTCGCTTGGATGCGTTCACTCGCACCACATGACCGCGATGAGTGACATTGATGCGCCCGCGCCGCTGAGCGAGGGTCGTCTGGTCCAGTCGGAAGCGAATCAGATCGTCACCCTCGGCGTCGCGCGCGACACGCAATTCGCAGCGGATGCATACGCGGACCTCGCGGCGCAATGTCCGTCCGGAACCGTGACGGGTGTTCAGACGCGGCACAGCTCGGCGCTGGGGTTTTTCCAGTGGGAACACACGGTGAAAATGTGGGGCTACTGCTTCGACTGAAGCCGCGCCATCACGGTACGTCGACCACCCAGTGGTCGAATGCAACGCGCCGATTGTTGGCCGATACGTCAACCACTCGAACCCGATTTGCATCGTCCCATGTGGCGTCCGTCACGTGAATCTCGATGCCGGCCCGCTCCCAGGTCATCGATGAGTCGATGTGCAGGTGCCCTGCCAAGTTTGCCCAGATGGCTTGTTCGTGAGCCGCCAACAGCTCGACGGCGACCTCCGCCTCCTCTTCGGTGAGGCCGCCGGGGCCTTCGAAGAGGGGGATGTGACTCAACAGCACCACGCTGTTTTGTTTTGCGGTGACCGCCGCGGCGAGCTCCCCCTCCAGCCATGGCCATGTTCCCCCATCAAAGTTGTGGAGGTCGGGGGTTTGGCCCCAGAATGCGTGCACCTGACGGCTGTTCCAGTCTGCGGCCAGAAACTGCACATCCCCGTATTGGAAGCGGATGTTCTGCAACCAACTCTCGCCGCCGCGCTCCGGGTTTGGAACCGGGGTCGGTGCCAGCTCGAAGCCATCCAGTTGTGTTCTCAAGCGGTTGATTTGACTCGAAAACGTATGGTGGAAGGTGGATGCTCCACCGGTTTGAATCACGTTGTCGCCCATGACGGGGACCCAGGGAATTGTGAGATCGTTCAACGATTCGTGGGCAAGAGCGAAGCCGCTACCCCAGCAGATGTCGCCCAAAATGACCGCAAAGTGGAGGTCGTGTTCGTCCCGGTGGTTGTGAATCCAATCGACCGCGCGCCCAAGCCGGTCGAGGTGCTCCCCGGGACCGGTCACATGGGGGTCGGCCACCACCGCGAAGCTGAACTGGTGCACCAATGGACCGTCGGCCAGGCCGGAGTCTGAAATAGAATGGTGCGGGGCCCGACCCTTTGGGCCTTCGGACACCGCCGAACAAGCGGTGGCGGCCGCAATGAGTGGCAAGCGCATGACGACTCCTGAGGGAACCCCTTAACGGGCGGCCGCGCCCTGGGATTGGTGCGGTCGTGTCGGATGGATGTCGGTTCAACTGGCAGCATGGGAGAGGCGGCGCAAGACGCCCAGCAGTTCGTCGGCCGGAAGCGAGTCGCCGGCGGTCCCGTCTCGATGAATGAACTGCTGGTTGCCGCTCGAATCAAACACGGCGACTCCGCCTTGTTGCAGGGGATCGCCCGCGGTGGTTCCTTGGGTGTGTCCCGCTCGAACCGCGCGCATCCCGTTTGCGATCATTCCAAGCGACATCAAGCTGCCCACGCCGTGGCGAAGGTCCAGCGCGCGGTAGCTCGCGCGGTCGGGATCGGTAAAGATTGACTTGACCTGAGGGAACCGCCGTTCGAAGTCTTGAAGTTGCTCAGGAGTGCCGTTGCCGACGACCACCAAACGGTATCCGAGGCCTTCAATTCCGTCTTGAGCGTCGATGTAGCGAGCCACCTGCTCGCGGCAGAACACTCAACCAAAGTGGCGGACGAACACCATCACCACCGGCTTCTTGACCCACACCGAACCGAGCGGCACGGGGTCTCCGTCGGAGTTGAACAGGGGAATGGTCTCAAGACTGGTGTTCATCGTGCGGTCCATGCGGATGGGGCAACGTCGGCCCACTCGTGTACTCGGTGCCAAAGGGCATCGTGCACAGATTGGTCGACTCGGGTCCCGGGGATGAGGTGGGTCGAACGGGGCTCGCGATCAAACCAAAACAGACCCGTTCGTTGATTGGCAAGGTGGCTCGCTGCGAGCCACACAATGGTGTCCGCACCCGCTTCGGGTGAGCGCAGGATTGGTTTCGTGAGTCGCCAAAATCGGGGCAGGGATCGCTCGACTCCGGGGGTGTCTGCCCAGCCGGGGTGCATGCAGTGCACGGCGACGCCGGAGTCGCCCAGCTCCTGTCCAAGCCGTTGGCTCAACATCACCATCGCTCGCTTGGTCTGTGCATACGCTCGAACGCCATCGAAGGGCGAGGGCGGTTCTTCGAGATGCCCGATGTTCAGTCGTTGGGTGTACATGCCGCCCGATGAGACCCAAATGATTCGACTGTTCGTGCCGCGCCGGAGGTGCCCCATCAGCTTAGCGGTGAGTGCCCATGGCCCCACCAAGTTGGTGGCCAGGGTTTGCTCGAGCCCAGACGCCGCACGCTCGCGTCGGTCGAGCAGCACACCGGCGTTGTTGATCAGCACATCGACGGTGTCGACTGGCAAGCTGTCGATGGCCTGTGCGATGGACGACGGCGAGCCGAGGTCGACGATGTGTGCAAACACACGCTCGTTGCCGGTTTCCTTCACGATGGCGGCGACGGCATCGTCGGCTCGCTTTGGATTCCGGCAGAGCAGCCCCACCGTGGCTCCGCGGTACGCCAGATCCCTGGCTGCGGCTGCGCCGAGGCCCGAGTTGGCCCCGGTAACGAGGCATGTCCGGCCCACCATTGAGATGGCATCGTCGGTGGCGTCGAACTGGAGCCGGTGCCGTTCGAAGCCCGATTGGTCGAAGGAGAACACCACTGTGGGGTCGAGGACAAAGTTCCCGACTCGCGCCACGTTGCGCAGCCATCGGCCGCGTTTCGGCGGGGATTGGGTGAATGCGGCACGCGGCATGAATCAAACCGCCTGATGGTGGCGTTGCACGCCAACTTGACCCCGGAGAAACAAACCGAAGTCTCGAAAATTGCGGGTGCGGTGGGCGTGTGATGATTCGTTCGGCCAGGCGCCCGTTCCTCCAATGATGAGTTGGGTCCCGGTGGCGCGTGCCGCCGGGGCCAGGCGAAGCAACAACTCGTACAGCACGGGCGGTGAACTCGATTGCTGGGATGCAGAAAGGGCGAGCATCGTCACTTCCGGCCGCTTCATGACGTCGATCATGGCTTCGACCGAACAGTCGCTCCCGACGCGAAGAGACTGCCAGTGGTGTTCGGCGAGCACCAATTCGTTCATGGCCAGGCCGATCGTTTGGAGGTCGTCGGGCACGGTCGCGAGCGCGCACATGGGGGCGGTGGGTGGCACCGGCATCATCGCAAGCATGCGCGCCATCGCCCCAAGGAGCGTGGGCTTGCCCGGGTGGTCCTCCGGAACGGGCAGTTGACCGTCAGGCGATGCCCGATCGACCGCGGTGAGGAGCGTCCCGATGGCGTCGCTGACCAGTTCCCAGCGACCCATCTGGCCCCAATAGTCAAGGAGCATGCCCTCTGTTGTCATTTGCTCGCCGGCACTCGCCGCGGCCCAGAGCTGCTCCACGAAACGGGGGTGGCGAGCCGAGGGGGGTGTGCGGAGGGCTTCGACGTCGCGACGCAAAAACCGCCGATGGCCGCCGGCGGTCCGAATGCATCGAAGCCTGCCCTGGTCCGACCAACGCTTCACGCTTGCTGCATGAACGCCAAGCAGCCTCGCTGCCTGGCGTGGATTGAGCAAGTCCTCTGTGCTGTTTGGAATCCCCATTGCTGTGTCCCCCCCCGGAGTGTGCAGTGCCGCTACTGCATCGTATCCTAAAATCTATTCAAAATCTCTTCATCTTGCTTTTTTTCGAAGAAACTTGTAAAAAATATAGATAATGAATAGGTTTGGAACATGTTTACGTGGTCAAAGACATACCGGCTGGAACGCGACCAACTCATTCCGATGGAGCGGGGCAAGGTGTTTGCGTTTTTCTCGGATGCGTTCAACCTCGAACGCCTGACCCCGCCATTCTTGAACTTTCAGATTCTGACGCCGGCACCCATCGACATACAGAAAGACACCTTGATCGACTACCGAATCCGCCTGTTCGGCATTCCGATGCGGTGGCGCACGCGGATCGAGCGATTCGAACCGGACGATGCCTTTGTCGACAACCAAATCCGCGGGCCCTACGCGTTGTGGCACCACACCCACACCTTCGAAGACACGGCGGAGGGCACGCTGATGCGCGACATCGTGCTCTACCGACTGCCCCTCGGGCCCCTCGGCGCGCTGGCGCACTGGATGTTTGTGCGCCGCACCCTGGAGGTCATCTTCGACTACCGCCGCGACGCGTTGGATGATGCGCTGGAGGCAAGGGCGTGACGGACATCGTATGGTTTCGAGGGAAGGACCTTCGCTACCGGAATCATCCCGGTGTGGCGGCTGCCGGCGCCAATGCGCTGCACGTATTTGTACTGGACCCGTACTTCTTTGCTCCGGAGCGTGCGCAACAACTCCCACACCGCATCCAGTTTTTGTTGGACTCTCTTCGCTCTCTTGAGGCGACCATCGCGAGCCGGGGTGGGAAGCTTTGGTGCATTCGTGGCCGGAGCGATGAGGTCATTCCGACCCTCGCCGAGCGAGTGGGAGCCTCCCGGGTGTTCGCGATGCGCTGGACGGAGCCGTTTGGACGCGAGCGTGACCGGCGGGTGGCTGACCGATTGCCGTGCGCACTTCACCTCCTCGAAGGAGAGACGTTGCTTCCGCCCGGGACATTGCGAAGCCAGTCGGCCAAGCCATATTCAGTGTTCTCACCATTCAACCGCGCGTTTCGGCGAACGTATGCGGGCTGGAAACCGGACCGTGTTCCCGAACAGCTCGCACCCAAGGCCACCGTTCCGTCGGAGTTCGACGTGGGGCCCGTACCGACCCCGGCGGACCTGGGAATCAAGGAAAATCCGTGCATCTTGCGGGGTGGCGAAACCGCCGCGCGCGAGCGACTGGCCGCCTTCATCACGGGACCCGGGGATCGGTATTCGGTTCTGCGGGATCGGATGGATGTGGAGGGGACGAGTCGGTTGTCTGCGGATCTGAAGTTCGGGGTGCTCGCTGTGGGCGAGGTGTGGCATCAAGTCGCCGAATCCAACCTGCCCGAACACGAACGCACGAAGTTCGCCGACGAGTTGGTCTGGCGCGAGTTCAACTACAGCACGCTTTGGGACCAACCCCATGTGCTGCGCGAGCCGTTCAAGCCGGCATGGAACGGATTTCCATGGCAAGAAAACGCCGACCGCCTCGCTGCGTGGAAGGCCGGTCGAACCGGATATCCGGTGGTTGATGCCGCAGCGCGTCAGTTGCTCGAGTCCGGATACGTGCACAATCGGGCCCGGATGATCGCGGCCAGCTTTTTGACCAAGCACCTGAAGCTCGACTATCGGTTCGGCGAGGCGCACTACCTCCAATGGCTGACGGATGGCGACTGGGCCTCCAACAACATGGGGTGGCAATGGGCCGCCGGTTCCGGTGCGGATGCGCAGCCCTGGTTTCGCGTCTTCAACCCAATGACACAAGGGCGACGGTTCGACCCGGATGGCGACTACGTGCGGCGATGGGTTCCGGAGCTGGCGAAGATGGACGCCAAGTACATTCATGCACCGTGGGAGGCCCCTGGGTTGCTCCTTCGGGTCGCCGGCGTGGAGTTGGGCCGCGACTATCCACACCCGATTGTGGACCACAAGACAGCTCGAGAGGAGTTTTTAGCGATCGCAAAACAGCACATGAACTGAACGATTCAAGGGCCACAGTGAGCCGCGAGACTGGAACACAACCCAACCCGCCACCGTCGGGTTGCACGGGTTGAAACCGACGGATCTCAAAGCTGGAATGGTTGGCAGTCGTCACGGGTCGACAAGGGGGAGTCGGTGCCGAGGGGCCGCATGGACTGAGCGTCCGCGGATCTTTCGGACTCATGCGCCTTCAATCGGCTTGCGCAACCGCATTTGCTTCGGTTACGTCGTGGTACGCGTCCGCCCGCGCGGACAGGAGACCCGTTTCATGAGCAGCGAGCATCACGAGCATGGCCCACCCGAGGTGGAGCCCGATGAGAACGACTACAGCGCCATCCATCAGTTGATTGTCGGCGTTGCCATTTTTGTGGTGATCTCAATGGCCGGTGTGGCCGTATGGCTGGATGCCGAGATCGAGCACGTAACGGCATCGTCAGTGGCAGGGGCTGCCCAAGAGTAAACGATGAAACGATTCCTTGGAATAGCGTTGCTGGGCTTCTATTCTTCGATTGCGCCTGCAGCCGTTACTCCGCCCGCCGTGCTCGAAAACACGAAACCAATCGACAGTCGAGGTGAGCTTCTTCCCTTGGACACGATGGTTGTTGCCCACGATGGCCAGCCAAGGGCGTTGCGCGACTGGGTCAAGCAAGACCAACCCACGGTGTTGACGTTCAACTACATGGGGTGCGCGATGTTGTGCTCGCTGCAGCAAGACGGCCTGGCGCGAACCTTGTCGGGATTGGAACTGACCGCAGGGAAGGATTTCTCCGTGGTGTCGGTGAGCATTGACCCCGATGAGACCCCGGAAATGGCTGCCCGGGCCTCCGAGCGATTGTCGGAGCGCATCGACGGGGATTGGTCGGTGGTCACGGCGTCGGAGGAGGCCATCCGGACCTTGACCGATTCGGCGGGTTTTCGATTTGAGTATCTGAAGAGTTCGGACCAGTATGCGCATGCTGCGCTGACGTACGTGCTCACTCCTGAGGGACGCGTGTCGCAATACCTCTCCGGCATAGAGCCGGCGACACGGGACCTCAACTTTGCGTTGATTGAAGCAAGCGACGGAAAAATCGGGTCATTCATTGACCAGATTGCGCTGGCCTGCTTGCAGTACGACTCGACGCGAAACTCGTACGTAACGAGAGGTGTTATGCGGGCCGGAGGAGTGACCATCCTGGCCGGCCTTGGTCTGTTTCTCGGTGTTCTTTGGAACCGAGAGCGCAGTCGTTGGAGTTAGATGTATGTTTGATCCTCGTTTTTGGATGCCTGAATCCGTCAACGCCCTCGCCGAGGGAACCGACACCTTGTTCATGTTCATCTTGTGGGTCTCCGTCATTTCGATGGTGGTGGTCTGCGGAGCCATGATCTACTTGGCGGTTCGCTACCGGGCTTCGGCAGACGTGGCGCGGGACAACCCGCCACGGGACCACTTGGGCCTCGAAGTGACATGGACGCTGATTCCCACGGTAATCTTGATGGTGATCTTCTACTGGGGAACCCGCGATTACGTGCGGATGTCGATTCCAGAGACGGATGCCATGGAAGTGCGGGTCATGGGCCAGAAGTGGTTCTGGACCTTTGACTACCCCGAGCAGGGAATCCGCTTGCAAGCCACAGAGGAGCTGGACGCAAAGAACGTGAAGGAAGGCCGGCCGGTCGGACTCGTCGTTCCGGTGGACACTCCCGTGCGCTTGGTCGGTTCGTCGAACGATGTGTTGCACAGCGTGTTCATCCCGTCGTTCCGCATGAAGAAAGACGTGGTGCCCAATCGGTACACAACCACCGGTTTCCGGGCGACGGAAGAGGGCGTGTATGACCTCTTCTGCACCGAGTACTGCGGGACGAAACACTCGGGCATGATCACCAAGGTCACCGTATTGAGCCAGGCGGAGTTTGCTTCGTTTGTCGAAGAAGCTCAGGAAGCCGCTGAAGGTCCGGTTGATGGAGCGACACTGTTTGCCAGCAGCGGCTGTGCCGGTTGCCACAGCGTGGCAGGCGACGCTCCCGCCGGTGGCATCGGGCCGGCACTCTACGACGTGTTTGGGCGCGAGGAACGGTTGACCACCGGTGATACCGTGCTGGTCGACGAGAACTACCTGCGCGAATCGATTGAGAACCCGGTCGCGAAGGTGGTAGAAGGGTATGGTCCCGTGATGCCATCGTACGCGGGCCGATTGAGCGAAGAAGAACTGACGGCGCTCATTGTCTATTTGAAAGGACTGGGATCCGATAAGGAGGCTCCGATATGAGCACTGAAACGGAAGCGGTAGACGCACCTGAGCCAAGCTACCTGGCCGCCACTCGTGGCTGGAAGAGCTGGCTGTTTTCTGTTGACCACAAGCGCATCGCAATCATGTACTTGGTGGCAACCACCTTGTTCATGATCGCGGGCGGCGTGATGGCCGGCTTGGTCCGGATTGAGCTGTTTACAGCGGCCGGCGACCTGCTGGACGCAGACCAGTACAACCGGGCATTCACATTGCACGGTTCGATCATGGTGTTCTTGGTCATCATTCCCGCTGCGCCAGCGGTGCTCGGTAACTTCGTGTTGCCACTCATGTTGGGCGCACGCGATGTTGCATTCCCGAAGTTGAACCTCGCAAGCTTCCACATCTACATGGCCGGGGCAGCGCTGTTGCTGGTCGCCATGGTGCTCGGTTCATTCGACACCGGTTGGACGTTCTACACCCCCTACAGCTCCACGACCGTGGGGCCTGTGGCATGGGCATTGACGGGCGTGTTCATCCTTGGGTTTTCGTCCATCCTCACGGGACTGAACTTCATCGTCACCATCCACAAGATGCGGCCTCCCGGGATGACATGGCTTCGGCTGCCTTTGATGCTCTGGTCCATCTACGCGACCAGTGCGGTTCAGATTCTCGCGACACCGGTTTTGGCCATCACGGTGCTGTTGCTGGTCATTGAGCGCGCGGTTGGCATCGGGATTTTCGACCCGACCCTTGGGGGCGACCCCGTCTTGTTCCAGCATTTCTTCTGGTTCTATTCGCACCCTGCCGTGTACATCATGATTCTGCCTGCATTCGGCATTGTCAGTGAAATGGTCGCGGTGCACTCGCAGCGGTCGATCTTTGGCTACAAGGGAATCGCCGGGTCCAGCCTTGCCATTGCCATCGTGGGCTCGTTGGTGTGGGGACACCACATGTTTACCAGCGGCCAGTCCATCTACTCGAGCGTCTTGTTCAGCTTCTTGACGTTCTTCATCGCGGTGCCGACTGCCATCAAGGTGTTCAGCTGGGTCGCGACCATGTACAAAGGACGGATTCAGTTTACTCCCCCGATGATGTACGTGTTCTCGTTCCTGGCGCTCTTCATGATCGGCGGGTTGACCGGGGTCGTTCTCGGCGCGCTCTCCATCGATGTGCACCTGCACGACACGTACTACGTGGTGGCTCACTTCCACTACGTGATGATGGGTGGGGCAATCCTCACATACATCGGAGGGCTCCATCACTGGTGGCCGAAGATGTTCGGTCGCATGTACCCCATGCGACTGGCCAACATCACGTCGGCGCTGGTCTTCATCTCGTTCAACCTGACCTTCTTGCCCATGTTCGTGGTGGGCAGTCGCGGAATGCCGCGGCGCTACTACGAGTACCTCGCGTCGTTCGAGTCCTTGAACCAGATCGCGACCGTCGGTGCGATTTGCCTCGGAGTCTCCCTGTTCGTCACCCTTGGGTATCTGATCTATGGCGCGATCTGGGGCGAGCCTGCGAGCGAGAACCCATGGAACGCGAAGTCGCTGGAATGGCAGACCGCTTCGCCGCCGATCGAACACAACTTCCACTACCAGCCCGTGGTAACGGGGACGCCATACGATTATGATGGCGCGGAGCCGGGCCAGAAGGTCAAGGTTGCGGAGGCGAGCAAATAATGGGAGCGACTCATCATGCGACCGATCAACCCGAATGGGTCGCATCGTTCTTTGAATCTGCGGAGCAACAACGTTCCGCGGCGAGCATGGGCATGTGGCTGTTTTTGGCTCAGGAGATCCTGTTCTTCTCGGGCCTCTTTATGGCGTACATTGCGTACCGCTTTCTGTACCCGGGCACCTGGTTGTCGGGTGCAGAAGTCCTCAACAAGTGGATGGGGGCCGCCAACACCGTCGTTCTCCTGACCAGTTCCCTTACGATGGTTCTTGCGATCCGCGACCTGCAGCTCAACAAGACGGCGTCTTCCGTCCGGTGGATTTGGGCCACTGTTGGCCTCGCCGGCGTCTTCCTGGTCGTCAAGGCCTTCGAGTATGCCCACAAGTTCCACATGGGCATCTTCCCCGGGGGCCACTACGAGGGTGGCGCGGTCGAGGGCATGGCGGGGATTTTCTTCGGCATCTACTACACGGCGACTGGCCTGCACGCGCTGCACGTCATCATCGGGATGGGGTTGCTGGGGTGGCTGGCCGTGAAGGTGAAGAACGGCAGCGTCACCGGCGAAAATGACGTCCTTGCCGAGAACCTTGGCTTGTACTGGCACCTCGTTGACCTGGTGTGGATTTTCCTGTTTCCAATGCTGTACCTGGTGAAGTAGAAGGCGCCATGACCATTTTGCTGAATGTACTCGTTTGTTTTGGCCTGGTAGCGGTCGGGATTTGTTTCTTCATCCTGTTGCCCACGGTGGGACAGACTTTGGTGGGCGTGTTCTCTGTTGTACTGGGAGAGCAGTCGTTCTCGTTTTTGAAGCGCGAAGAGAGCGGCACCGTGGTTCGGCGGGTGGACAACCCCCCGCCGCTGGCGGTCGCGGAAGCCGTGGACCACGAGGATGACCACCACCACGAGCCGGCGTCGCTGCAGACCTACGTGGGTGTGTACGGTGCGTTGCTTCTGTTGACCGTAGCAACGGTCGGTGTGAGCGAGCTCGGGATGGTCCAGCGGCATGCGATTTTCTGGGCGTTGGTGGTGGCCTCGGCGAAGGCGTCACTGGTCATCGCCTGGTTCATGCACGTGAAGGGTGGGCCATCCAGCACCAAGATGATTCTGAGCACCACGGCGTTTTTCATGATCGTGTTCTTCGCAATGACGATGTCAGACCTTGGCACGCGTACGTTTGCGTTCGCTGAAGAAGGAAACGCGACCGTCTTGCGGGAAGCGAACCGCGAGGGGAGGCTGCCGGCTGGTTGGTCAGAGCACTCGGGTGGGCCGACCTTCACCTCAGTGGATGTTTCCCCAAAAACCGCCTACGTGGGAACGACGCTCACCTGCAGCGCAACGGCAACCGACATCAACGGCGACATCACCTATCGCTGGTCGGACGGCACCGAGGGCACAACGTATAACGTGACCCGGTTCGACCCCGTCGGCACCGACATCACCTGCACGGTCAGCGGCCTCGATGAGCTGTTGGTCGAAGGGTCCAAGATGGCTTCTGCGAAGGTTGTGCCCCGACCGGACCCAACGTAAGGCTTGGCCGGTCGCTTCGGACCGCACTGGAACCGATGACGGGGGCTCGATGGCCCCCGTTTTTTTGATGGGCTGCGCCCACAAACAGACTTCGGTGCAGTGTGCCTCGGCGGATCGCGTTGTGTGACAGCGGTGTAGCAATGCGGCGTTTCGGCTGAAAAACGTTTGAACAGGTTTCGACAAAGAATGGGCTCGCGTTATCTACGGCCCAGTAGAAAACTCTGGGGGGGGACCCCGGGCCTACGTTCAACCAAAAGGAACTGTCCATCATGAAAACCTCAACATTTTCCATTTTCTTCCTCGGCGCCTTCGCAGCTGCATGCAGCAAGTCCGAGCCTGTCCAAAACAAGTACGCCGACGCGTCTGACGTTCCATCGCCCAGCGATGACATCGATGAGATTCCACTGGAGGACCTCCAAGAAGCCGATGAGAACCGCGAAGAAGGGAACAACGGTGGCGATTCTGGCGATGGCTCGACCGAGCGCGAGCCCGAGCCCACGATCACATACGATTTCGACACCGAAAACAGCCTCATTTACGTGCAGGTGTTCAAGGACAACGACGCCGCATTGAGCGGAATGGCACACAACCACGTGATCCGCGCGGATGGTTACTGGGGTGAAGTCGAGTACAACCTCGATGATTTGTCCGAGTGCCGCGTCGCCTTCGAGTTGGATGTCAACCAGCTTCAGGTCGATGAGTCTGGCATGCGCGACTTTGTCGGATACACCCAGCCCCTGGCCGATGATGACCGGGCGACCATTCGGGAAAACATGTTGGACGACAACCAGCTGAACGCAGCGGAGTACTCGAAGATCACCTTTGAGTCCACCGAGTGCACCGGCGACGGCGGTGCGGTTGCCGAACTAAACGTTGCCGGCAAGCTCAAGGTTCGGGGAACCGAAGCCGCGGTTTCTCCCGTCGTCACCATCACGGTGTACGAGGGCAAGCTGTACGCGCAAGCCACATTCGATGTGCTGCACGCGTCGTTCGGGTTCGAACCATACCGGTTCCTCTTCGGAGCCGTGCGGAATGACGACCCCCTCCGGTTCACCCTCGACATTGTCGCGAACGCCGACTGAGACAGCCTCAAATCAGAAGCCGGTCTGCAGGATTCATTCTGCAGACCGGTTTCTAATTGCGATGAGTTCGTCCTCGAGCGCCTCGATTTCGGCAACCATGGTTGCGTAGGTGCGCAGGTCTCCCGAGCGTTGCATCTGCACCGACGCAGCTCGTTTTTGGGCGATTTGTTTCTCGAGGTTTTTGGCGGGATTGGATCGAAACAGTCCGAACATGGTGGCTCCTTGAGTGAGGTTAGTATTCGATGGCTTGGCCGTCCCAAGCGTAGAATCCGCCGCTGGCATTGGGACCCAGCGAGGCAATGGTGTTGCAGAGGTACTCGCAACTTTGCTGAGGGGTGAACAGTTTTTCAGGCGGCACGCGGGCTGAGAAGGGCCGCGACAACTCGGTGTTCACGGTTCCCGGGTGCAATGCGACGCAGACCAAGTCCTTCCAGCGCATGGATGCTTCGATGGCGAGGCCCTTGATCAGCATGTTCTGGGCGGCTTTCGACGCTCGGTAGCTGTGCCATCCGCCCAATCGGTTGTCGCTGATGCTCCCGACCCGCGCGGAGAGGCTGCCGAACACCGACCGGCCTGCGCGCGGCAGCACCGGAATCAGGTGCTTTCCGAGCAATCCAACGCCGAAGGCATTGACTTCGAACACCGCCCGCATGGTGTCGATGTTCAAGTGTCGCCAGCTCCGCTCGGGCCCAAATGATTCGGTCGACAAAACTCCCGTGCAGTTGAGCACGAGGTTCGGGTGAAACGCATCATCGGTCAGTGCGGTGGCGAGGGCTTCGATGGACGCCTCATCGGTGATGTCTACGGCGAATGCGCGCTCGGCAGATTCGGGGATGCCATTGCCGGAACGGGAGGTGGCCCAGACCCGGTTGTCCGCGGAGTTCGCGGCGATGGCTTCGACAAAGGCGGCGCCCACGCCGCCCCGGGCGCCAATGATGACGGCACGGATGGGCCCGTCGAAGCCCATCATTGTGGCGCCGTCGCGCACCCTTCGTCGTGGCACCGGCCGGTGAGGCGCAGACGATTCCGGGCGAAGTAGCTGTAGATGTTGTCGAACACCGGCTTCAGTGGTCCCCATGCCGTGGGTGCAAACAGGAGACCCAGTCCGACAGCGCCGTACAGTTGTCGAAAGACTTCCATCCCGGTGACCAAGGACCCATCCGGCATGCGGCCGTAGATTTCGGCCATCAGTTGGTCGTATGTCAGCCCGGTCGTTTCCACTGCATCGAAATCGGCGGCCGCGATGTCGGTGAAGCGAATTTTGTGCCGTTTGCGGTCGAGCCACTGCAACATGCGGATTTCTTTGAGGCAGAGGGGGCAATCGCCGTCGTAGAAGACTTCAAAGTCCATCGGAGCTCCAATCTTATTCAAAATATATTCAAAATCGGTCGCCTTCGGCACTCCAAAAGCGTAATAATGACAAACATCGCGAATTTTTCGGGGTCTTGATTCAAAAGGGGGTCGCATGGGGGGAGCGTTTTTGGCAATCGTGGTGGCGGGCATTCCCGCTGCTGACGCGCACAAGCCGTCTTACGCAAATGGGCACTCCACGCCGTCGGAAGCCTTTGAAGTGGTCGACCCCGAGATCTCGATCGCGTTGTACGCAACGATGACCTGCACGGAGGACGCACTCTGGATGCACATGGAAACGGGCGACCTCGATGAGGTGTGGCTCGAACTGGGCGTGCCCGTCTTGGACCGACTCGAAGCGTACCGCCCCTCTCTCGCAATCGTGGCCGAGGGATACCCGGACGCCGACGTACCGTTTGACCTTCCTCCAAACATGGGCGCCGTCGTGATTTCCACGGACGACGTCGAGACGCCGATCGACTTTTTTGAACCGTTTACGCAGACAGACTCGTGGATTCTGTTCCGAGATTGGTTCGATGTTCCGCCAAACAGCGAGGTCTACCTGGTGGCTTACAACCCGGACGAGTACACCGGTAAGCTCTGGGTCGCTGTGGGCTTGACCGAGGACTTCTCGGACGTAGACATGAGCGAGTTTGGTGAGTGGGTGGACAAGACGCAAGCCTTTCATGAGGTCGGCGACACCGAAGAGCACGTCGAACTCGACTGTTCCGCGGTCTACGATGCCTCCGAGCCTGTCGA